>CAYVBE010000200.1:0-7333 GCA_964448935.1 uncultured candidatus Brocadiaceae bacterium
CATGTGGATGCTCAGCGCCGTCCACTGCAGCTCTTCCCCCGTGCGCGTGTTGGTCAGGTGCGTGATGCTCTTGCGGTAGGTGCCTTTGTGCGGCCAGGGGCAGGGCAGCACGCCGCGCCATTCCTGCACGCGCACCTCGAAGTGCTCGTCCATCTGAACCGTGGTGCCCAGGCCACGCCTGCCCTTGCTGGTGAAGTGCTCCATCCGTTCGGCGATCTCGGCGTGGGTGAGGTCCATTGACCGAACGCTGCTGTCGTCGGTGTCCAGTATCTCCGCCAGAGGACGAGAGTCGGAGCCGAGGAAGCCGTCCCGAGTGACCACGCCGGGGCGCATCTGCCTCTGTGCCTCCCGCAGCTCGGGGGGCTGTTTCATGGGGACGTCGTCCTGATGGTCTGGCATATCACGACTCCTCGAACTTGTCGTAGAAGGCGCGGTCGTCGGGCATGTCCTTCTCTTTCAGCAGTTCCACGGCGGCGTCTATCATGGCCGGGCTGCCGCAGAGGTAGAACTCCTGCGTGGTGGCGTCCTCGATGTGGCGGTCTATGGCCTCGGTGACCAGCCCGGTCTCGCCGTCCCACTCGTCCTCGGGCTCGGCGACGACCGGCATGTAGGTCAGGTTGGGGATCTTCTCCTCGAACTCCCGCAGCTCGTCCTGCAGGTAAAGGTCGCGCAGCTCGTTGGCGCCGTAGAAAAAGGTCGCCTTGCGCTCTATCTGCTGCTCGACCATCTGGAAAAGGATGGACCGGATGGGTGCAATGCCGGAACCGCCGGCGATAAAGACGATCTCCCGGTCCGTGTCCCGCAGGTAGAAGTCCCCGTAGGGCCCGTTGATGTTGATGCTCTGCCCTTCTTTGAGCACCTCGAAGACGTAGGTGGTGCAGATGCCGCCCGGTGCGCGTCGGATGATCAGCTCGATGCTGCCTTCCTCCGTGGCCGGCGAAGCCACCGAATAGGCCCGGTAGACGGGCTCGGGCGTCTTGCCGTAGGGGGGGCACTCGAACTGGATGTACTGTCCCGGCGTAAAGGAGAGGGTGGAGGGATCAATCAGCTCCAGCCTGATCATGCGGGTGTCGTAGTTCAGGTCCTGTATGGAAGTGACCTCCGTCTCGTACTGCTCCAGCGACAGTATTTCCTCGGGGATCTCCAGCGCCATGTCCGTGCGGACCTTGACCTGGCAGGAGAGGCGGACGTTGTTCTCGATCTCCTCATCGTCCAGGTGGGGTGTCTCGGTGGGCAGCAGGGGACCGCCGCCTTCCAGGACCTTTACTTTGCAGAGGCCGCACGAGCCACGGCCACCGCAGGCGGAGGGCACAAATATCTCCTCCCCCATCAGCACGGACAACAGGCTGCTGCCGCCCTCGACAACTCGCTCCTCCTCGTCGTTGATCAGCAGCGTGCACTCCCCGTAGTTGACCAGCACGGCCTCCGCCACCAGCAGGATCACCGCCAGCGCCAGTGACAGGAGGACGATGGTCAGGATGGCTACGAGGACTTCGGTCATTGCTGCGGGGTCTCCAACTGCGACGGGGGAGCCTGCTCTTGTTGCTGCTCGGATTCGCGGGCCTCCAGGGCGACGGCCTGCCGCTCCGGCGCCACCTGCGCGGTCAGCACCCCGGACAGCCCCACGAACCCCAGCGCCATGATGCCCGCAATGATCAGCGTGATGCCCGGCCCTTCCAGGCCCTTCGGGATGCGCCCCAGCTTGTTGAGCTTCTCCCGGATGCCGGCCATGGCGATGATGGCCACCGCCCAGCCGATGCCGCTGCCGGCGCCGTAGGAGAGGGCGTTCACGAGCGTGTATTCCCGGATGACCATGAACAGGGAGACGCCCAGGATGGCGCAGTTGACCGTGATGAGCGGCAGGAAGATGCCCAGCGCGTGGTAGAGCACCGGCGAGGCGCGCTCGATGACCATCTCCACAAGCTGCACGAACGCCGCGATCACGATGATGAACGCGATGAACCGCAGGTACTCCAGGTTCAGGGCCTGCAGCGCCTTATAGACCGCCCAGTTGATGCCGCTGGTGCAGAACAGCACGAAGATCACCGCGCTGCCCAGCCCCACCGCAGTGCGTACCTGCCGGCTGACCGCGAGGAACGAGCACATCCCCAGAAAGCGCGCCAGCAGGATGTTTTCCGTGAAGATAGCGGCGAAGAAAATGCCGAGCACCTGTGCGTCCACTGTCTTGCTCCCTTCCTGTCAGGCTCCGCCCTCGTCCTCGGTCGGCACGCCGCCGTAGCGACGGGCCACCCAGATGACCAGGGCCAGCGCGAAAAAGGCTCCCGGGGGCATGACCATGATGGTCCACGGCCGCCACCAGTCGCCCATGACCGGCATGCCGAACAGCGTGCCCATTCCCATCAGCTCGCGGAAAAAGGCGATTACCAGCAGGATGATCGAATACCCGATGCTGCTGGCGACACCGTCTACGAAGGACGGCCAGACGGGGTTGGACGCCGCGAACGCCTCCGCCCGGCCCATGATAATGCAGTTGGTGATGATCAGACCCACGTACGCCCCGAGTGCCTTCGAGATGTCCGGTATGTAGGCGTCAATAAGTATCTTGAAGATGATGACGAACGAGGCGATGATCAGCACCTGCACGATCATGCGCACGCGCTGAGGGGTGTATTTGCGCAGCAAGGAAACCGTCACGTTGGAGGACGCCAGCACGAACAGCAGGCCGATGCACATGACGCCGGTGTTGATCAGCAGGTTCGTCACCGCCAGGGTGGAGCAGATGCCCAGTATCTGGCGGAAGATAGGGTTGTTGTCCCATACTCCGGATCGGAAGACCTGGTAAGAACGCGAGAGCGTGATTTTTCTCAGCAGGTCCGGCATGTCAGCTCTCCTGCGTGTTATGAACCCCGCTGCAGTCCCCGCTCGGAGCGAACGGTCTGCTGGAAAGCGCGCAGCGTATTGTTCAGCAGCCTCTCCACGGCATTGCTCGTGCCCGTTGCGCCCGTGATGCCGTGGACCTCGTGCGGTCCGGCCTCAGCCTCGGGGCGTACCAGTCCGACGAGTTGTTCGTCCCGGCCGGCCTCATCAGGGATGACCAGGCCCTCAAACTGCTTTTCGAACCACTCCCTGGTGATCTCGGCGCCCAGGCCCGGCGTCTCGCTCTGCTCGTAAAAGGACAGCCCCCGGATCGTCTTCAGGTCCGGCTCGACCGCCATGTAGCCGCGCACCGTGTCCCAGAAGCCCCGGCCGGCAACCTTGAAGACATACCCCATCGGCTCCCCGTCCTCCGTCACGGCTTTCAACAGGGGCACGGTCCCCGTCTCCGTCCGAATCGTCATGTCCGTCTTCTGTATGTGTTTCTCGTAGATCCGCGCGATCTCTTCCAGCTGCGCCCGCTTCGGCGTCTCAACGTCCAGAACGTCCAGCACCACGCGCTTCTCGGCCAGCTCCCGGTTCAGTTCCACGCGGCGGCGCGTCACCATGTGCACGGCCGACACACCGGTGGTGAACAGGGCGGCCACCCCGGCCATGAACAGCAGCGTGAAGAGCTTCTCCTTCATTCGCCGTTTTCCTCCTCCTGTGCCTTCTCGGCTTTCTTCCGGGCTTCGCGGCGGGCCTTCTTCCACTTCCGGGCGTAATGATCCATGATGGGTGCGAAGGTGTTCATAAGGATGATGGCGAACATAACGCCGCCGGGGAAGTTAGACAGCCCCCGGATGATGACCATTAGCCCGCCGATGCCCACCCCGTAGACGTAGCGCGCGGGATTGGTGTCGGGTGCGGATATGGGGTCGGTGGCCATGAAGACGGCGCCGAACAGAAACGCTCCGGCCGACAGCGTGACCACGGGACCCGGGATCGAAGCGACCCCGAGAATCCACGAGAACAGCATGCTGAAGACCACCCCGCCCGCCAGGCAGGAGACGATGATGCGCCAGTTGGCCGTCTTGGTGGCCACCAGGTAGATGCCGGCCAGGATGATGAGGATCGCCGAGGTCTCCCCCAGTGAGCCGGCCACGTTGCCCAGCAGTAAGTTCTGCAGCGGGGCCACCGCCTCGCCGGCCTTGATGTTGACCAGGGGTGTGGCCCGGGTGATGGCGTCCGCCGCGCCCATCCAGCGTGCGAATCCCGCGGGAAAGCCGCTGAAGGGCGGCAGCCACTGGCTGGTCATCGCCACCGGAAAGCAGATATAAACGAAACACCGGCCGACCAGGGCCGGGTTGTAGACGTTGCGCCCGAAGCCTCCGAAGACCTCCTTGCCGAACACGATGGCTACTACCACCGCCACCGCGGCCACCATGTAGGGCACCGTGGGCGGGAGCGTGAGCGCCAGCAGAAAGGCCGTCACGAAAACCGCTGAGCTGATCTTCTCCCCGCGCGCCCGACAGAAAAGCCATTCCGTGAAGGACCCCAGCCCCACGCACAGCACGATGATGGCCAGCGAACGCCAGCCGAACAGGTACACGGAGGCCACCACGATGGGCACCAGCGACAGCACCACGCGCAACATGGCGGACTGCCACTGGTAGAGGTCAGCGAAGGCCCCCGGGAGGCCGGGCTGAGCCCCTTCTGCGTTCCCCGCCTTTGTCTCCCCCATGGTCCGTCTCGGTCTTCAATGAGTGTTCCGGCCCCGGCGGTTCGCCGCCGGACCCCTGCGGCCGGTCCTCTCGGTCAGTCCTCCTCGATTATGATAGCATCCGTCGGACAAGAGTCCGCCGCGTCCCGCACTTCGTCCTCGAGGTCCAGAGGCACTTCATCCTCCTGAACCACGGAGATGCCGTTTACCACCTGAAATATCTGCGGGCAGAGCTGCTCGCACGCGCTCGAACCGATGCACCGCTCTTCGTCCACTCGTACCTTCATCCCGTCCCCTTCCTTCTTGAAAGAGAAGCCGATTCATTCCGATTGTGAGAACCATATGCTATGCGCAGACCGCCGGACGGTCAAGAGCGTGCTTCGCTCTGGTGTCTTTCGAAGTTCCCCCGCGGAACTGGCAGAAATGACTCATGTGCAGCTCATCCAGTCATCCCACGGGCACTCGGGGTAGGCTTCGCGCAGAACGCCCCGCTCTTTCGGAGAGCTGTGTTCGAGCAGGGATGTCATCTCGATCAAGAAGTATCGCAGGTCCCGACATCCGAGGGTGTATCTTCGCTTTAGCAGCGGCAAGGGCGTTCGATTTTCGAGGAACAGTCTTCGCATATCCTGCTTCTCCCGGCACCTTGCTCCTATGTCATTCACTGCAATGTAGCCGGCCGCGAGACGGATCTCCGGTGCCTGCTGATATGCCTTTATGTCTCCCAGGGGCTCGAACATGAGGCACTCTCCGTAGAAGGTCGCCCGCACGGGGTCCGTGACCGTGCAGAGGTACTGCACACCCGACACTTGTTTGCAGTAATCGAACGCTCGTTTTACGAGCAGCGTGAGCATAGGGAGCGTCCGCCGGTAGTTTCGCACGCGCCGGTCGCCAAACATGGCGACTTCGGCCAGCTTTTGACCCTTTGTGCGCAACTGCGCCAGTTCCTCACGAAACAACTCATCCATAGGCAGCCGAAGCGGGCCGTCGTGCAGAAGTGTCAGGGTGGCCACCACGCGGTTGTGGATGGTGCCCACGAAGGTCACTGTGCCCGGCAGCATGTTGAAAAGCGTCACGTAAAGCCCGGAGGGATCGTCGCCCACGTAGCCGCGCCAGTGATAGGTGCGGTAGACCAGTGCATAAGCGGCTTCCAGCTCCCAGCGCCAAAGAGCGGGACGCACCGTGAGCCCTTCGTTGCGAAGCAATTCCACATAGGACCGCGCAGCGTCTCCAGACCGCATCGCCGGAGCCCCTCCTTTCCCCCGGTCGTGGGGGCGTGGGACGACGCACCATGGGAACCCACGCTGCCAGGTCCGCACACCGGCAGCGATTCCCCACCTATGTTAGCGGAGAATCGCCGCGCGGAGCAAGAGCGTTGCGCTTCGTTCTCGGGTTGCTCCGCTGGCTTTCTGCTGCTACTATGGCCGTTCGGTAAAGCCTTGCCGCACAGTGGGGAGACGGGGCCGGATTTATCACCGGAAAGGAATGCCATGGGTGCCGTGCAAATAGAGCCGCAGGTTCATTGGGTGGGCGTCAACGATCACACGACCGATCTTTTCGAGGGGCTCTGGCCGCTCCAGCCGGCCGGCGTCTCCTACAACGCCTACCTCGTGGACGACGCGGAGCCGGCCCTCATTGACCCGGTCCGGGTCTCCAAAAGCCAGATGTTCCTGGAGCACGTTGCCGAGGTGGTTGACCCGGCCGAGCTCTCCTACCTCATCCTGCACCACATGGAGCAGGACCACACCAGCTCCCTGAATATCCTGCGCCGGGTCAATCCCGACTGCACCATCGTCTGCACCGAGAAAGCCACGGAGATGCTCGAGTCCTTCTACGGCATCACCGAAAACGTGACCGTGGTGGAAGACGGAGACACGCTGGAGCTGGGGGAGACCACGCTGCAGTTCTTCTCCACGCCGTTCGTCCACTGGCCGGAGACGATGATGACCTATGACCCCGGCCGCCGGGTGCTGTTCTCCGGCGACGCCTTCGGGACGTTCGGCACCGTGGACGGCACGGTGTTCGCCGAGGACTCCGGACGTGTGGATTTCTACGAGGAAGAAGGGCTGCGCTACTTTGCCGACGTGGTGGCCAAGTTCAGCAAGATGGTGCTGCGGGCCATAGACAAGCTCGCGGACGTGCCCGTGGACGTCATAGCGCCTGCCCACGGCCCCATCTGGAGGGAGAGGCCGGAGCAGATCGTGGAGTGGTACGTGAAGTGGTCGGGCTATGCGGCGGGCCCCGCGGAGCCCCGGGTGAGCCTGGTCTACGGTTCGATGTACGGCTTCACCGAGCGGATGGCACAGGCCGTCGCCGAGGGCGTGGCGGCGGCGGGGGTCCCGTTCGATCTGTTCGACGCCGGTCGGGTGCATCCGGGTTTCATTCTGCCCTCCATCTGGCGGTCCTCCGGCGTCCTGATCGGCGCGCCCACCTACGAGGGCGAGGTGTTCCCGCCTCTGCGACAACTGCTCCAACTGGTCGTCACCAAGAGCCCGAAAAGCCGCACCGCCGGCTTCTTCGGCAGCCACGGGTGGGCCGGCGGCGCCGGCCGAGAGGTGCAGGAGATACTGGAGCCCCTGGAGTGGCAGTTCACGGAGCCGGTGGGCTTCGCCGGCAAGCCCACGCAGGCCGACCTGGACCAAGGCCGCGCCCTGGGGCGGGCCATTGCCGACAGCGTCCAGAGACCATAGTCCGTCCGAACTGGACGTAACGCGAGCGGCCCCGTATCATGAGGCCGGAGAACACGGCGCGCCCGTAGCTCAACTGGACAGAGCATCGGACTTCGGATCCGAGGGTTGG
>CAYVBE010000201.1:0-7278 GCA_964448935.1 uncultured candidatus Brocadiaceae bacterium
GCCGTTCCCGGTGCGTCGGGCCGGTTGCGGGTCACCTCGTTCAGCAGCGTCTCGGCCTCTGCCAGTTTGTTCTGGTTGACCAGGACGTTGGTCAGAACTGAGACTGCCTGGAGTCGCCTTTCCCCCTCCGGATAGTCCTCCAGGTATTGTGTAAGCTTCTGGGCGGCCTTCTCCGTCTCGCCGGCCCTCACCAGATTGGCACCCGTAAGGAACAGCGCCTGTGCCGCCAGTTCGTTGCCCGATTCGTAGACGCGCTGAAACTTCTCAGCCGCCTGTGCGGGCTGGCCTTGCCGGGCGTAGGCATTGCCCAGCATGAACAGTCCCTTTTGGCGCAGCTCAGAGTCCGGGTGGTCTTGCTCCAGCCGGACGAGCGCGGAGGTCGCTCTCTCAAGGTCGTCGGTTTGTAGGGAAGCGACCCCGAGCTGCAACAGCACTTCGTCCATGCGGAGAAACTCGGGGTAGTGCTCGACAATCTTCTCGTATTCCTCGATGGCCAGCCCATAGTCCTCGTTCTGCATGAGCCCGTCTGCAAAGGCCAGTATCACATCGGGTTCTTCGGTGACGGACGATCCCTCCGGCTGCCGGGCCGCTGAAGGTGCCGTCAAGAGTGTCAGGCAGCAGAGAACGAAGCAGAATGCCGACAGTCGCACATTCATGGTACTCTCCATCGGTGATGGCGGGAAAAACGGCGAAGGTGAACTCCCCAACGGTGCCTGGAAAGCGATCCGAAAGCCCTCCATCGGGCCGTCCGCACCACCGGGCTCAGAGGAATGCACGATACCAGAAAGTCCTCGGGGCTTCAAGTCTTCTGACGCCGCGGCAGCGTTCCTCCGGCGGTCCGCTCGAGCGACGCAGCCGGCCCATGCAGGGTCTCTCTCCTCGCCTCGGGATCACACCCGTCCGGCGAGGGGGGCCGCAGCGTTCGCCGTCTACGTGGCCCGCGCGGTTGGCGGCGGGACGGGAATTGGATATACTGGTCGGCGGAGAGGTGCCGGAGCGGCCGAACGGGGCGGTTTCGAAAACCGCTGGACCCAGCAGGGTCCCGGGGGTTCGAATCCCTCCCTCTCCGCCATTTCCTCGGTCGTCCGCCGACTCACTCGAGTGCGCGTGACCGTGGCGCGGGAGTCGTGCGTCTTTTTTCCCGCTGTTTTCTATCTCTACGGCCTTTCATCCTTTTCCGTCCACCGTGCCGCGATTCTGTGCCGAATGGCCCTTGAGGCGCGGGGCGGGCGCGTGCGGCTGGCGCGGCTCCGGGCCCCGCACTGGGAAAGCGTTGAAAGTCGGTCCCGCGGGTTGTTAGGCTCTCACTACGCAGCCGCTGCATAACCGGGCGGCTTTTTCGGTTGCGGCGGGCTCGACCATCTGAGCCGAAAGGGCTTGCGATGAAGTGGGAGACAGTGGCCGGGGACGGTTTTCTGCTGGTCCGCGTCGCCCAGAAGACTCTTGTGAAGAGACCGGATTGGGGCGACCTGGACCTGGCGGACGACCCGCCGTCGGCCCTGGTGGTGCTGGACCTGGAACAACCGGAGTTCGTCAGCAGCCTTTTCTGGGAGGGCTGCCGGGACTGGGCCAGGGAGCTGGTGCGCTCCGGCCGGACGCTGGCGCTGCTGCACCTGGACGAGACCCAGCAGCCGATGCTGAACCTGGTTCCGGACCTGGACCAGGTGCCCGTCTTCGGCAGCCGCCGCGAGGTGCAGGGATACGTCCGCCGGCAGCACCCGCCGCATCCGCACGTGGCCGCCCGGGGGCGCGGGGGAACGGGCTGAAACGCCGCCGTCGGGCGGGGTTCTTGGAGCGCAGCTTTCAATCCTTGAACGTGGGCATCTCGTCCTTCTCGGCCTCGTACATCTCGTCCACCATCTCGCGGATCTCCTGCAGGCTCAGCACCGCGCTGGTCAGCGGGTCGTAGGCGACGGAGTGATACAGCAACTCCTTGTCGCCGGACAGGATGGCCTCCACGGCCATCGTGATGGAGCGCACCTGCATGCTGTTCAGGGCGGCGAGCTGCGGCGGCAATTCTCCTACCACGCACGGCCGGATGCCCGAACCGTCCGCGTAGCAGGGCACCTCTACGCTGCAGCCTTCCGGCAGATTGTGGATCAGGCCGCGGTTGGCCACCGTGCCGTTGAACCGGAAGGGCTCGCCGCTTACCACGCCGTTGATGATGTAGGAGCCGTATTCGTGCCCCCGGTTGACCTCGAACTCCTCCTCCTGCTCGGCTTTCTGGCGCAGCGCTTTCATGTGCTCGGAGCGGTTCAGGCCGTAGATCTTTTTGATGTAGCCGGTCTCACCGTTGAAGCCCTCCCCCATGTAATTCTCCACGAGGTCCTCGCGCTTGCGGAACCAGGGATTGTATTCGGAATTGTGGCCGCTGGATTCGGTGACGTAGTAACCGAGCTGTCGCAGCATCTCTACGCGCACCGTGTTCCCCTCGTACCACTCCTCATTCTCCCGGGCGGCGTGGCGGATGCGCGGATAGGCGTCCTCGCCTTTGTGGTAATACTCCAGTACCCATGCGGTGTGGTTGATGCCGGCGATCCAGGAGCTGCACTCCTCGTGGTCGGCGCCGATGATGCGTGCCAGCTCTTTGTGAGCGCCCTGGACGCTGTGGCAGAGGCCGATGACCTGTACGTCCGTGGTCCGGCGCACGGCGTGGCAGAGCATGGACATAGGGTTGGTGTAGTTGAGCATGGGCGCGCCGGGGCAGAGCCTCTCCATGTCCCGTGCGATCTCGATCATGTCCGGTATGGTGCGGGCGGCGCGGAATATGCCGCCCGGTCCCATGGTGTCGCCGATGCACTGGTCCACGCCGTACTTCAGCGGGATGTCAATCTCCCTGTGGATCGGCTCGGTGCCGCCGACCAGGATGGAGCAGATGACAAAATCGGCCCCGTCCAGGGCCTCCTGGCGATCCGTAGTGGCCACGACCTTTGCCGGCAAATTCTGCTGGTTTATAAGCCGGTTGGCGATGGTCTCCATGTGGCCCAGCGGTTCCGAGGCGATGTCCATCAGCCGGAACGTGGCGTCCTGGAGGGCGGGGAAGGTGAGGGAGTCCCTGATCATTGCCTGCGCGAAAACGTGACTTCCGGCGCCGATGATTGCGATGTCGGCCATCTGATCTCTCCTGGCTTGCACGGGGATGCGATCGAGGCCGGCGGAAAGCCAGCCGGCGGAAAACACAGATTCTATGCTACGAGGGCATCGGGCGCAAAGAGAAGGCAGAGTATGGGCGGCACACTGGTGGCGGATCAATTGCGGCGGGCGGCCTTTGAGGCGCAGGAGTCGGCGCGGTGGTTCTTTTCCCTCCGAATATGCCGGGCTTCCCAGTCGTCGAACTGTGCCAGGAGTTCCATCACCTCGCCGTGCAGTGGCTTCAGGCGCGCGTTTTTCACCTGATAGGTGCCCTGTATCTGGCGGATCATCAACTGGCTGTCGCTGCGCAGCGACACCTCTCGGACGCCCAGTTCCCGGGCTTTCTGCAGCACTCGGATGGCGGCGCGGTATTCGGCCACGTTGTTGGTGGTCTTGCCGATGGGCTCTCCCCAGGCCATGACCTCGCGGCCGTCGGGAGTGCGGATGACCATGCCGATGCCGGCGGGACCGGGGTTCCCGCGTGATGCGCCGTCGCTGTAGAGCAGGGCAGCGCCGCCCTTGAGCTTCTTCGCGGGAGCCTCCTCAGGCTCCGGCGGCAGGTGCTGCCGGATCTGGCGGAATAGTTCGTCCACCTCATTGCGATCAGTTTCGGGGACAAGGTCGTACAGCCGGTCCCACTGTATGGCTTCGTAGACTGCTTTGAGCAGCTTCTGCCTGTCCATTGCTATTCCTCTTCAAGTCGGCAGCGGCGTGGACCGAACGTGAAGGCGCCCGGGCTGGTGCCGTCGAAGATGTCCGGTTCCAGGCCGGTGGTCCACTCGTATTCCTCGGCGGCCTGCCGGATCCGCGGTTCGACGTCGGCGTCGGCCAGCACGGCGACGGTGCCACCGGAGCCACCACCGGTGATCTTGGCCCCGTAGACGCCGCGCTCCGGGCCGAGCCGCCGGGCCAGGGCCACCAGCAGGTCCGTCTCGGCGCATCCCAGCCTGCAGTTCCACCCGTAGGAGGCGTGGCTGGCATACATCAGCCCGCCCGCCTCCACCAGGGCCGTCCGGTCGCCGGCCCGTGCGCGGTCCATGCACCCGATGAACGCCTCCACGCGCCGGTTCTCGAATACCGGATGGTCCGTGCCCGCGCGCACCCGGTAGGTGGTTTCCGGGTCCACCTGTGTGACGGGGTCCGTCGTCTCGCCGTATTCCTCCAGGAAGTCAGATCCCCGCATCTCCTGCGGAATCAGGTGGCGGAGCTCCGACACGTATTGCGCCGGCGGAATGCTGCACAGATACTCGTCCGCCTCCGTTATGGTCTGGCCGCGCTTCCGCTTCTCCTCCAGGATGATCTTCAGGCCCATGAAAGCCGACACGCGCGCACGCGTGTAGGCGTCGCCCGCAACGCTGTGCTGCACTCGGCTGCTGAGCCCGAAGACGCGGATGCCCGGCGGCAGCTCGTGCTGACCCATTATCGTGCAGGGACGGCAGCGGATGGCCAGCAGCTTGCCCGCCTCCCCGAGCGCCGCCGTGGTCTGGTCCATGATGCCGCAGGCGGCGCCGACGACCCGGTTCTCGATCATCTGCGCCAGCGTGCAGAACCGCTCCGGCTCGATCTCGATGTCGAAGTGCGCGGCGACGGCGTAGAGCGCCGCCACCTCCAGGGCAGCGCTGCTGGCGACGCCCACGCCGATGGGGACGTCGCTCCAGAGCAGAAAGCCTCCGCCCGGCGCCGGGGTGTGGCCGGTCTCCTTCTCCAGCACCAGGGGCGCGCCCACCACGTAGCCGGCCCAGCCGGATTCCGGATCGCCGCTCAGCCGGGCGTTCAACTCGGAGTAGGGCTTCAGGCTGCCGTCATCCTCCCGCATCTCGCCGACGTCGAACCGGGCGTCGCACGGCCTGCCCGCGGCGGCGAAGGTGGCGCTGTGGGCGCGCAGCACGGGGTCGGACCGGGGCTGGTAGGCCGCGATGGCGGCCCGAGCGAGGGTGGCCTCGAAGACCACCGAGCCGCTGTAATCCGCTATGCCGCCCATGCAGTCAATGCGGGCCGGCGCGCGGGCGATGGTGATGGGCCGGCCGGGCTGAAAGAGGTGCGGCCCCCGCGAGGCGAGGTAATCCGTGAATGCCTGGGGGAGGCCTTCGGCGCCACGGGCACTTTCGTCGAAGATCAGTCGCATGGATCGGTCCGGTCGAGGGTTCTGATCAGTTGCCGCGGCGCAGCGCTCCCTGCTCCGCGAAGCTGTAGTATGTGTCGCGCCCGACGATCACGTGGTCGAGCACCTGGATGCCCACCAGGTCCCCCACCTCGGCCAGCCGGGCCGTCAGGCGGCGGTCTTGGGGACTGGGGTCGGGGTTGCCGCTGGGGTGGTTGTGGACGAAGATCACCCGGGCGGCGCTCTCGCTGATGGCGTTCTTGAACACCTCGCGCGGATGCACGATGTTCTCGCTCAGGGAGCCGACGGCCACCTCCACCTCGCGGATGAGCTGGTTCTTGGTGTCCAGCAGCAGGGCGATGAAGCATTCCTTGCGCAGCCCGGCCAGTTTCTCACGCATGTACTCGAAGACGTGCTTGCTGCCTTTGACGGCGGTGCCCGGATCGACCCTCTGGGCAGCGTAGCGCTTCGCGATCTCCAGGGCGGCCTTGATGCGGGCCGCTTTGGCAGGCCCGATGCCGTGCACGCGCGTCAGCTCCCCCACGTCGCGCTCCTGCAGGCCCCGGAAGCTCTTGTAGCGCGTCAGCAGGCGCCATGCCAGGTCCAGGGCCGTGGCGCTGCTGGAGCCGCCCCCGATGATGAGGGCAAGCAGTTCGACGTCGCTCAGGCTCTCGGCGCCGTGTCGGAGCAGGCGCTCCCGGGGGCGCTCGGTCTCCGGCAGGTCGGGGATGGTCAGGCGGCGGTCGGGGTAGTCGCAGTGTTCGGCGATGGGGCACTCGGCGCAGCGCGGGGCGGATGCGCAGACGCCGTCCGCCGAGCAGAAGACCGCCAGGTCGGCGCGCACCTCGGGCAGGTCAACTTCGGCGTCGCGGGCCATCTTCTCCACCACCCGGCGGACGGCCGTTTCGGCGCGTCGGCCGGTCCAGCTTTTGGGGAAGGCGCCCAGCCGGCGCAGGAAGCGCGCCAGGTCTGAGGGATCGGGCGCGCCCGCCGGAGACTCCGCCGCGTGGCCGTCTCCCCGCAGGGCGCGGTATATCCGACCGTAGGGCCTGGCGGTCACTTCTGGCGGGTCCTCGCTCACCTACTCCCCCGTGAAAGCCTTGGCATCGCTCAGGGGTTGACTGTCCAGGTCTATCACCCGCCATCCCGGCCGTGAACGCGGTTTGAATATCTCCGGCGGCAGGGGCGTGTTCAGCTCGGGATTGCCCAGCTTGAGCCGCATCCGAATGCGTCCGTCGAGGCGCAGCACGGTAAGCGTGCGGGGGAAGGGCCTGCCGTCCACCTCTTTGTAGTCGTCCAGGTGCATTTGCGCGGTCAGCCGCCCCGCGGGGTCGTAGCGCCGTATGACGCGCACAACGAGGTCCCGGCGGTCCACCAGTATCTGGGCATAGCGGCCGCCCAGGACGGGCACCTCGAAACGGTAGAAGTCGCCGTCCACGTCCATCTCGGTGTCCGGCCACGTCAGCCCCAGGCCATCGGGCCCCGCCAGCATCCGCTCGATTTCACCCGGGCGTAGCAGGAAGGGGATGCGCGCATAGGCCACCGGGCCGCCGGTGATGACTTCCCGCGTGTGAGGGATTGCCAGCCAGAACCGGGTTCCCAGTGCCTTGAGCGAGAAGACCGGGCGCGTCAGCTTTTCACCCCGCAGCCAGAGTCCCGGCAGCAGCCGGTCGTAGACCAGAATGCCGCCTATCCCCGGGCTGCGGCCGCCGGGGGTCTGGATGCGCATGCCGATGTCCGTGTCCTTCAGCGTGTAGAAACGCCCCGCTCTCTCGTCCACCGCGTCCACAACCCGGGGGGCGGGCAGCGCCGGCGGCAGGGGGCCCGGCCCCACGCAGCCGGCCGTCGCCGCAACGCACAACAGCCCGGCCACAAGCGACCACAAACGCCCGGATGATACGATTCTGCGCATATCGTTCCACCGTCCTTGCTGAGGTGACGCACATTATAGAGGCGCGCGGCGGTGCAAGCAACCGGCGGGACCTTGGGCCAGGGTCATTCAATTATCGGGTTTCCGTTGTCCTTTCCGGATCACCGCTGCGCAA
>CAYVBE010000202.1:0-7256 GCA_964448935.1 uncultured candidatus Brocadiaceae bacterium
TACACGCTCTCAGAGAAGCGGAACACGCCGCCGGCTGTGCGGTGCGTGGGACTTTTGAATGCCCCTGTTGTCAAGACGCGACGTGTTGACGGCCGCCCCATGCGGCGGTACCATGGACCTCTGGGGTTCACAATTCCGGGGGAAGGAGAATGAAGAAATTGCTGGTCGTGGCCGTGATTGTGCTGGTCTTGCTGGCCATCGGTGGGTTAGTGCTGCTGTCCAACCTCGGCCGCGTCGTCAAGACCGGTGTCGAGAAGGGCGGAACCATGGTCCTGGGCGTCCCGGTATCCCTGAAGGGTGCGTCGGCTTCCCTTTCGGGCGACCTGGGGCTGGAGGGGCTTAAGCTGGGCAGCCCCGACGGCTTCTCCGCCTCCGAGATGTTCAAGCTGGAGAATATGGACGTCAGCGCCGACCTCTGGTCCCTTGCCTCGTCCACGGTGGTGGTCCACGAGATCGCCATCAACGCGCCGGACCTCACGCTGGAGCTGTCCGGCGCAAAGACCAACTGGGGCGTCGTGATGCAACGGCTGAAGAAGGAGCCTGGACCGGACGAGAAGACGGGCAAGAAGATGAAGATCGGCCGGATCGTCGTCAAGAACGGCTCCGTTCGCATAGCCGGTCTGCCCATGGGCGGGCAACCCACCGTGGCGCTGCCGACCGTGGAGGTGAACGACATCAGCTCCGGAGGCGAGGACGGCATGCCGGTTCGGGACGCCGTCAGGGTGGTGGTCGCCGTCATCTATCGGGCCGCGCTCGAAGCCGCCGAGGGCAAGATACCGGCCGGCCGGCTCAAGGATATCCGCGAAGGCCTGGGGAACCTGCTCAAGGGCGCCGGCGGCCCCCTCGAACGCCTGAAAGAGGGAACCGGCGGGGCCGCCGGGGAGGTGCTGGAGAGAGCCACGGGCATCCTGGGTGGCGGATCGGGCGAAGACGAGGGGCAATAGCCGTCCGGCCCTCACCCGTCTTTCGTAGAACGGGCGGATACCCTTTACTTCCCGTAGAGCAGCGCCCATACTGGGAGGGCCGGTTGCCGTCCGTTCATCATCCCCTCCACGCGAGCCGCGCAATGCCCGAGCCACGTCACGATCGAATTTTCCCGTTGAGCCTGCTGAGTGATTATCCGGGTACCGACTGCCTGGACTCCCCGTTCTTCCTGCCCCGTTGTGACCACACCGTGCGGCGGGTCTGGGCAATGGTGCCGGCCGGCACCCCGATCGTGGCGGTGGACGATGTGGAGCTCGAGCCCGTCGGGGTACACGACGGCCCGCCCCGCTGGATAGACTACGGAACCGCCGAACTGCCGATGGGCTTCAGCCAGCTCCGGGTGCGGGGCCTGCGGCCGACCGACAGGGCCGACGCACTGCTGGTCGTTGTGGAAGACACCGCAATGTCCCTGGCAGGTTGCACCCGGCCGGAGGTGGAACGGAAGTTGTGGGGCCTGGCCCGCTCGGATGCCGGCAGCACGACCATCTCCCCGTCACGGGTCGAGGTTGGGAAAGCGGTGAGTTTCCGGCTGCGCTACACGGCCGGCAAGCAGGGCCTGCCCGCAGGCGCCCGGGTGCGGCTGACCGTGCCGAAGGCGTGGTCCCGACCGCAGGCGGACGACGCGGCGGCTCCCGGCTTCACACAGATCACCGACGGCGGGGCGGAGATCGAAGAGGTCGCCGACTCGGTGGAGTCGCACGAGAAGGTGGACGTCTTCTGCCGTCTGCCCGCTGGACTGGCGCCCTACGGCGAGTTCGAGCTGACCTACAGCACCTACCGGACTTACATCTACCCCACGACTTTCCACGCCGCTGAGCGACGCTACTGGTATTCCAAGGTGGCGCCGTCTTCCGCCGCGGTGTCTCTTGGGACGGATCGGCCCTTTGTGAGCCTGACGAAACGGAACACGCACTCCCTGGAGATCGTGCCGGGCCCGGCGGAGCGCCTGTTTCTGTTCCTCCCCGGACGCCGGTTCACCTCCGACGACATCGTTCTGCGCGGAACCTTTACCGACCACTTTCGCAACGTGCCGCCGGACGGGCCCGTCCAGCGGGACGTGGAGTTGTGGCTGATGCACGAGGACGAGTTGAGCCGCCTGGGGACGCCCGAGGGCTGCTTCCGTGCGCCCCACCGGTTCGCCCTGCCCCTGCCCGACCTCGACCCCGGCATATACCGCGTGCTGGCCCGCTGCCCGGAGACCGGCGACCTGCTGGCGCGCAGCAACCCGCTGGAGGTCGTCGAGGATGACGCCGACGCCACCCGCCTGTGGTGGGGCGAGATACACGGGCATACGGAGATGAGCGACGGAGCCGGCCGCTACGAGGAACTCTACCGCCACGCCCGGGAGGAAGGCTGCCTGGATTTCGCCGCGGCAGCCGACCATGCCGGTTACCACTCGGACAATCAGTGGCTCTGGATGCAGGATATCACCAACGCCCGGAACGATCCCGGCCGGTTCGTCACCCTCATCGGCTACGAGTGGGCTGGCCAGCAGGTGCATCGCAACGTCTATACCTGCCGCTCCCGGCTGGAGCTTTTCCGCGGCATGTACGAGCCCACCTCCACGATCAACGTGGTGTGGAGCCGGTTCGCGGACGATGAAGATGTTGTCGGCGGCCCGCACGCGCCGCTGGCGCACGGTCTGGTGTGGGAGCACCACGTGCCGGAGGTCGAGCGCTTCGTCGAGATATACTCGATGTGGGGCGCGTCCGACTTCCGCGACAACCCGCTGGTGCCACGTTTTGCGCGGGAGAACCCGCGCGGGATATCGGTCAATGAACTGCTTCGGGGCGGCGCGCGGCTGGGGTTCACGGGCGGCGGCGATTGCCACGAGGGGCACGTCGGGTTCTCCTGCGAAGACCCCGAGGGCCAGGGGAGCACGCCCCACACGTTCGCCGTCTGTCTGCTCTACCGGTGCGGCATGACGGCGGCCGTCACGCGGGACCTGGACCGCCGATCGCTGCTGGGGGCGCTGCGGGAACGGCGCACCTACGCGACGACGGGCGCGCGCATCCTGCTCGACTTCACGGCCGCCGGGCTGCCCATGGGTGCCGAGGGCGCGGCCGAGCAGGTGGAGTGCAGCCTCTCCGTGCACGGCGAGGACGTGATATCGTTGGTCGAAATCATCAAGGACGGCGAAGTGGCGTGGTCACACCGCTGCGACGACGCCGACGTGGAACTCACATGGCAGGACCCCGAACCGCCCGAGGGCGAGCATTACTATTACCTCCACGTGGTGCAGGATGACGGGCAGATGGCGTGGTCCAGCCCCGTCTGGGTGACGACGCAAGCCTGACCCGGCGGGGGTGAACGTCGCTGCGGCGCGCGAAAAACACGCGTCGCGCGTCTTTTTCGGTATGTCGCCGGTACGGTAAAATGTGTACTTGACTTGTGGACGAATCCCGGCCCGCAGCCTTCCCGGCCTTCCTTATCCCCGGTTCAACGAGTGAAGCCCATGGACCCAGAAGAGGTAATGGACGAGTTCCGCATCCCCGAGCGGCCCAACTACATCCAGCAGGGCAACGAGGAAGAGCTTTTCAGCCACGCCTTCCGCCAGAAGGTGCCCCTCATCCTGAAGGGCCCCACCGGCTGCGGCAAGACGCGCTTCGTCGAGCACATGGCCAGCCATCTGGACCTGCCGCTCATCACCGTCTCCTGCCACGAGGACCTGACCGCCGCCGACCTGGTGGGCCGCTTTCTGTTCAAGGGCGACGAGACGGTGTGGCAGGACGGCCCCCTGACCCTGGCGGTGCGCTACGGGGCCATCTGCTACCTGGACGAGATCGTCGAGGCCCGCAAGGACACCACGGTCATCATCCACTCCCTGACCGACGACCGGCGGATGCTGTTCCTGGACCAGGCCGGCGAGGTGCTGCGCGCGCACGAGAACTTCATGATGGTCCTCTCCTACAACCCCGGATACCAGAACGTGGTCAAGGACCTGAAGCAGAGCACCAAGCAGCGGTTCGCCAGCCTGCAGTTCGGCTACCCGCCCGTGTCCACAGAGACCGACATCGTGACCAGCGAGACCGGCGTGGACGAGGAGACGGCCGAGAAGCTGGCCTCCATGGCGCAGGAGATACGGGAGCTGAAGGGCTTCGGGCTGGAGGAAGGCGCCAGCACCCGTCTGCTGGTGTATGCCGGGCGGCTGATCCGCGACGGTATGGAACCCCTCACTGCCTGCCGCACTTCCGTCAGCAACGTGCTGTCCGACGATCCCGAGATGATCGAGTCGGTCAACGACATCGTCAACGCCTACTTCGGCGACATGCTGGCCCATGAGGAAGCCGAAAACGAAAACTGAAACGGACGAATGTCCGCAGCACACCTACCGCGGCTTTCCGCTGGGACGCGTCACCTGGGGTTACCGCGAGCAGTTCCGGCATCTGCTGGACAACCTGTTCGCGAAGGGCCTGCTGAACGAGGATTCCCGCCGGCCCACCGAGGTCTGCGCGCCGCTCCTGGAAGGCGAGGCGCGCACCGGCTACGACTACGTGCTCAAGGAGTTCCTGGCCGCGCTCGACGCCGGGGCGGGCTGGCTGCTGCGCGTGCCGGCGCTCTTCAAGGAATGGCGCGACCTGGGGGCCGATTTCGCGGCCGAGCGCGTCTATATGGGCAAGCGCTACTTCCAGCTCTGGGGCGAGGGGCACTTCCCGCGCGAACCGGACGAGGTGAGCCGCATCCTGCAGTGGGCGGCGCACCTGATGGAGACCGACCCGGAGGTCGCCTTCAGCTTCCTGGTCGGCTACCCCGAGCTGCGCGCGCACCTGGCTCTGGATGAGGTGCCGGGTTTTATCGAGAACGGCCTGGCCGTCTATCAGCGCAGCCATGAGAACGCCGTCAGCTACTTCCAGATGAAGCTGAAATCCGCCGAGGCCACGGCCGAGCACCTGAGCCGCGCCTGCCGCTTCGACCGGGTCAAAGACCGCCTGGGGCGGCTGTATCGCGCCGTCACCGGGCGGTCCGTCCAACTGGATACGCTGGACAAGCTGGACAGCGACGACCTGATTGACTGCGGCTCGGGGATGGTCTGCGGCTGCGACTACCTCTACCTGCCGGGACGCGTCTCGGCCTACCCGGAGCGCACGCTCAACCGCGCCTATTACGTGCTGGCCACTCTCTACGGCGCGGCGTGCTACCGGTTCGGGGGATACTGCGCGGTTCACGGTACCGGCGGCGGCAGCCGCATATCGCAACTCTGCCACCACCTGGACGCGCCCGATGTCGGCCTCTGCAGCTTCCTTTTCCAGGTAACCGAGGTGCAGCGGCTGCGGATGGCCCTCGAGACGCATTATCCGGGGGCGACACGGTTGATACGGGAGGTCAGCCGCGCCGAGGCCCGAATGCGACACCGGCAGGGCGGGGCCGAGATGCTGCTGAACTGCGCCGCCGGGGGCGCCGATGCGGATGAGCTGCCGGAAGAGCTGGCGGGCCTCTTCCGCCGCCTGGCCGCGCTGGCCGAGCAGTGCGACGGCCACCGCGCCGTCCTGAAGGGCCTTCTGGAGGACTGGCCCGGTCCCCCCCCGCAAGCCGGCGAGAGGCAGTACGCCTTCCGCGCCGCGCCGCTCAGCTTCTTCCCCGACTTCGACTTCCCGCTGCGCCCCACCGCACCGCCCTCCGACGCCGTGGTGATGGACCTGAGCAGCGACGCGCGCGACCAGTCCCTCGACGCGGACGCGAAAACGCCGGCCGCCGAGGAGGCCGAGGCGGAGCGCACCGGCGAAGGCGAGGGCGACGAGGAGGGGGAAGAGGAGGAAGGCGGCGCCGCGGTGCAGGCGGCCTACCTCTACGACGAGTGGAACGGGCTGCAGAACGAGTATTACCGCGACTGGTGCAAGCTGCGCGAGGTGCGACCGGAACCGCGCGACGGCGGCGACGGGGAGGGCGAGGCCTTCCGGCGCCGCGTCGAGCACGTCAAGAAGCTCTTCCAGCGCCTGCGCCCGGACGTGGTGGTAAAGGAGAAATACCTGGAGAGCGGCGACTACATTGACATTGACTCGCTGGTGCGGTTCGTGACGCTGCGCAAGGCCAAGGTCTCCCCGCAGGTGCGTTTCTGGATGAAGCCGCGGCTGAACCGCCGGGACGTGGCGGTGGCCCTGCTGGTGGACTGCAGCGGCTCGACGGGCCGCGAGAGCGGCCGGCGGGACGTGCTGGGCGTGGAGAAGCAGGCCGCGCGCATCCTGGCCACCGGCCTGGGCGAGCTGGGCGACAGGTTCGGCATCTTCGGCTTCACGGGCAACGGCCGCGAGCAGTGCATCTACCAGGTGTTCAAGGATTTTGACCAGGATTGGGACAGGCAGGCCACCGACCGCCTGATGGCCGTGCGGCCGGGCTCGTCCACCCGCATCGGCGTGGCCCTGCGGCACACCGGTCAGAAGCTGGCGCGCCTGTCGGCCAGGACCAGGCTCATCATCCTGCTCACCGACGGCCGCCCCATGGACACCGACTACGACCCCCAGACGCGCTACGCCCACTACGACGTGCGCAAGGCGTGCGAGGAGAATAACTCGCTGGGCATAGACACCTTCTGCATCGCGATAGACATCGAGAGCCGCGAGGAACTGGACCTGATGTTCCCCCGCCGGCGCTACGTGGTGCTGGACGACGCCGGCGACCTGCCCGACGCCCTGACGCGGTCCTACCTGAAGCTGACCCGGGCGTGAGAAACGACCTCGGGCGAGGGCGCCCGGGCTACAGATTTTATGTGCATTGCACGGTGCATGTGTAGCGCAGCCGCCCCCGGCTGCGGCCGTTACGCACGGGCAGCGAGCTTTCAGAGAAAGGCTGTCGTCACCGTGCCGGGAACGTGCATATCGCGCGGGGAAGCGAATGTGCCCCGGCGGGGAAAACGAACGCAAGCGGAAGCCGCGGTCAGGCCGTTTCGCCCGCAGGGCGTCGCCCTGGGAACCGTGGCCGTTCCAATTTTCAGCCCTGAAGGGGCGGGACCCGGCTATTCAACCCTCTTGCCCCTGGTGGTGAACACGAAGCGCGGGAACGGGCACGGACAATGGCGCACGCGTGTCGTCCTACTGATGTTCCGCCCTTTCAGGGCTCGATTCTCTTTCCGTTCTAACCCAGGGCGGCGCCCTTCGGGCTTGCCCTGGGCTCTTATATCCCGCCCTTGCAGGGCGAAATCTACGAACCTCCTCGGTTGACGCCGCAAAACGCGTACAATGCACAGCATTCTGCCAGGCTGCCCTCAGGGCGGCCAAACGGCCGCAGCCGGGGGCGGCTGCGCTACACATCGCTCGTGCGTACCTCACTAACCGTGT
>CAYVBE010000203.1:0-7197 GCA_964448935.1 uncultured candidatus Brocadiaceae bacterium
CGAACCAGCCTCCCGACCACCTCCCCCGGGTCAGCATCAACCCAGGCATCCCGAGAAGTTTTCAAAAGAGTTTCCCCACCATTTTCTCAGGTTGGAGCGCACGCAAAGGGAA
Source organism: uncultured candidatus Brocadiaceae bacterium (assembly GCA_964448935.1). GTDB lineage: Bacteria > Planctomycetota > Brocadiia > SM23-32 > SM23-32 > CAYVBE01. The sequence continues at coordinate 113 of CAYVBE010000203.1, forward strand.
CGATTGCTGGGAGGCCCCGCGATGCCGCCTTAAGAGCTTCGATAGCCGGCCTTCAGACGCGACCGGCTCAACATGGATGCCATCCGCCACTGCGTAGTGGAAAAACGAGGCAATATCGTAGAATCGTCGGACCTTTTCGCATATTCTCTTTGCAACCAGGGTAGCCTCGGCCTGGCGCCGATCACTGCACCGGCGAAACACACACGGCGTCCACCAGCACATACGTGTTCCGCCACCCCCGGTAACTTCTGACCCGCACGTCCTCCATATTGTAGGTGCTTTTGAGAAACCGATACGTCTCCGCGCATTTCCATCGGGTCAGACACAACTCCCTGCCCGAACGCTGTGTTCACCCCCGGCCGGTGGCCTGTCTGCCGCCGCACAGGCAGGCCGCGCGTTTGTCAGCAGCCAGTAACCGCCGACGGTCTCGCCCGTGCTGCCATCTCGGACCCGTGTCCCCTACCCCATCCGTTCGGTGTATTCCTTTGGGATGTTTCCTACATCTACTACCAAGACCTTATCCTTTCGCACCGGACCTGGATCAGCCGGGAGGCGAAGCGCGCAATCTGCCGTTTAATTCTCTGGGAAAGCTTCCTGTCCTTGCTCACGGATGATTCCCGCAGGATATCCCGGAAAAACGGCGTGCGATCAGACATATTTCATCGGAGGACCACCCTTCCCACACCACCCAAACGGCAAACCCAGGGAACATAAGCACTTACCGATCACACCGCCGGGTTTTGGGGAAACTCCTGGTTTAAGTTCCGTTTCCGGTCAGATTCCTTGGGGCTATATTGCAATCCACAGAACATCTCAGACGTACCGGGAGGTCGCTTCGCACTCCGAGGCCTACCTGGGACGTTCCGTGCACATCTTGGGGGTGCCGTCTCCAAGTCTGCAGCAATGGAAACTGGAGCTCTGCGATGGTATCATGCTTTTGGAAAACAGGACTTCTGTGGGCAGCCCAAACATGTTCACCGGCATAATCCAGGAAACGGGCACGGTTTCGGCCATGGAGCGGCGCCGGGGCGCGCGGCGGCTACGCGTCGAGGCCCCGGAAACCGCCGTCCAGACCGGGGTGGGAGACAGCGTTTGTGTGGACGGCGTCTGTCTGACGGCGACCTCCGTGGCCGGTGGCGAGCTGACCTTCGACGTGGGCGCCGAGACGCTGGACCGCACCACCCTGGGGGACTTCCGAGAGGGGCGACGGGTCAACCTGGAGGCGGCCCTCCGGGTCGGCGACCGCTTGGGAGGGCATTTTGTGAGCGGCCACGTGGACGGCATCGGCACCATGCGGGCCGTCCGTGAGCTGCCGGGCCAGGTGCGCCTGGAGGTGGCGGCGGGGCAGGAGATCATCTGCAACCTGATCCAGAAAGGCAGCGTCGCCGTGGACGGCGTCAGCCTCACCATCGCCGAGCTTCGCCGCGACGGATTCGAGGTCAGCCTGATACCCCACACGCTGCGCGCCACGACGCTGCAGGACAGGGCCGCCGGCGACAGGGTCAACCTCGAGTGCGATATGATCGGCCGATGGGTGCGGCGGCTGCTGGGGGACGGGGCCCGCTCCGAGGCGCCGCCGTCCGTGGATATGGAGCAATTGAAAGCACAAGGTTTCTGAAAACCCGGTGTCCGCGATGCGCAGGCACGTGACAACCGTTCTGCTGTTGTCTCTCATGCTGGCCTGCCCGGTGTGGGCCGGCTCGGGGGGCCTTGTCGGTGCGCTTTACGTAACCACAACGCCTCCGGGGGCAACGATTTACGTCAACGGGAGCGTTCGGGGTGTCAGCCCGTGCGGCGTTCCCGACGTCGGCATCGGACAGGTGGAGGTCAGGGCCGTCCGGCAGGGCTATGCGCCGGCCACCAGCACGGTGGATGTGAAGGGCAAGCAGACCCTGCACGTCCAACTGGAGCTTCAGGAACTCGTGCGCGTCGGCAGCCTGGCGGTCATCGTGGATCCGCCGGGCGCCCGGATCGCTCTCGACCGCATCTCCGCCGGCCGCACGCCGCACGTGATCCTGAACGTGCCGGCGGGCACCCACCGCCTGGAAATCAGCGCCGAGGGCTACCGCCCCTTCACCGCCTCGGTCACCGTCGCTCCGAACGAGCTGCACGTGGTTCGCAAAGACCTGGTTCCCACGGACGCGCCGCCCTCGCGGGAGAGCGCCGCGCCGGAGACACCACTCGGAGGAAAGCTGGATTGGAGCCGGGTGCCCTACCCCGAGGAACTGCCGGAGGAGCGGGTGTTCCAGCCCGTCCGCGAACTCGTGTCCGAACGGCATTACGAGGAGGCCCTTGCGAGGCTGGATGCGATGCCGAAGGCTCAGAAAGCCGAATACGCCCAACGATTGGCCCGCGAGCGGTCCGTCATACAACGGCTGCGCGGCGTGGTGGACGCGGCGCGCGAGGTGCTTCCCGGCAAGGTGGGCCAGAAGGACTATCGCCTCTCGTTGGGGACGGGCTTCCCGCTCACCTGCGACATCCTCGGCGTGGAGGGGGCCGAGATCAAGGTCATGACGCGCGCCGGGAAGCGGACCATTGACTTTGCAGACCTCAGCGCGGAGAACGTCGTCCGGTTGGCGGCCGAGAAGCTCAACCCCCGCGACCCCGCGCACCGCGTGAGCTTCGCCCTGCTCTACGCCGCCGAGGGGCAATACGAGGAGGCATACGAACAACTCCGCCTGGCCGCCGACAAGGGCGCCGACATCGCCACCGCGGCGGGCTACGTGGACGGAGAGAGGCTCTGGGCCGCCGCCCGGCGCAAGGATGCCCTCCGGCGCACCAGCGTGCACACCGGGCAGGGGCAGCCCGAGGGCCGCATGACCGCGCCGGGGCAGCCGGTCCGGATCATCCTGGACACCGGCCGCGGGGCGGAGCCCGCTTTTGCGGGCCAACTGGGGGAATCGCCGTTGTTCGAGCTGCAACCGATGCAGGAGCCGTTCGACCCCGAGGGGGTGGCGGCCGGAGATGTGCTGATGATCGTAGACCCCGGGCCGGGCCGGGGCGTGCAGGCATACGGTCGGCACGAGGTGCAGCAGGTCATGGACGCCATCCACGGCGGCATGGGGCTGGTGTTTTTCGGCGCCCTGCGCGCGCCCGACCATCCGCAGCCCTTCAACCCCCTGCTGCGCTGGCTCGGCGCTCTGGTGCGGCCGGAGCGACTGGCCCTGTCCGAGGAGGCGCCGGAGGCCTACCCGGAGGAGTACGCCCTGGCCTATCCGGTTTCCCGGCATCCGGTTACGGCCGGCGCGCGCTACGTGGTCTTTCCCATGGAGTCACCGTCCCTGCAGCCGGGCGGGCGCATAGCCGCTCTGCTGCGCGCAAGCCGCCACCTGGGCAGCCAACAGGCCGGGGAAGCCGCCCCCGTCATGGCCGCAGCGGGCACCTACGGGGAGGGCCGATACGTGGTTTTCGCCGACCTGCCGGTCATGAACACCTCGCCCCACGAGGGCTCGCCCCTCTATGCCAACGCTGGCGCGCGGGTCACCCGCAATGCCATCCTCTGGGTTGCCGGCGACAGGTCGGAGTGATTGTCCGTTTACCGGTCTGCTGGCCGATACAGCACTTCCCCCAGACGGACGCTCGACAGCGCAAGCGCCTCCCCCAGTTCCGCGCGTTCCACGAGCATCTCGGCCACCGTCACCGGGTCTCCGCTGACCGACAGGCGCACGATGAGACCCTCCTCGACCTCTTCTACCGCGACGCCGTGCCCTCGTCCCTCTCTTACCAGGGCCGCAAGCGCTGCTTTCTGATCCTCCATCAGGCCCGCAAAGCGCAGCTCCGTCGGCCGTGGCGCGACCCAGGCGCGGATGACGTCCTGCGCCACCACCGTTCCCAGGGCGTTCCACCAGCGGGCGGGCGGAGCGGTGGCTGCACGCCCCCGCCACTGGCCGCGGAACCGCTCCGGCTCCTCGTCCGACTCATCCCCGCGCGGGAAGACCGTCCACTCCACCGCCACGGAATGCTCGCCTTTGGCCTCCGATGACTTCGCGCGCAGCCGGACCATGAGCGCCGGCGACTCGCCGCCCTGCTCGGTCAGCAGCACCCCGGTCCGCTTCAGCGCGCCGGCGATCGCGTTTCTTGCTTCTTCATCCAGGCCCCCCCCGGCGTCCAGAACCGCCACAGGCTCCCACGGGGCCGGACGCCCCCAGCCCAGCGCCTCGGCCGCGCTGTAGCGCTTCGTCGGCCGGACGGTCGCCCGCGCGGTCACCCGGTACAGCGGCGGCTCGCTGCCCGGGACCCTCCCCGCCTCGATCAGCTCCATTCTCTCGACGTATCCCACCGCCCGTGTATAGGCGTGCGAGGCCCTCAGTCGGGCGTTGTCCACGCGGGTCTCGGTCGAAAGCAGCACCCGGGCTTGCATGACGGCGTTTCGGCGGGCATCGCGGACGGCCTGCCGCCGGACGGATCTCATGGGTGCCCGCTCCCGCAACGGCGCGAATCCCTCCACCCGCAAGGTCACCGCTTCATCATCAGGCATCCCCCCGGGCGTTACCCCACAGCCGACCACGCAGAGCACCGCGCCGGCCACGATCGCGACTGTTGTGAACCCGCGCGCCCTCACAATGCCCTCACTCGCCCTGCCAGCCGGTGCGGCGGAGCTGTGCGGGCGTGAGTTCCAGCGAGGCGATGGCGGTCACCACGGTCGCACCGCCGTCCTCCTCCCTCAGCTCCTCATATTCGATGGATACGCCGGAAAGCGTTCCCTCGACCGTCACGGTGGCCTCCAGGCTCTCGTACATCAGGTCCTCGACGGTCACCTGCGCGGCCACCTCGGTGCCTTTGACCGTCGCCAGCAAGTCGGCCAGTGCCAGCGCCCGTGCGGCGGCCCGCGCCTCCAGAAGCGCCAGCGGGTCGTCCTCCTTCACCATCACCGAGGAGCCTTCCCCGACGAACTCGACGGTCCCCCGCTCGGTCCACTCCCCCCCCGGCACAACCGGCGCCTGGCAACCCACGGCCCCAAAGACCACAGCACACAGCAACAAAGAAGCCAGCCTGATTCTCATCTCAGTCTCCCTGTCCGAAAGCAAAGGTCGCGCACACGCCGTATTATGAAAGCCCCCGGCCCCCCTGTCAAAGGCGCACCGAGCGTCAACCCGGTCGTGCTTCGCTTGATTCGCCGGCCCTCCGGGTTTATTCTTTGATCGAAAACAGGGCGGGAAGACTCGGCATAGTGGGAAAGGACAGATGGTTCGGCAGCAAAGAATATCGGGACAAGCGGTGGATATTGCCCGCAACTACGATCCTGACGCGGACGTGGTCTACTACTGTGGCGACGTGAGAGATATCCTCCCGGACATTCCGGAGGAGGCGGTCCAGTTGGTTGTGACCTCGCCTCCGTACAATATGGGGAAAGAATATGAAACGGACAAAAGCCTCGCAGAATACAGAGTGTTCCACAGGTCAGTCATTGAGCAACTGGTGCGGGTGCTGAGACCGGAAGGCAGCATCTGCTGGCAGGTCGGGAATTACGTGGACAACGGCGAGATTCTTCCTCTGGACTATCTCTTCCACGGAATATTCTCCGACTTTGGCCTGCATCTGCGGAACCGCATTATCTGGCGATTCCGCCACGGGCTCCACTGCAGTAACCGCTTTTCAGGCCGCTACGAAACGGTTTTGTGGTACACGAAAAGCGACGATTACGTTTTTAACCTGGACCCCGTCAGAGTGCCTCAGCGCTATCCCAACAAGAGACATTACAAAGGTCCCCTGAGGGGCGAGAAGTCCTGCAATCCGCTCGGCAAGAACCCTTCAGATGTCTGGGACATCCCGAATGTCAAGTCGAATCACTGCGAAAAAACGATACATCCCTGTCAGTTTCCGGTAGAACTGGTAGAGAGATTTATCCTGTCCATGACCCACGAGGGGGATTTGGTCTTCGATCCGTACGGAGGGGTCGGTTCAGTGGCGGTGGCGGCGCTCAAACGGGACCGACGCTCAATTAGCGCGGAAACTGTGCGGGAATATGCGGATATCGCTGTCGAACGCATACAGCAGATGGCTCTGGGCGAACTGAAAACACGGCCGATGAACACGCCAATTCATGAGCCACCCGTGCGCAGAAAGTACGTCCAGCAATTCATCGGCGGAATACTCGACGACAACGGCGATACACGCGGACCCGGGAGGTAATGATATGAACGTCGCCAAAAGCCATTCTCATCTGAATGGAGAAGAATGGCTGAAGGTGCATCAACCGGAGGATTACGATGAGCTTCTGGAAGTGATTGCGGATATTGACGCTGAGAAGTGCCGTACCAAAAGAAGCAGGGAAAAGCGCATGAAGGGTAAGCTTCTCTACAGTCCCACGGACCTGAACAGCGAGTTCGCGGTGCGTCTCAACAGGCTGGGATGGGAGTCGCACAGATACAACTACTACGTGGCACACAGCCACGAGCAGGCTGAGGTCATGGCAGAGCAGAGAGAATATCTTGAGCAACGCGGTTACGACACCATCTATTCGTACAATCAGACGGACCACGTCAAGGATGAGATTGCTGTCGAGGTCCAGTTCGGCAAGTACGCTTTCGTTGCGTATGACCTGTTTGTCAAACACCTCGTGTTCTATACGGGGCGGGCCATTAGTGTTGGCATTGAGGTGCTGCCGACAAAATCCATGCAACGGGAGATGTCATCGGGGATAGGCTACTACGAGGGCGAGCTTCACAATCTGCTCCGTCACGGCCGGAATAATCCGGCAGTGCCCCTCGTCATCCTCGGTATTGAACCTGAGGGGATGGGAGATTCTTGAGGGCGTTGGTCTGAGCGACGTCATATGAGAGTTGCCCTCAGACTTGCGAGACCGTCGCCTTGCGCCCCTTGGCCGTTCACCCTCGGGAGGCGGCGTCGCGGTACGCAAAAGAGGGGCGCTCCCGCTTGCGGGAACGCCCCTGTGGCGAGGGCGAGGAGACTCGAACTCCCAACCTCCGGATCGACAGTCCGGTGCTCTAACCAAATTGAGCTACACCCCCATCACCACACCGCAATAGCCTATAATGACCTGCTTCAGGTGTCAAGCGAAACGGGTTTTTCGCAGGGTCATTCAATTATCGGTTTTCTGTTGTCCTTTCCGGATCACCGCTGCG
>CAYVBE010000204.1:0-7171 GCA_964448935.1 uncultured candidatus Brocadiaceae bacterium
TCCGCGGCGGCCCGTTCGAGGTGGTGCGCGACATGGCCGAGGTCTGGTTCCGCAAACAGGAGCGGATCGTCTTCCACGACCCACTGGCGGCGGCCTCGATCTTCGAGCCGGACCTCTGCACCCATCGCCGCGGCCGGGTGACGGAGATCACCGAGAAAGGCGAGGGATTCGGCGAAACGCATTTCAAGGCCGACGAGGACGGCCCGCACCGCGTGGCGGAGACGGTGGACGCGGAGCGGTTTTTCGAGCGCTACTTCGAGGTGACCGGCACTTTTGCGAATACCGAGTAGGATTGTGCTTCGGTCTTAGCTGGAGCTTGCCGGCCTATGATCCGTCCTTTCAGCCTGACTTTCGACATTTCCCGCGGAGTCTGCTGCCTGTGGACCGCTTTCAAAGGGCCGGGAGACAAAAACGCCGACTTAAGTGCACCTGCGCGAGGAAGCCGTGGCGGTACGTTTTCCGTTGCGACGTTCGAAGGTCTGAAAGTGCAACGTACTGCCGGACGGTGGGCGAGGCACGGGCGGTCTAAGGCGGGCAAACTGGATAGCACCCGGCTGGCGAGACCGGAGAAGGGCATTTGGCACACCTTTTGACGCAGGAAATTCATACGTTTTATCAAATGTACAGGCTGGTCTTTCAGAGCCTAACGCCTGTTCCAAAACACCTGAATCCCCGTTTTCGTTGACATAACAAGACCAAAATCGTCCCGCGGCTCTCGCCAGTTCGGTCTGCAATGTCGGAGCAGGACACGCCGCCGTGCCAGGCAGACGGTTCGGACGGGCCCTCTACCCGCACATTGCGGGGCCAGGTTTTGTCGAAAGCCGAGGGGACGCCCCCCGGAGGAAAGGACGCCAAAGGTGAACCCCATACGCACGGCCCGCTGGATATGGCCGACGCCGCAGATGGGCCTGCACAATTGCTACGCACACTTCCGGCGCGATTTCGAACTCGACGAAGTGCCCGACGAGGCGCCGCTGTGCATTACGGCCGACAAGGCGTACAAACTCTACGTGAACGGGCGGTTCGTCTGCCGCGGGCCGGCGCGGGGCTACCAGGACCATTGGCCGTTCGACGAAGTGGACCTGGCCGGCGTGCTGCAGGCGGGCCACAACTGGCTGGCGGTCGAGGCGTACAACCCCGGCATCAGCACCTTCCAGTACCTGCACCAGTCCTGGGCCGGACTGCTGGTCGCCGCTCGATGGGGCGATTTCGAACTTCTGACCGGCGAGGGCTGGCTGATGCGGCGCTCCCCGCTGCACATACAGTGGACGGCGCGGCTGTCACGGCAGATGGACTTCCAGGAGCACGTGGGCGTCCGCCGGCGCGGTCGCGGATGGATCACCTCCCCCTGTCCGCCCGAGCCGGGCACCGAGGGCTGGGGCCGGTCCGACGAGGGCATCGTGTTCGGCCGGCCGCCCTGGAACGACATCGAGCCGCGCGGCATTCCGCTGCTCCGGGAGCAATTGATCGCCCCGGGCCCGGTCGTCTGGCACGCCGAGGGGGCCTCGGGAGAGGACTACCGCGACCGATACAACGTCTCCTGGGGCTGGGTGGAAGAGGCCCGCCGAGCTGAAAGCGAGGACGATGGCTCTGCGGTCCATGCCGAGACGGAAGGCGCCGCCCTCTGCCTGCAGATCGAGCCGACGGGCGAGGGCCGGTGGCGCGCCGTCGCGGTGGACGCCGGCGAATACGTGGTGGGCGACCTCGTTGTTGAGGTTGAGGGCGCAACCGGCGAGGAGATGCTGGACTTCCAGCACTGCGAGGGTCTGGTGGACGGCCGCCCCGCATTGCACGCCCCCGGGACCGCCTGCCGGATCGGACTGGCGAACCGCCTGCGGCCCGGCCCGGACGGATGCCGCCACGAGTTCTTCCACCTGCTGGGCTTCCGCTACCTGACGGTCATCGCGCGGGACGTCTCGCGGCCGCTCACGCTCAGGCTTTCCGTCCGCCGGGCCGGGTACCCGTTCGACATGCGCGGGCGGTTCGAGTGCTCCGACGGACTGCTGAACGACATCCACGCCGCCTGCCGCCGCACCCAGCAGGTCTGCGCGCTCGACGCCTACGTGGACACGCCGTGGCGCGAGCAGGCCCAGTGGTGGGGCGACGCGCGTGTGCAGGCGGCCAACACCTTCTGCCTGGACGGCGACGCCCGCCTGCTGGCGCGTGGCATCCGCAGCATCGCCGGGCAGCACGGGGTCGGCAGCCTGACCTACGGCCACGCGCCCACCTGCGGCCACAACTGCATTCTGCCCGACTTCTCGCTGACCTGGATCCTGACCCTCTGGGACCACTACTGGCAGACCGGCGAGACGGAACTCTTCCGCGAGCTGCTCCCGCGCGTGCAGGAGGTGCTCTCTTACTTCGACTCCACGCCGGCCCGAGGCCTGCATGGCCTGCTCCGCCACGACCGGCGGCTGTGGTATTTCGGCGATTGGGCGGACCTGTTCAAGGGCGAAATCCCCACGCTGCTGAACCTCTGGTATCTGCTCACGCTACGGCGGTTGACGGCGCTGCTGGAGGCGGCGGGCATGCGGGAGGCCGCTGAGAATTGGACCGGTAAGGCGGATACACACGCCGCACTCGTGACGGAGCACCTCTACAATCCCGAGGTGCGCCTGTTCCGGGACGGCCTGGATGCGGATGGGAAATCGGCCGCGCACTGTTCGGTGCACGAGCAGACGGTGGCCTTCATGCTCGGTCTGGCGCCGGAAGCGCACGAGACGATGCTCCGGGAACGTCTGCTGCCTTACGTGCGGGGCGAGGCGCCGGATGGCGCCGTGCCGTCGGCCTTCTGGTGCGCCTATCTGCTGAGGGAGCTGGGCCGACGCGGCTACGGGGAGGAGGTGGTCGCCTTCATACGCCGCCGCTGGGCGCCGATGGCGGCCCCCGGCACCACGTGGGAGGGGTTCGAGTGGTCAGAGTCCGGCGGCAGCATGTCGCACGCGTGGTCGGCCCACCCATCGTTCCACCTGGTGAACGTGCTGGCGGGCATCCGGCAGACCGCACCCGGGTGGGCGGAGGTCACCTGTGCGCCGTGCATCGTGGACGGCATTGACCGCGTGCGGGCGCTGGTGCCGAGCCCCCGCGGCGACATAGAGGCATCCTGGCAGCGCGAGACGGACCGCATCCGGGTAACGCTGGACGTGCCGGAAGCCGTTCAGGTAAGGCTCGAAACGCCCGAGACTGTCCCGACGGCTGCCGGCGCGCTCCCCATCGTGAGCCGGATTCAGCGTCACTGATCCGATCCTCGTGCCGGCCTGATACGGTTGACCGAAACGCCGGGGAGTGTACGCTGGAAATGTGAGGAATTACGCTTCCAATTTAGCGGGACATTCAGACAGGGAGTAGCTGATGGGATACCGGGGGTCGGCTCGCGGTCGGGGCGGGGGCGGATGGTTCGCCTTCCTGTTGATTCTGGCGTTCCTCGCCGTGCTGCCGGCTCGGGTTGCACGCGGCGTTGCGCTGGAGTCCTTCGAGTCCAACGGACGCAGTCTGGACGCAGGGCTTCTGCCCCGCGGGCGCGTGGAGGTGGGCGGCGTTCGCTGGACGGTGAACCACTCGCGTGCGGTTGTGCTGAAAGGGAACGAGGAGAAGGCCGTTTCGCTGGCCGGCGCTCCCTCGGGCGTGCAGGCCACGCACCTGGCGTTTCTGCACACCTATCAGCCGGGCGAGGCGCTGGAGGACTACCGCGCGGCGGTCGGTCTGGCCATGCGGCAGCTCGAGCTGCCCCCCGAGGCGCCGACGGTGATGACCTACGAGGTGGAATACGCCGACGGGGAGGTCCTGGAGGCGCCCGTGCGCTGGGGACGCGGGATCGAGCAGTGGTACCGGGTGCACGCAGTGGCGCCGATGCTCTGGGCGCGCGAGTCGTGGCAGAAAGATATAGACCCGGACTCCGGCGAGAAGGTGGCCGTCTATGCCATGAAGTGGCCCAACCCGCGCCCCGAGAAGACCATTCGGAAGGTCCGGGTCCGCCCCAATGACGACCGGTATAACGACTACGGTGACGCGCTGATCCTGGGCGTCTCGGCGGTCCGGGAGTCCGGTCAGGGCAAGGCATATTACGTGGACCCGCGTCCCTTCGCCTCCGACGATGGGCCGGGCAGCTTCGATGAGCCCTGGGCCACACTGCGGCACGCCGTGGACAACATGCGCGCCGGGGACACGGTGTACCTGCGCGGCGGCTACTACGCGCTGAACCGGCCGGTCACGGTTCCCGATTACCCCGCTCAGGGAGAGCAGTGGTTCACCATCAGCGCCTACCCCGGCGAGACGCCGGTGCTGGACGGCTTCGGCGTGCTCTACAACCCGCGCGTGCAGCCCTACGATCCGGAGGGACCGCGCCCGTCGCCGTTCCAGCACGACCGGGGCATCATCGAGGCGAACCACTTCCCCGGTCGGCTGCGCATTCAGGGCCTGCAGATCCAGCGCTCGCGCCGGGCCGGTATCAGCGTCCACGGCACCCGGGGCGCTCCGCAGGGTGCGCCCCGCCCGCGGTTCCTCGAGATCGCCTTCAACACCACGTACCTGTGCGACACCATGGGCACCATCACCCACCACGTGGACGACGTGCGTATCATCGGCAACCGCGTGATCCGACCGCACTCGCCGCGCATGGCCTTCCGTGTGCCCGAGGGCAAGCCGATCGCCCGGACCCAGCACGCCCAGGAGGGCATTGACCTGTCCCGTAACACCCGTTTCGAGGTCGCCTACAACCAGGTGATCGGCGGGGGTAAGGAGGCCATTGACATCATCAGTTGCACAGACGGCCGCATCCACCACAACTACCTGGACTCCTGCCTCAACGGCATCTACATTGATAGCTGGAGCATCCCCATCGAGCGGATGGAAGTGGATCACAACTTCATCTACAACGCCTTCTCCGGCATTCCCTGCAGCACCGAGGGCAGCAACGCGTTGTTCGATTTCGCAATTCACCATAACATCGTCACGGAGTCCAAGATCGGCGGCATCGGCATCAGCGAGGCCACCTACAAGGCGGACCCGGCGCCCGTCCGAGACCACCGTATCTACAACAACACGGTCCACCGCACCGGCTACCACGCCACCGCCATCGGGTGGCTCAGCAGCGGCATGCGTCTGGCGGGCTTCCCGCAGAACGCCGACTTCCGCGACGCCAGCGTCTTCAACAACATCGTCACCGACAGCGCGCAGACGCCGATCTCCTGTGCCTACGAGAACCGCGAGGAGCGGGACATAGTCATCACGCACAACCTGCTCTATCCACCCGAGAACCGTGCCCCGGAGAGCATACTCGAGCAACGACAGGCGGATTCTTTCCGCACGGTGCTCGGCGAGAGTCCAGTCACCGAGCCCCCGCGCTATGTGGCTCCCGAGCGGGGCGACTTCCGTCTGCAGGGCGGCTCCCCGGCCATCGGTGCCGGGGTGGGCTATAACAAGGACGGGGAGATTGACCGCGACGCCGCCCCGGTGGACCCGGGCGCCCTGCCCCACGGCAGCGCCTGGATGCAGGGCATGGACTGGGCGGGGCACGTCACCTCTTACTACCGCGGCCCGGTGCGCTGGGAGCCCGTCACCATCCCGCCGGAGAAGTTCACCATGCACCGCAACCACCTGGAACGGCCGAGCTGGTTCCAGCGCGGCCGCTACGGCCCCGACCTGCAGCACCTGCCCACCGGCGAGCGCTGCTGGGCCGGCATCACGTGGTTCATCGAGGAAGACCACCACAACAGTCGGCCGACCATGCTGGCCCTGGCGGGGTTCGCCACCGAGGCCGACGCCGAAGCGATTACCGGCATCCCGATGGGGCGGAAGGCCGACTCGCTGGCCTTCCTGCAGGCCGGTCACGTGCGGAACCTGGAGGACGGCGAGGAGGTGTTCCACTACCTGGTCCACTACGCGGACGGTTCGAGCGCGAAGGTGCCGGTCCGCTGGAACCGGCAGATCGGCCACTGGTGGGGCGGAGCCCACAACCTGCCGGACGCCGAGCTTGCGTGGGTCCTGCCGGTAAAGGCCCGCTGGGGCGGCCGGCCGAACGAACGGCTCTTCGCCTTCACGTGGGACAACCCGCAGCCGGACAAGGAGATCACGTCCCTTGACATGCTCCGCACTGCCCCGAAGGAGAATGGCACGGCCGCCGTCCTCGCCATCTCCACCGGCCACAAATCAAAAGCGCCCGGAGGCCGAGCCGACCTACGAGCCGCCGGTCACCCTCCACGTGGCCATCGCGCATTACGATCCCCAGACCGGCGCCACCGCGCGCGCACAAGCTGTGGGGACGGCCGTCGAATCGGCGGGTCGATCCCGCCTGTCGCCAGCAGGTAGTGGAGCGGTATAAGGCGGACTTCATGGACTCCGGGCCGACGTTCGCGCCCGAGAAGCTGGGCGAGGGCGGCCTGCCGGTGGCTGTACGCACGCTCCGGGAGTGGCTGCTGGAGGGAGGGCTCTGAAAGCGGCCGCGCAGAAGTGAGGTGCACCGCCACAGGCGTCCGCGCCGTTCGTGCCGGGGAGAGCTGGTCCAGGCCGACGGGAGCCATCATGACTGGCTGGAAGGCCGGGGAGGCCGCCTGATCGTAGAGCAGCGGCTGGAGGGCAGCCTGCACCTGCGGTTCAAAGAACATTACCTCTTTTATGAGGTACTGGGAGAGGGGAAGGTTGGGGCTGTGTCCCCGAACGCCCGGAGTCTAACGCGGGGGGCAGAACCCGGCACAGGAGGGCAACGGGAAAGGCTCAGCCGGACGGAAGGCTGAGCCCTGTGCCGTAAGTCTGAGCTCCGGTCGCTCGGGTCGCACTCCTGCGGAGCCCTGTCCTGCCGGAGATGAGGAGAGCTTACCACGGAAGCGGCCCTACCGTCCGGCGCCCGATCACCCCTGGCGCAAGAGCTACAAGCTCATGACCGGACATTTCTATCTGCCGTTGACAATGGACGCCGTAACGCTTGCGGACCCCGGCGGACACCGTTAGACTGTTCCTCTGCGCGAGTTACATCCGCCGGAGCCTGCCATGCCGTTCGACAAAACCGTCATCTCGCCCGAGTGCGCCACGGAACTGGTGCGCGAGTTCCTCGACGACCACCTCACCGTCACCGACATCCGCCGCATGCATGGTGGCATGGTGAACAGCGTACTGGAGCTGACCACCGACGGCGAGCCGCGCAAGGTCGTCGCCAAGCTCTCCGGCGAGCCGGGTA
>CAYVBE010000205.1:0-7165 GCA_964448935.1 uncultured candidatus Brocadiaceae bacterium
GACCTTGCCAGAATGGCTCTGAACCCCGAAACTCAAGTGTTATGGACCACTAGCCGTTGTTGACCAGTTCGGCGAACTTCTCGAAGCTTCGGTCGTAGCTTGCTTCGGCGTCGGGCGGGAAACAGCATCCGGGCAACTGGCGGCTGCGCAGGTGGTATTGCAGGCATTCGCAGCAAAGGCCTTTGCGCGAGCACCCGGGATAGGTGCAGGCGCAGGATTCCAGGTTTTCCTCTTTCCGGCACTCCATGGGCTTCAGACTCCGCCTGAAAGATATCCGACCGGTCCGGTGCTGATGAGGCAGTCCGGGCTGCGGCTACTCCGTGAAGAGCACGGGTCCGCCGGGGAGCTGTTTGTCCGCCTCTCGGAGCTGCTGCAGGCCGGCCTGGGCCATCTGGGCCAGGCCGGGTTCTTCACTGAGCAACTCCAGGTTATGCACGACGTATCGGCGCACATAGGCGTCCTGGTCTTCCGCACGTGGCAGCTCATACTGCTCCCTGTTCTGCAGATAGTCCAGTCCCACCCGGATGAGGAGTTGCATGCACTCGTTGACGCGGCGCGCGTTCGCCTGCCGCATCTCCCGTTCGTGCTCATCGCGGGTGAGGCGCACCGTTTCGACGGCCATCACGGGGTTGATCGAGGTCCTGGCCGCGAAGGTGCCCAGGAAGCGGATGGTGTAGTAGCGATGGCGGATGAGCCAGACGCCTTCGCTGATCTGTTCGCGGACCCTGTCGCCCCGGTGGCGCAGCAGGCTGATGTACTGATAGATATGGGGGTGGTCTATCCTCTTGTCCTTGTTCACGATGTCGGTCAGCATCTGCTTTCCGGCGCGGGCCAGGGCCAGCATTCCGTTCAAGTATCTCTGTTCCCAATAGTCCGCGCGCTCGCGGCAGAGCGCCACAGACGGGTCCGGCATTGCGGTGTGCTCGCCCTGCAGCATTCTCTGGAAGTGGGGCACCGCATCCCGGCGGACGGGATCGTCGGAGTTGTCCCATTCGGTGATGAGTATCTCCATGGCTTTCACTTCCGGGCCGACGAAGCCCTTCTTCTGAAAGTCGGCCAGCAGGGATTCCAGGCGGCGTTTCTCGAAGCCCTTGGGCATGGCGCGCGGTTCCTGGATCAACCAGGCCAGCACGTCCGTAATGCGTTGTTCTGCGTAACTCAACTCGGTTTCCGCCCGGCGCTCCTCGACCATCTCGCGCACGGTCTCCACGACATCGGGCGTGAGCACGCTCTGGTCCAGTCCTCCGCCTTTGTGCATCTCCTCGGTGATCTTCCGGATGGTGTCGCGCCGCTTGGTGATCACTTCCCAGGAGACGGCTTTTTGCAGGGCCATGGAGCGCGCCATGCGGGGGGCGTCCTCCTCGTCCTGCAGCAGTTCCTGGTTGCAGTAGAGGAAGGAATCCAGCGGGCGCCATGCCAGGTCGTCCAGGGCCTGCTGGTGGCGCTGGGAATCGAAGTCCACCCGGGCTTCCATGCCGCCCTGTATCAGCGCCACGGCATCGGTCAGCACGTGCTGGACGTAGAGAGACCAGATCGTGAAGGTGATGGCGTAGGCGGAGAGGCAGCCCAGCACGATGAACAGGGTGACCTTGACCCAGAGGGGTATGAGTCGACCGGTGGCCCGTTCCCGCAGTTGCGGGGTCGCTTGCTCTTTTTCGATGTCGGCAGCTTCGCTCATGGAACAGTTGGCTCTGTCAGAAGGGCACCATTGTGACGGCTTTAGCTATGAGGCGGATGGCGACGGAGCCCATGGACACAAGTCCCATGCCACAGGCAAATCCGGCGGCCAGCACGGGTGTGTACTCCCGCCAGTTGGTCCGGCCGAAGACCTTCTGCATATAGTAGCGGCCCAGGATTGCCCCGACGAATTGGGGAAAGGCCATGGCGGGGTCGCCAACCACTCCCTGTATAGTGCCGTAAACGAACAGGGTGGGAGCCCCGACAAGACGCAGTATCGGATAGAGAATCAGCCCGTATCCCGCTCCCGCGCCGATATAGCGCCATTTGATGGCCTTCATGAAGAAGGCGTTGCCGGTGGTGGTGGCGGTCATCCAGAAGGCCCTCACTGTGGCGTCGCGCGGCCAGAAGCGCATGGCGAAGGGGTAGTCCTCCGGGATGTCGCTTATCTTGTAGAGGAAGGACCAGAACAGCAGGCTGGCCACGACGGCCAGCGGCAGCATGGTAAGCTGGGCCTTGAAGATGCTGGTGAACTTGGTGCCGGTCAGCTCGACCTCGCGGAAGTGCGCGGCGCCCTGGCCGGCATCGCCCATGGGCACCGGTGCAAACCAGATGTCCACCCCCTTGTAGCCGCTCAGCACGAACGTGGCCTCCCGCACGTAGGGAATGCCGATGCGATGGCCCGTCAGGCCGTTGAGCCGGGCGCTGATATAGGACATGAACGGTGTGTAGCCGAAGCCGAAGGCGATGAGTATCCACACCGGGAACTTCGGCACCAGCCAGTGACACAGGAGGATCATCCAGGAGGTTTTGGCGACGTAGAACAGCAGTGCAATGACAACTGGAATGTCGCCGCGGCCCTTGGGCGGGGCCAGGGTGTTGACCGTTGTGGCCGCGCGTTCCTTGCGGCTGGCTATCATGCGGCTGGCTGCGGCGTAGATACCCAGCACAGCCACGGCGACGGCCGTGCCGATACGGAAACTCAGCCAGAAGTCGAACTGGTTGGCCAGGCCGGTCTCTATGTAGTCCATCCCCGGCTCCCACATCTGCAGGACGCCGGTCCGGTAGAGTATGGGGTTGAGTATGAGACGTCCCAGGACGCCCGCCACGAATCTGCCCATCACCACCCAGAAGGGCAGCACGAACCCGACGAACACGCCGTTCAAGTTGGTGCTGATGGCCAGCGGGACCGCCCGGAACCACGGGATGTCCTGCAGTTGCATGGTGAAGTCGTAGAAGGGCACCTGTATCAGGTACAGGTCACGGCGTAAGAAAACTCCTGACAGGACGGGCACCCCCACGTAGAGCAGTCCGAAGGCGATGCCGAGGGTGCTGCCCACCGAGAAGCACCGCCAGCGCCAGGTCTCCTCGTCGCTCTCGGCCAGGGCCGTGACGCCCTTGGCGCGGATAGGCGCCAGGGGGAAGGGCAGCCGCTCGATGTCGCTGGTCATCCGGAACAGGGCGTAGCCCAGGCTGAAGAAGCTGAGCCGCCGCCACAGGATGAGGAAGCCCATCAGGGCCAGCGCGGGCCACCAGTCCCGGTGCAGCAGGTTCCGCAGGGCATATGCCTCGCTGCCTGGCGGAGGGGCCTTCCAGAAGGGAATCTGATTGGCTATCTCGAACTGGACTGCAGCGTCGCTACGCACGAAATACTGCATCCAGATAAAGGTCATTCCCTGGCGCATGATGGCCGCGCCCAGGATGCCCCAGGTGACGCTCCAGATGACGAACATCTCCTGGCGTGTCAGGGTCGTGCGGCAGCGTTTGGCAATTTCCAGGAAGATGATCAGCGTCACCCACACGGCGGGCACGCCGAGCTGCTGGCCCAGCATCAGCCACATGAACATGGAGCCGGGCATGACCACGAAGGTCACGAAAAGCCCGGCCAGGATGGCCTTCAGGCCGAAGCCGTCCCGAAATTCGGTCGGCTCCTCCTGCTCGTTGCGCAGTTCCAGGTAGTCTTCGGTTTTCGCCATGTTTGCAGCCGTTCTCGGTCAGTCAGTTGGCACGGCAGGTCAGGAAACGCTCGGCTCCAGGCCGGGCAGGCCCGTGGCTCCTTCGCCGGTCTGTTCCAGCATCTCGGCTCCCTCTTGCGCCAGGCGTCTCTTGGCCTCGGGGGTCACCAGGCGCCAGATCAGCAACTGCTTCCGCAGGTCCTTCAGGAACCCGAGGTTCATCCGGTGCCACGTCTGGAATTCACCGCTCTTGCGGGTGATGGTGAAGAACAGGTACGTTATCTCGCCTTCCTCCGGATCGGGGATGGAGGCTATTTTTACCCGTTGGCTCACGCCCATGTCCAGTGGAGCCACCCAGACATCGGCTTCCATGCAGATGGTCTCGCGGTCCTCGTGCTGTTCGGTGTAGAACTCCAGGTTGTCCGCGGTAAAGCTCCCCATGGCGTCCTCGTCGTTGCTCTCGAAATACTCGTAGAGGTAAGCCATCACGCCCAGCGCCTCCTTGGCGCTGACGGTGAAGGGGAACCATATCTCCCACACGTCGCCGGAAGGCTTGGGGATGGTCATCTTGCGGGTCTCATCGGGCACGCTCAGCTTGCCCGCCATGCGGGCCGGATACGCCGTGGAGGCCAGCACCACCAGCACCACCAGCACCACGGACCAGACCGCGCTGATGCTGGAGTAGTTCAGCGACATGCCTTGCAGCAGCCAGGGCAGGTGGACGAGTATCTTGCTCATAAGCTGGCCGAAAATGTAGCCGAACATCGCGCCCATGACGGCGAACACGCTGCTCTCCGCAAAGAAGAGCGCGCCGATGTGCATGGGCGCCAGGCCAACGGAAGCATAGGTCTTGATCTCCGCCATGCGCTCGTAAACGGCTCCCAGCATGGTGTTGAACACAATGAGGGCGGCGATGATGATGGGCACCACCAGGCCCTTGAACCCGCCCATACTCAGCCCGCTGCGGGTGGCCACGCGGTGGACGGACGGCTCGGCGCCGCCTGTCTCGCGGTAGCCGGCGTAAAGGGCCAGGTTCACCCGGCTGAGCAGTTGTCGCAGCACCTGCTGGAAGGGCCGCAGCGCGCGTTCGGTCTCCGTGGTCGTGCCCGGACCGGCCGCTATGGCTCGCACCGTTCCGCCCAGACGCAGGTTCAACTCGTTGGGAACCACCAGCACGCGGTCCGGCTCCATGTGGATGTACTGTTCCTCTTCTTCCTCTTTGGTGGATTTCTGGTGGACGAACTGCTCCACGTTCATCTGGCCGGTGGCCGTCAGCGCCAGCCCTGTCTGCTGCTGTCTGCCTTGCGCTCCGGCCTCCTTGAACTGCTGCGCTACGAAGTCAACCGGGGTGATCTCCTCGCCGTCCAGGTCCTCGTATCGGAACAACTGGTCGCTGTCGAACACCCCTACCACGCGGAGCTGCCTCCCGAGGACCGACACTTTGGCCTTGCCCACTTCCGGGTCTTCGATGCGCAGGCTTTCGCGCATGCGGGCGGGCACGATGCAGACGAACGGCCAGTCGGGCATCGAGCGGTCGAACCACTTGTGCCGCAGGAACGTCTCGTCGTTGATGCCGGAGAAATGGCGCTCCTCCGGGCTGAGCCCGAGCAGGGCGTTGGCCACGGCCTTTCCGCGCTCGTTATCGGGCCGGGTGATGGAAAGCTGAAGCTGGCGGTTCTGGTCCTGGCTGACGAACCAGCTCCTCGGGGCCACGTGCATGCCCTGCACGTTGAAGAAGTTGTCCATGTCGTAAGTCACGAACTCCGACAGCGGGCCCCAGCCCAGGCCGCGCAGCAGCACGCCCTCGTAGGGTGCCTCGCGCGCGGCGGCGTAGTCCAGCATTCGCGCCGGCATCACCTGGAAGCTGGTGAAGGAGAGGATCGTGAAGGTCAGCAGCACCAGCGTGACCGCCGTCAGACCGGTGCGCACCTTGCGCTTGCGCATGTTGGAGATGCCCAGCACGAAGGCGGCCATCGTGGCACTGGCCCGTGCCACGTCGGCCCGGTGGATCATGTCCACCTTCTGGCGGATGCGCTCCATGACGATGCCGAACTTGCCCAGCAGGTACCACACGGTGCCCACGGCGGCCACCAGCATGAAGAAGCCGTCCAGGATGACGATGGGCGTCTGCGAGAGCTGGAAGGCCGGGTGCAGCGCGTGCAGGACCAGGTAGGAGATCAGGAACAGCACCGCCACGGCGCCCAGCTTCTTGCGGATGTCGGCGTAGTTGATCAGCAGGCGCTCGGCGAACAGCACGAAGGGCAGCAGCAGCGCGAAGTAGAACACCACGCCCTTCACCACGTCCGTGGCCGTGTCCCGCACGTCCGGATATATGCGGTTCTCCAGGCCCCGCGCCATGTTGATCTCGTAGTGGTAGCGATCGTAGCGCAGGTGGTCCAGCGCCCGCCGGGCGGCCTCCAGGTGCGCGCCTGCCTTCTCGAACAGGTCCCACACGGCGGACTTGGAGATACCGCTGGCCCTGAGCCGGCGCAGGCGGTAGCGGTCCAGCTCGTGCATGTCGCGCGCGATCTTGAGGGCCGTGTAGTAGATGAAGTTCTGCCCCTGCCGGGCGGAGTAGCCGATTCCGGTTCTCTCCTTGCCTTCGTCCCGCTCCCCGGGAGGAGTTCTGCGGAAGTTGATCAGCAGCCCCTGGTAGTCCACGGTGCTGGAGGCCAGCAGGAACTTTACGTTACGGTCGCGCTGGGTGAAGTAGACGGCGCAGGGCTTGCTGTACTGGTCCTGCTGGGACTCCTGGCCCACGAAGGGCACCAGGTACTGCAGCTCGCCGTTGGACTCGGCCCGCACCGCCGTGCTCTGCCCCAACACCTGCAGGGACAGGGGGTTGATCAGGTCGAAGATGGTGGAGGAGACGCAGCGGAAGAAGTTCAGCCGCACGTCTGTCTCCCGCTCGGTCCACTCCCGTTCTCGGGGGCGGTCGGTCGCCACCGGCAGGCCGGATTCCGCCACCTTGTTCACCGTGCCCGTGTTGGGGGACATCAGAAAGCCGTCCACCCGGAACTGCTTGGTCTTGGCCAGCCCGAAGACCTCGAACAGGCCCTGCAGGTTGCTCAATTGGAAATCAACGGTCTGCACGCCCATCATGCTCTTGGCGGGCGTCTGCTGCGCCGCGCGCATGCTGACGGCCACGGTGCTGTTGGGCACCACGACCTTGGGCATGTAGGGCAGCCGGCTGAACTCGACCGCCTGTCCGAACAGGCTGCCGACCTCCCGCTTTTTCCACACGGCGTTGCGGTCCACCGGCAGCACGGGCACGTCTGCGATCTGCTTGATCATGTAGGCGCAGCCCACGGCCTGGTGCTGCACATTGGCCAGGAAGGGCGCCAACTGCTCGTACGTGTCCAACGGAGTGTTGACGCTGTTGCGCGGGTCGCCCGTGGTGGCCAGCGTGATGGCCGGATACCCGCAGAAGCTGATGGCCTCGGCGTCGAACGCCATGTTCCCCGGCAGCAGCGAGCCCCAGTTGCGCCCCTGCTGCGGCACGATGCCGTTCTGGTAGGTCAACGGGCCCGCCG
>CAYVBE010000206.1:0-7133 GCA_964448935.1 uncultured candidatus Brocadiaceae bacterium
GCCGAGCTGCAGCGGCCCGCCACCAGGAGGCCGTCCACACCTTTGGGAAGCAGCGAGCGGTAGGGGAACAGGGCGCCCTGCTTGATGGCGGTGTAAGGGCGCTGCTTGCCCACGGGGTCGCTTCCGCCGTACTTGCTGGCGACCGCGTCCTCGAAGTCCGTCCCCTCCATCACGTCCTCGTTGTTGAACCGATATTCGCCGACCAGCCGCCGCGTGTCGCGGGCCATGGCGTAGCCGCCGGTGCGCATCAGATAGACGTCCTCCATGCCGGGAATCTCCTTCTCCCGCGCGAAGTTTACGAACTCGATGGCCTGGTCAATGGCCATCTTCTCCACGAGGGTCCGGGTGGCGCTCTTCGAGCAGTCGAGCTTCATATCCAGCGACGTGCCGTTATTGATCGAGACGACGCCGGGGATGGTGGTCCGGTTGAACCCTATCCAGGAGGGCAGATTCCAGCCCTTCTCCCGGAAGTCGCCCAGCAGGCGGTTGAACGCCTTGTACTGGTGACGGTCCAGCTCGACATCGCCCTCCAGCCACTCGAACAGGCGGTCGCAGTCCACGTTGCACAGCGCCCATGCCACCGTCACGGGCGGCCGCCAGCCGGTCTCCGGGTCGCCCTCGGTCTCCATCTCGCAGCCGGCCCGGTAGGCCACGTCGCCGTCTCCGGTAGCGTCAATCACAACCTTGCCGCGATAGGTGACGCGTCCCTCCTTGGCGGCGACGACCACGCCGGTCACCGTGTCGTCGGACTTCACCACGTCCACCACGGGGCTGTAGAGCTGGTAGTCAATCTCATACTGCTCGAACAGGTCGAAGAGGACTTTTTTCAGGTATTCCGGGTGGACGTTCAGGTTGCCGCCGCTGCCGGGCGCGTCGGGGTTGCGGGGACCGCGCCGGCAGGCGTCGTCTCCCCGGCTACGCAGGGCGTCAACCAGTATCTTGTGAACGCCGCCGCGACTGGTTTCCCGGTTGTCCTTGAAAATCCAGTTTATCTCCATCCACATGGCCGCCGTCGCGGTGCCGCCGAACTGGCTGCGGGCCTCGAGTATGAGGGTGCGGGCGCCGGTGATGGCTGAGGCCAGCGCCGCGCCGATGGCCGCCGGGCCGCCTCCCGCAACGATGACGTCGTAGGTCTGATCCTCTTTTGGCATGCGCGTGTAAAGTACGTCGCTCATTATGGCCTCCCCGTCAGTCTTCGGCGGCAACCCGGCCCGCCAGGTTGAACAATTCCAACGCGCTATCCTGCCAGTCGCCCGGTACGCCCCAGAGGCGCGACGTCTCGGTCTGGCCCTGCTCGGCGTGGCTCCGGTTGAACTTGCCCTCTTTACGCAGGGCCTGCCAGCGCCGCACCAACAGGTCGGAGCAGCGTTTCTCCAGGTCGGCGGACAGGCGGCCCTCCGACACTGCCTTCTCGAGTGCGATCCGCGCCTCGGTCTCCTGCTGGCCCTCGCGGAGCATCTCCAGCCGCGCCGTGCCCAGCGGGCCGTCCGGCCCGGGCGCGACGATCCAGCGCGGGCCCTGGCGGTAGAAGTTGCTCCACGCGTAGCCGTAGTGCTTCCCTTTGCCCCAGGCGTTGAACCTGACGTGGTCGAAACCCGCGCCGCTCCGTTTGAACCCGCCGGGCGGGTGAGACGTGCAGCCATCGGGGAACTGCCGCCACTGGGAAAGGGGCGAGAACTGATAGATGTATTTGCGCGGGTGGGTGTAGATTGGATACGGCATGTTCCAGCCGCCCATCACTCCCTTCTCGTTCACGTGGTTGAGACCCAGGGCGTAGGCATGCGTGTAATGGCCGGCCACCAGGCCGTTGTCCAGCACGTACGGCCTGCCCTCGGGCGCGGGGTCGCCGCGGCCGTGCGTCCAGAGCGCCCACCGGGCGTAGGGGGCGCAGGATTTGAAGAAATCAACCGTGTTCTGGGGCGGTCGGCCGTCATGCGCCAGCCCGATATGAATGACCTCCTCGTCCCAGGCCAGGTCGAGGACCTTACGGTGTATCTCGTCCATCATCCGCGTCCACAGCTCGTCCCCGGAGGGCTCTCCGGGCAGGGGGAGGAGTTCCAGGCGCCGCCCGCCCTCCTCGTCCACCACCACGGCGCGCCAGCTCGGGCAGGGCCATTTGTGCCGCCGCGCGTCCCGCACGCCGAAGTCCCAGACCGCGGGGTCGAAGGCGCAGACCACCAGCGCGTGCGGCTCGCCGACGCGCTCTGCGTAGAGTTCCAGGTAGCGGTTCACCACGGCCATGTCCGGTACGAGGCCGTCTTCGCCCTTCCGGAACCGGACCTGCGGGTAGAGGTCCCCGAGTGGGCTCCATCCGGGCTGGTTCAGTCGCCATGCCATCCAGAGGGACAGGTGGAGGTCCTTGTTGCCCATCTGCTTCATCAGATCGAAGCATTTCCCGATCAGCTCCCAGTGCTCGGCCGACCAGAGCTCGACGCCGTACTCTTCCACCAGTGTGTCGCAGTGCAGATCGAACTGCGCGTGATGGACCCATTCGGACGGGTCGGGGCAGACCCATTCGCCCACATCGAGCCGGACGGGCACCTCCTCGCCCGCAAGCTCCAGGGAACCCCGGTAGGTGCCCGGTTCGGCATCCGAAGGCACATCTACCGTGACCCAGACGGGCAGAATGTCGGCCTCCGCCGGGGGCTCCTCCAGCAGGATGTCGAAGTAGGGGAAATTGGTGTCCAGTTCCGTCCGCGGGGGCTGGACCTTGTTGCCCGTCAGGTCCACTTTTTTCTCCGCCTCTCCCTTTACGGCGTAGCGTATCCGGACCGTATCCTCCGGGATGCGTGCGTCCCCCTCGCCGGTCAGGGGTCCCGGCTGGGCAACGAGTTCCGCTGCGGCCGCGCCGGTGACCACGACGACCGCCGAGGCACAGCCGTTGCGCGGGGCCACAAGGCGCAACACCTCGCGCTCCGGTGCCGATTGCAGATCCTCCATCTCCCGAACCACCGTGAGTGGATCAATGACCCGCACCTGTGCAGCCGCGCCGGCACGCGTCGCAAAGCCAAGAGCCAGGAATAGCACCAGTATGAACCGCAACCGCATCGAATCAAACATTCCCATCTCCTGAAATTTCATCGTCCTTTCCGGGCTTTTCCCCATAATAGGGAAGCGTCAAAGCACTGCCCGATTTGTGCAAGTGTAACCGTCCCCCGCGCCTTGTCAAGACGGAGCAAGGGCTTCCGCCGGAAGGCCAACGAGGGATAATCCGGACGGCGTCCACGCAGCCCACAGGTCCGGAGTTCTTCCCCACCGACCACGCGATTCTGCGAGCCCCCGTAACAAGTCAAGAAGCTTGCATGAGGCAAAGACAAGTGAAAATGCTTGTATGCTCGGGATCGCGGAGGTCGGAACGGGAGCAGCCGTCTCACTCCGGCGGTGGGGCCTGGAAGCGCAGGCCTGCCAGCCGCCGCTTCTCCGGGTTATCTTGAGCAGAAGCTCGTTCCAGCCCTTCTGCAGCTCGACCTCTCCCACGTCCTCGCCGGGTTGGGTCGCGCGGTGGGAGCGCAGGCCTTTTCGGTGTAAGATTTCCGTGGCGGATGTGTTCTTGTAGGTAGATGGCTTGCGACCGTGCGGAGCAAACCCTTGGAAGGCCCGCAGTCAAAACTGGATGCCTGGATAAGGCAGATCGCCCCGCGGGCGGTCGCCTACGCGAGGTCCCTGCTGGACCCGCCCGACCGGGCCGAGGATGTGGTGCAGGACGTGATGCTCAGGCTGCTGGACCACGAGGAGTACGACCTGCTGGAGGACGGGGAGAAGCTGGTGTTCCGATCCGTGACCAACGCGTGCATAAACGCCACCACCCGTCGCCGGGACCTGCTGAGCCTGGACGCCGAGGGCGCCGAGGGCTGGTCCCTGGCGGACGAGGTGCCGAGCGATTCCGTGCCGGACCCGGCGGATGCCGCCGCCGGCCGGGAGCTGATGGAGCGCGTGGAAACGGAACTGCGGGCGTTGCCGCCGATGCAGCGCGCCGCCGTGGATCTGAAGGCCATGGGACAGAGTCTGAAGACCATCGCCGAGACGCTCGACGTCAGCGCCACCAACGCGGGTGTGCTCGTACACCGGGGTCGCAAACGCCTGAGGAAGAGCCTGGGTGCCAGGTTGCCGGGAGAACTGCAATGAACGACGAGAGCCAACCTAACGATCCGATTGACCGCCTGGTGAAGCGCTACCTTCGCTCCGAGGAGGAGCGGATGGACGGCGAGGCGTTCCTGGGGCGTCTGAAGGAGCGCCGGGCACGCGCGGCAAAGACCGTGCGTTTTCCCGTGAGGCCGGCAGCGGCCGCTGCGGCGTTTCTGCTTCTTCTGGGCGGGGCGCTGCTGCTGGTCCGTCGGCTGCCGGAGAATCCGCGAAAACCGGCGGGGGACCTGCTGGCACTGAAGCGGTGCCAGCAGGCCGTCCGGGTCGAGCTGTGGGCGGCTTTCGAGGGCGCCCGCGGCGTCGGGTCGGCGGCGTTCAGCGCCGGAAGCGCGCCGTTGGCAGAGCTGACGCAGGTGCGACTGCCGAATGCTGCCGAATCCGTTCTGAAAGGTTTTGTGCCGTCGGAAAACAAGAACACGCCGCCGAAGGAGGAAGAAGGATGAAGCGTGACCGAAAGCTGATCGTGCTGGTTCTGATGGCTGGCGCCCTCTGCCTACCGGTGCTTCGCGCCCGTGCGGCCGTCGAGGACTACGTGCCGGACGACGCCCTGGCCGTCCTGAAGGTCAAAGGCCTGGCGGTTCGCTACGAGGAATTCGTGAACAGCCCGCTGGTGGCGCGGCTGGCGGACCCGGAGTTCGTGCCGCAACTGGCCGAAGGACTGGAGGAGGCCCGCAAAGGCCTGGAGGAGTTCGAGGCGGAGAACGAGGTGGACGTCAAGGGCGTGCTGGCGGACATCCTGGGCCACGAGTGCGCGCTGGTCGTCTTCCCGGACGAGACGGGGGTGCTGGTGGTCGAGGCGCAGAGCAAGGGCGATTTGCGGGACGCGGTGGACGAGTTCCTCCGCGTCGAACGCCTCACCGACAGCCTTCGAGAAACCGAGACCACGCGCTACAAGGGCCGTCAGATTCACGCCGGTAAGATGAAAGACGGGGATACGCGCTACCACGCCATCTCCGGCCGCTTGCTGGCCGTCAGCGAGGACCGGTCCGCCGTGGAGCGCGTTCTGGACACCGCCGCCGGCGCGCGGCAACCCATCAGGGATTCCGAGGATTATCGGGAGGCCATGGCCGTGGCGGAGAGCGACGCCCTGGCGGTGGGCTACGTGAGCGGCGCGGCTTTGGAGACCGTGGCGGAACGGATGCGAGAGCGGTCGGAAGAGCACGGCAATCCCATCGGGCGTCTCATCCAGGTGCGGCTTGCGGAGGGGTTGCCCATGACGCGGTTTCTGGCTCTGCGTGTGCTGCACGGGGACGACCTGACCGTGCGGCTGAGCGTGGCCTATCAGGGTGACCAATTGCCGGACGGTCTGACGGCCGTGTTGCCCCGGCCGGGCGCGCGGCTCGAGGCGCTGGACCTGGTTCCGAGCGACGCGGCCGTCGTCCTGGCGCGGGCCCTGGACCCGTTGGGTGCCTGGCACAGCACGATGGAGATCCTGGAGGAAGCTGCTCCCGGCAGGGCACGGCGGGTGGAGCACGCCATGAACGCTGTGGTGTTGATGGTCGGCGGCGTCTATAGCCGGGAGGGGTTGCTGGACCAGTTCAAGGGTCAGAAGGCCCTCATGGTGCTGCCCGCCGGGACGCCGGATGCCCCGCCGGCGGCCGCTCTGGCCATCGGTCTCCGCGAGACCGGGCACGTCCCCGCCGCGCTGGAAAGCGCCGTCGGGTCGTTGGTTACCTTCGCCCGCGCCGGAGGCGGCCATAAGGTGGCGCTTCAACAGAGCGAACACGAGGGCGTGCGGCTGACAACCGTGCGGGTGGACGAGCCCGAGGTCTGGAGCAAGCTGTCGCCGACGTTCGGCGTGGTAGAGAACACCCTGATCGTTACCACCTCGCTGGACGCCGCCCGGCGCATCATTGACACCGCCCGCGGCGGGTCGCCCGTGCGTCCCTTGCGGACGCACGGCACGCCGTTCAGCATGGCCCGGGTCAACGCACGGACCCTGGCGGAGATGTTGGAGCGGCACCACGACTTCCTGGTGCGCCACGCGGTGGAGGAGAGAGGCGAGTCGGAAGCGGAAGCCCGGCGAAACCTGGCGGCGCTGCGCAAGCTGCTGTCCTTACTGGACACCGTGGAGTATCTCGGCGCGTTCGGCGACGGGCGCACGGAGCACCACCTCCACCTCGACCTGGCGCACGACGCACGGTGACCCGGCTCACTCGGCGCCCTTGCTGCTCACCAGCTCGACCAGGCGCCAGACGCCGAAGCCCACCAGTATGAGCGCCAGGGCGCCGAGGGTCACGTACCGGCCGATCTCGGACAGGCGTCGCAGGTAGTCGGCCGCCGACACCCAGGTGACCACGCTGAGCAGCATGGCCGGCACGGCCACCAGCATGACGCGGCTGGTGCGCATGCCCAGCAGATATCCGATGACCGCGCCCACCAGCGTGCCCGTCCAGGGGAAGGGCAGCCAGACGAACACGGGCAGCCCGAAGCTGCCCAGGCGGGTGACCTTCTCCTTCTGCTTCTCCGCCTCCCTGCGCGTGGCCGCCACCCACCGCCCGATGACCTTCAGGCGCATCGAGTTGTGGTAGAGCGTGGTGATGAGCGGGAAGAACAGGCAGAGGTGCATGACGTTGAAGGCGATCAGGACGGCCCCGAGTTGCACGGCGGAGAAGCCGAGTTCGAGGCCCGCCAGGATCGCGCCCGCCTGCCCGCCGACGCCCGTGGTGGCGATGACCACGCACACCTTCGCTGCCCATCCGGGCTTCCAGCCGAACAGGATCAGCAGTCCCGTCAGCTCGATGGCCAGCAGCACGCAGCCGACGAGGAATATGATGCGGTGGGGTCTGGGTGTGGCGCGGAACATGGGCGGTGGCCAGAATCTTGTCAGCCGTCTTCCGATGCGGCTAGTGGTCCATAACTGTTGATCTTTGAGGTTCAGAGCCATGCTGGTGAGGTCAATTCAAGGCGCGGCGACAAAGGCGACTTTTTGGTCCCTGCGGAGCCGCAACGAAGAAGTGGCCTGCCAGAATGGCTCCCAGAGGGCCGGG
>CAYVBE010000207.1:0-7047 GCA_964448935.1 uncultured candidatus Brocadiaceae bacterium
CTCTCCTCCAGGTCCACGAAGTCGAACTCGTGGGAGCACCACACGATCCAGTCTTCCGCCATGCGGGACAGGTGCATGGCAACCATCGCCAGGTCGAATACGAGTTCTATGACGAAGTCGCGGTCGCTGACGGCGTCCACGCTGTTGCCGAAGCAGCGGTCGAACCCGAGTTCCTCGGCCACGCTCTCGGGGTCGGTGGGCAGGCCGGTGCCCGCCAGCGCGCAGGCTCCCAGCGGGCTGACGTTCGCCCGCCCACGGCAGTCCTGCAGCCTGTCCCTGTCCCGCTGCAGCATCTCCACGTAGGCCAGCAGCACGTGGCCCAGCAGGATCGGCTGCGCGTGCTGCATGTGCGTGAGGCCCGGCATAACGGCCTCGCGGTACTGCTCCGCCTTCTGCACCAGGGCGGCCTGGCATTGCGTGATGGCCCCATCGAGGTCGTCTATGGTGTCGCGCACCCACAGGCGCTCATCGCAGGCGACCTGGTCGTTGCGGCTGCGTGCGGTGTGGAGTTTGCGGCCTGCGTCGCCGATGCGTTCGATCAGCGCGGCCTCGATGTTCATATGTACGTCTTCCAGGGGCACGCGGAACTGGAACTTGCCTTCCTCGATCTCCTGTTCGATCTGGCGAAGGCTCTCGCGTATCTCGATCAGTTCCGCTTCGCTGATGAGCCCGCGGCGGGCCAGCATCTCCGCATGGGCCTGACTGGCCCGGATATCCTGGCGATAGAGCCGCTGATCGAAGCCTACGGACTCGGTGAACTGTTCGACCGCCTCGTCGGTGTCCTTCTCGAATCCCCCGCTCCAGGGCTTCTTCATCGGTGCGTTTCCCCTCAGTTTAGTCTCCACCATCACAGTAACCGCGACAGTGGGCAGATTCAAGCGTCCTGCAGCCACTTTCGCCGCGCTCACAAACCGCTATAATACCTCCGGTGTTTTGCGCGACCCAGGCCATTTGTGTTGAGGGGCGGTATCATGACCCGGAGGTTCTATGCACCCTCGCAGTATCACATGAATCTGATGGAGCGAACCCCGCGCGAGTTCGCGTGGCGGGGGCAGGATTTCGAGACATGGCAGGACGGGCTGCGGGAGCGGCTGCGCAAGCTGATCGGCGTTATGCCCGAAAAGAAGACGCCGCTCGATGTGGAGGAACTGGAAAAGGAGGAGGCGGAGGATTACGTGCGGATCAAGCTGGTCTTCCGGGCGGAGCAAGCGGCCGACGTGCCGGCGCAGCTGCTGGTGCCCCGGGGCGTGGACGGCCCCGTACCCGCCATGATCTGCCTGCAGGGCCATTCGCCCGGCATGCACATCTCCCTGGGGGTAGCGCGCGACGAGCACGAGGAAGAGCTGGTTGTCGGTAACCGGGATTACGCGCTGCAGGCAGTGCGGCAGGGCTTCGTGACCCTGGCCGTGGAGCAGCGCTGCTTTGGTGAACGCGCGGAAACGGAGCTGGACCTGCGGTGGGAGCACACCTGCGTTGACGCGGTCGTGCACTCCCTGATGATGGGCAAGACGCTGATCGGGGAGCGCGTGTGGGACGTGATGCGCGCGCTGGACCTGCTGGAGGAACTGCCGGAGGTGGACCCGGAGCGGATGATGTGCATGGGCAACTCCGGCGGCGGCACCGTTACCTTCTACGCGGCATGCCTGGATCCGCGCATCAAGCTGGCCGTGCCCTCGTGTTGCTACTGCACATATGCGGCCTCGATCATGCGTATCAAGCACTGTCCCGATAACTGCATCCCCGGCATCCTGAGGCTGGCGGAGATGGGCGAGGTGGCCGGCCTGATCGCGCCCCGTGGGCTGGTGTTAGTGGCAGCCGAGGAGGACCCGATCTTCCCGCTGCACGGCATCAAGGAGGCATTCGAGACGACGAGGGAGATATTCACCGCGGCCGGTTGCCCGGACCGTGCCCGCCTGATCGTCGGGCCGGCGGGGCACCGCTTCTACGCCAATCTGGCCTGGCCGGTCATCAAGCGCACGCTGGCAGAACTGAGCTGAAGGGAGGAGAGACAGAATGTCAGACACCGTGAGATTCGGCGTTTCGCTGGACCTTGACCTGTTGGACCGTTTCGACAACCTCATCCGCAAGCTGGGATACAGCAACCGCTCGGAAGCCGTGCGCGACCTGATCCGACGGAAGCTGGTTGAGGACGAGTGGGAAGCGCCGGATACGGAGACCTTTGCCGCAGTCTTCCTGGTGTATGACCATCACGCCATGTCGGTGGCCTCCCGCCTGATGGACGTGCAGCACGAGTCCTTCACGCGGGTGATCGGTTCGTTTCACGTCCACGTGGACGAGCACAACTGCCTGGAGGTCATCATCCTGCAGGGCAACGGCCAGGAACTGCGGCGTCTGGCGGATGAGATGATCAGCCTGAAGGGCGTGAAGTTCGGGCGGCTCAACCTGGGCACCACGGGCAAGATGATTCACTGAATCGCATTTCTTCTGCGTGCGGAGTGTCGGAGATGGATTTTTTAGAGTTGCTCGGAGAGCGGCCGCTGGTGGTGATGGACGGCGCCATGGGCACGCGCCTGATAGAGCTGGGCCTGGAGGCCGGCGAGTGCGGCGACCTGTGGAACCTGGAGCGACCCGAGGATATCGAAGGCATCCTGCGTTCCTACGCGGAGGCAGGGGCGGACTGCGTGCTGAGCAACACCTTCGGTGCCAACAGCGTCGCCCTGCGGCGGCACGGGCTGGAGGATCGGATGGAGCGCGTCAACGTGGCCGGGGTTGAGATCGCCGCGCGTGCGGGGGACGGGGACGTATGCGTCTTCGGCGGGCTGGGTCCAACCGGCGGCATGTTGGCGCCGCTGGGCGATCTGGAAGAGACGGAGGTGGTGGACTGCTACGCCCGGCAGACGGAGGCCCTGGCGGGGGCCGGGGCGGATGCCATGCTCTGCGAGACTTTCGAGTCTGCCGACGAGATCGCGCTCGCGCTTTGCGGCGCCCGGCAGGGCTGCGACCTTCCCCTGGTCGCCAGCATGAAGTTCAACCGCGAGCCGTCCGGCCGCTACCGCACCATGATGGGGGAGGGGCCGGAGCGCCTGATCGAGGCGGCCGAGGAGGCCGGCTGCGCCGCCGCCGGAACCAACTGCGGCAAGGGCATCGCGGACATGGTGCCGCTCATACAGAAGATGGCTCCCCTGACGGAGCTTCCTCTGTTCTGCGAGCCCAACGCCGGGATGCCGCAACTCCGGCAGGGCGAGACGACCTATGACGAGGCGCCCTCGGTCTTCGAGGAATTCGTTCCGCGCCTCTACCGGGCGGGCGCGCGCATCATCGGCGGCTGTTGCGGCACCACGCCGGACCACATCCGCGTCATTCGGCGGTTCGCGGATAGCCTGTGACCGGTTGCAGGGCTGCCGGCCGGTTGTTATAGTACCGACTCTGCGGGGCATTCCTTCGAACTCCAACTGCGCGAGGGCATCCTATGGGCAGGAAATTCACCGTGACGGCGGCGCTTCCCTACTCCAATGGCCACCTGCACGTCGGCCACATCGCCGGCGCCTACCTGCCGGCCGATATCTTTGTGCGCTACCTGCGGTCCCGGGGAGACGAGGTGGCCTTCATCTGCGGCAGCGACGACTACGGCGTGCCCGTCTCGCTGACCGCCCGCAACGAGGGCAAGACGCCCGCCGAGGTCGCCGAATACTACCGCGAGGAGCAGGCGAAAGACTTCCGCGGCCTGGGCATTGATTTCGACATCTACAGCGGCACCAGCGCCACCGAGCACCACACGCGCATCAGCCAGGAGATGTTCCTGACGCTGCGCGACAACGGTTACCTGGAGAAACGCACCACTGAGCAGCTCTTCGATCCCGATGCCGGCATCTTCCTGCCCGATCGCTACGTGGAGGGCACGTGTCCCTACTGCGACACCGGCGGCGCGCGCGGCGACCAGTGCGAGGCGTGCGGCAAGATGCTCGAACCCTCTCTGCTGATCCAGCCGCAGAGCGCCGTCTCCGGGGCTGAGCCCGAAGTGCGGGAGACCGTCCACTGGTTCTTCCTGCTCCCGGAGCTTCAGGACCGACTGAAGGACTGGATAGAGGAGCACGAGGAGTGGCGGCCTATGGTGCGGAACTTCAGCCTGGGGCTCCTGGAGCAGGGCCTGCCCGACCGCGCCATCACGCGCGACCTCGATTGGGGAATCCCCGTGCCCCTGCCGGACGATCCTGACGCCGAGGGCAAGGTGCTCTACGTCTGGTTCGACGCGCCCATCGGCTACGTCTCCTTCACCGCCCAGTGGTGCGAGCAGCAGGGCGGCCGTGCGGAGGACTACAAGGACTGGTGGCAGAACCCGAGCTGCAAGATCGTCCACTTCATCGGCGAGGACAACGTCGTCTTCCACGCCATCACCTGGCCCGGTATGCTCATGGCCGAGGGCTCGTTCGAGCTGCCCGATTACATCCCGGCGAACTGCTTCCTGAACATCCAGTTCCCCGGCGAGGAAGAGACCAAGATGTCCACCAGCCGCGGGACGGCGATCTGGATCAACGAGTACCTGGAGCAATACCACCCCGATCCGCTGCGCTACTACCTGACCATGATCGCCCCGGAGCGGCAGAGGACGGCCTTCAAGTTCGAGGACCTGATCCATCGCAACAACGAGGAGTTGGTAGCCGCGCTGGGCAACTTCGTGCACCGCAACATGACTTTTATCCACCGCTATTTCGACGGGCAAGTGCCCGAGCGCGGTCCAATGACGGAACAGGACCGCGACCAGCTCGGCCGAATGTCGAAGCTGCCCGAAGAGATTGGCGGTCTCATCGAGGAATACCGCTTCAAGGACGCCCTGCACGCCGTGATGGCCGCCGCGCGCGAGGGCAACCGCTATGTGGACTTCCGCGAGCCATGGATGCTGCGCAAGAAGGACCGGGCCGCGTGCGGGACGGTCCTCAACGTCTGCCTGGAGACCATCAAGACGCTGGGCGTGGTCATGGAGCCCTTCCTGCCTTTTGCCGCCCAGAAGGTGGCGGGGATGCTATCGTGCGAACCCGAAGAGATGCTCTGGGACAACGCCACCGAGCCGCTTCCCGAAGGCCGGGAGCTCGGCGAGCCGACCATCCTGTTCGAGAAGCTCGAAGAGCCGGACACGCAGGAGAAGTAATTGGTCGGGAGACGGACTCAGGCGAGGGCGCCTGAGCTACACACGTTTCGTGCGACGCACGCGGTTGATGTGTAGCCCAGCCGCCCCCGGCTGGGGCCGTTGGCCGCCCTTCGGGCGGCCTGGAAGAATGGGTTGCATTCTTCAGGGTCCTGGGTTTTAGGCACGCATCTGGCACCGGTCGTTCCTCGGAGAGAGAATCTATGCGCACTTTTGTCGCCATCGAGCTGAACGAGAGTGTCCGGCGCCGGCTTCTGCAGGCAATAGGAACCCTGCAGGACGGCGCGGAAGGGGTCCGCTGGGTCAGGGAGGACCAGCTCCACCTCACCCTCAAATTCATCGGTGAACTGGACGAACGCGACCTGCCCGATGCCATCGAGTGCCTGCAGGAAGCCACGGCCGGGGTCCAGCCGTTCACCATGCGGATCGAAGGCCTGTCCGGCTTCCCGCCCCGCGGCACCCCGCGGGTGATCCATGTAGGGGTGGAGGAGCGCAGCGGGGCGCTCATGACCCTGCACGACGCGGTTGAAGAGAACCTGGCGGAAGCCGTCGGCGTCAAGCCCGAGAGCCGCCGCTACATCCCGCACATCACCCTCGGCCGTGTCAAAAAACGAAGCCTTTGTCCCTCGCTGGACAAAATGCAGGACGCCCTCCAGGCCGACGATTTCGGCGAGGTGGAGGTGGATTCCATGGTTCTCATGAAAAGCGACCTCAAGCCCACGGGCGCCGTCTATAGCGTAATCCACGAGTTCGCCCTGGGCGGCGGAGGGGCCTGAGTGCCTCTGTTTTCCCTGAAACGGATCTCAGGCGAGGCTTGTCCGCCGGTCGTCGGGCGGGGCGCCTGAGCTAAGCGGCTTTACGTTAATCCATTCCGGTTCGCAGCACGTGGACCTTTGTGGACCGAAAACGATTTTCTAAAGACCGCTCAGCCGATTAGAGCGAGCCCCAGTCAGCGTTCTGACTGGGCATTGCATGAGCTCACGCCGTTGGGCCGGTGAGCCGTCAGGCCCAAAGGGCCGTCTCAAGATTAGCCCAGGGCGGCGGCGCCACAGGCGCCAGAGCCCTGGGTAGAAGGGATCCAGAAAAGAAACAGAGCCCCCGACGGGGGCGATTCAACCGGAGGGCGAAGGGACATCGCACACAACGCCTGAATCGCCCGCTTCGCGGGCTCCGAAGTATTTTTTGCCCACGTTTCCCAGGGCTGGCCGCCCTGGGCTAACGTTGAAACGCCCGCCTTGCGGCGGGCTAACGGCACCAACGGCGGAGGCTATGTACGCGGCTCTTTTAAACGCAAGATCATCCGTCCGAAGGCTGGTTGGAACCATAGACTGGGCGGCCAATGAGATTAGGCCGGTGGGTCGTCCGTTCGTTCGGCCGTCAGGCCCAAAGGGCCGTCTCAAAATTAGCCCAGGGCGGCGGCGCCGACAGGGCAGTCCCCGTGCGCACAGCTCGTTCAGGTGCAAGGCGCCTCGGCACTAACCCGTCCTGGGGCGCAACACTTGCAGACCTGCATGGACCGGAAACAACTTTCTAAAGGCCACTTAGATGCTTGTCGTGCGACGCACGGTTGACGTGTAGCGCAGCCGGGCCGCCCTGCGGGCGGCTTGGAAGAATGCGGTGTGCATTCTTCAGAGGTCTTGGCTTCCGGGCGGCTTGGGAGAATGCGTTGGATTCTTCAGAAGTCCCGGCTTGTGACACTGGCCACAGATGAAATCCTCGAAAGGGCTCTCACATGGTCATCACCGTTACCCTTAACCCCGCCGTGGATAAGGTGCTGGAGGTGCCCGGTTTCCGCGTGGGCGCCCATGCGCGGGCACGCGTCCGGTCCATCCAGGCGGCGGGGAAGGGCGTCAACGTCGCGCGGGGGCTGGCGCGGCTCGGCGGCAGTCCGGCGGCTTCGGGCTTCGTGGGCGAGAACGAGGAGCGCATGTTCGTCGAAAGCC
>CAYVBE010000208.1:0-7009 GCA_964448935.1 uncultured candidatus Brocadiaceae bacterium
CGCCTTCACATCACCCGGGCCGCACCCGGGCTTGCGCAGCGGTGATCCGGAAAGGTACCTGTTTACCGTGGCACGCCGCCCGCGTTCCGCCGGACGTGGGACCTGCGTGCGTCATTGCGAGGAGCGATAGCGACGAAGCAATCTCGTCGTTTCCGTGCATGCACGGTTGGCTCTCGGACGTGAACGGCGAGATTGCCGCGCCCGTGACCGGCACGGGCTCGCAATGACCTGGTAGAGCGCCGGGGAGTGCGGGGCAGCCCCCGTCCGACATCGCACGGTAAACACGTACCCGGAAAGGACAACGGAAAACCGATAATTGAATGACCCTGGGACGTTACACGGACACCGGCTATGTGGCGCTTACCTTGTCTTCCGGCAGGTAGGTGTGCTTTATGAAGATGCCGTCCAGGGGCTCGTCGCCGGTGTTCACTATGTTGTGGACCTCGCCGGGCTCCATGCGGAAGGCCATGCCGGGCTCGATGTCATACTCCAGCCCGTCCGCGATGAAGGTGCCCGTGCCGGCGGTGAAGTAGAAGGTCTCCTCGACCTCGTTGTGGTAGTGCGGGCCGAGTTCCTGTCCGGGCAGGAACCGGATCAGGCCCCAGTCTATCCGCGGGCCGCGGAACAGGTATTTCGGTCCGCTGTCACCGTGCCGGAACTCCAGCTCTGTGGCGTCCACCTTTTCCATGGTCTCCTCCTGTCCGTATTAACTCTTCCGCCACGGCCGATGGCGCAGGTGGCGGCTTCCGTGGCGCCTGATGATCTCTTCCTCACGTTCCGCCCACTCGCTGTACCGCCCGAGGTAGGCCCTCATGAACGCGACCCGGTCCGTCAGGCCGATGGCGCTGCGGGATTCGGGCCACTTCTCCACCGATCGGTCCAGCCGTACCAGATTGCTCATGCGCTGCGGCAAATCCAGCTCTCCGAATACGCACGCCCGGTCCAGGTCCACGATGAACGCCTCCGGATGGCCGAGCGGGTCGCGCACCAGGATGTTCTGCAGGTTCAGGTCGGCGTGCAGGATGCCCGCTTCGTGCAGGGCGGCCACGACATCCGCGACCGTGCGGCAGATCCGGCGCTTGCGGGACGTGGACAGGTTCTCCGGCGGCAGCTCGCGGCACAGCGCCAGCAGGTCGCGGGCCTCGGGGATGAGTCGGTTGACGTAGTGCGCACGCACCAGAGGGCCGAACACCTGCTCGACGCGCAGCGCCACGGGGCAGGGCACGGGTAGCCCGGCGGCCGCCGCATAGCGCGAGACGGCGAATTCCCGCTCCATGCGCCCCGCCCCCGGGAACAGCGTGCCCCAGAGCCTGCCCAGGATGCCGCCGTGCGCGTAGCGGCGCACCATAAGGCCCGGCCCGTCGTCCCAGGGCGGGTTCCAGACCCAGCAGGTTGGGTGGCCCGCCTGTCGCGTGCTGCGGCCCTCCAGTTGGCTGACGATGGCCGGCAGCCGCATCAGGTCCTCGACATCCGGGTGGCATTCGGGGTTCACCAGCACGCGCACGCCGCCTTCGCGGTGCTCCCGGGGCGGCGGGAGTTCTGAGGGCTGGGGCTTCCCGGGCATGGACTACCGGTCGGAATCGTTCGGAGTGGCTGCGCCGACGTCCTGCACGCAACGGAATCCTGTCCGCACGTCGGCGTCCGCCGGATGGGCGGCGTATCGAGCTGCGCAGCGTGCCGGTATGGGGGCCAGCTCTTCCTGAATCCATGATCCCCCGCGGCGGACCACCTGCGGGCCGGGCAGTTCGGCCAGTTCCAGCTCATTTCCTTCGTACGGCTCGAAAGGCTCGGTGGTCCACTCCATCACATTGCCGATCATGTCCAGGCAGCCGTAGGGGCTGTCGTAGGCGGGGTAGGAGCCGACCGGCGCCGAGCCGGCGTCCTCGGGCAGCATGTGGTGGCAGTAGTCCCGGCTGAAGCTGTTGCCCCAGGGGTAGATGCGGCCGTCCACGCCTCGGGCGGCTTTCTCCCACTCGGCCTCGGTGGGCAGCCGTGCCCCCCGCCAGTCGGCGTAGGCCAAGGCGTCGTTCAGCGTCACGTTGGTCACCGGGTGGTCGCCCTGGCCCTGGGGGTAGTTGCTGCGGTCCCAGTGCGGGGGCGGGGTGTGGTATGTGGCCTCCAGGAATTCCTTGTACTGGCGGTTTGTGACTTCGGTTTTGTCCATGAAGAAGGCGTCCGTAGCGGCGGTGTGTTTGGGCAGTTCGGGGGCAAAGCCGTGGGCCAGGGCTATGACCTGGATCTCCTCCTTGCTGCCGCCCAGCAGGGACAGGTTGTGCTCCTGGGCCAGCGCGGCGATCTCGCTCAGATTGGTGCCCATCAGGAAACTTCCCTCCGGCACGTAGACCGTGCCGGGTGCCGGGTTACGGATGCGCTGGACGGTGACGGTGCTCTTGCGTTGCCACTCGGTGCCCTGGAACCGGGAGGCCACCTCTTCCAGGATTCTCATGCACTCCTCGGGGGAACCCGTTCCGTAGGCGTGCAGGGCGGACTCGTAATGCCACGCCGGCAGTCTGGCGGCGGCGTCCATGGCGACGGTCGAGTCGGCGCGCGCGTGCTTCAGGACGTCTTCCAGCAGGGCCAGGGCACCGGGGAAATCGCCTTTGGCCCGCAGCCCCTCGGCTTTGCGCAGGTTGCTCCGGGCGGTGCTCTCGGAGTATGTCTCGTCATCTTCGGCGGACTCGATGCCCAGGGCCTCGCGCATGGCCTTCACGGCGGCGGGGCTGTCGGGGTGGGATTTCAGGAGTTCGCCGTAATACTGCTCGGCCTCCTGGGGGCGGCCGGTCTGCCGCGCTTCCTGGAACAGTTGCAGCAGGAGCCGGGCGTACATCGTGCGCGTCTGCGCGGCGCTCTTGTGCTCCGGATAGGCCTCGATCAGGTGTTTCAGCCGCTGGCGGGCCTGCGCAAGGTTGCCGTCCTCCAACTCCTGCCGGGCGGACATCAGGTAGATGTCGGGCAGCGCCTGCCGGGCGTCCTCGGCGGCCTTGCTGCCCTCGTAGCGGTTCACGACTTCCAACAGCAGCTTCAGCGCGCCATCGTCGTCACCCTCCTGGCGCAGGACGGTGGCGCGCCCCACCAGCAGCTCGGGCTTCTTGTTGTCCAGCAGCCGTGCCTGGGCGGTGCCGGGGAACTCCTCGGCTATCTTCTCATATACCTCGAGCGCCGCCGCGTATTCGCCCGAGCGGTGCAGATGCTCGGCCAGGTCGGCCATCGCGGCCGGCACCCGGGTCTGGGCGACCTGGGCGAAGCGGCTGTCCGGCGGGGCCGCCTCGGCGGCCTTCGTGTAGTTCGCCAGCGCTTTCTGGTAGTTCCCTTCTTTCGACAGAACTTCGGCCCACTCGAGGTACAGCCGCCCCAACTGCTCCTGCACCTCCTTGCGCTGTGGGTCGCCCTGCAACCTTTCGGCGGCGTCGGCGAGGGCGGCGACGGCCAGTTCATACTGTTCCTTGCCGGCATAGCGCCGTGCATCTTCCATGGCCGCCTCCAGCAGCGCGGCGGCGTTTTCGTGCGTTTCCGGCTGCCGCCGGGTGTCCGGTGGGCCGCCGCCCCCGCGTTCCACGCGGGGCCCTTGCCCGTCGTCCCGGGTTTCGGCCGGCTGCCGGGCCGGCACGGGCCATTCCCAGCCCGCCCGCGCCAGGGCGAAGCCCATGACCATGGCGGCGGTCACCATCAGCACCAGCAGCACCACGGCCAGTCCGGTGGGCACCTTGAGCCCGCCGGTGTCCTGAGGTTCCAGAGAGTGGTAGTCCCGCGCGAACGCCGAGTCCACGCCCCCGGGCACCACGTCAACGTGGCCGGTATGCATGCTCTCCCGGCAGCGGTCCAGGTCGTCCACCAGCCGTTGGGCGTTGCGGTAGCGCTCGCCGGGGTCTTTCTCCAGCATCCGCTGGACCACCCTGGCGGCCTCCGGGGGCAGCTTGTCGTTTACCCTGTGGGGCGGTTCCAGCTCGAGTTCGCAGTTGTTGAACAGGTAGCCGACGGGATTCCGGGAGGGGAAGGGCTCGCAGCCGGTGAGCATCTCGTAGGCGATGATGCCCAGGGCAAAGATGTCGGCCTCCGGGCCGGGGGTGCGGCCGCGGATCATCTCGGGCGCCATGTATTTGGGCGTTCCCAGCAGCTCTCCGAAGACCGAGATCATCGGGTCAGGCCCGGCCACCGCCGGGTCGAACAGCATGACCTTTACCAGCAGCCGGTCCATCTTGTCCCGCGCCAGCAGTATCTGGGATGCCTTCAGGTGCCCGTGGATGAGATTGCGGCGGTGGATGGCCCGCAGCCCTTCGGCCGCCTGGTGGATTATTTCGAGCGCCTCGTCCGGCGGCAGGGGGCTCTGCTTCAGCCTCTCGGACAGCGGCTCCCCTTCGACGTCCTCGAAGATGACGTAATAGGTGTCGTCCGCCTGCCCCACCTCCCGGACCTGCAGAATGTTGGGATGCTCGACCAGGGACTGCTGCTCGGCCCACTTCTCATAGAAGTGCCGCCCGAAGGCCGCGTTCTGGCTGATGGCCTCCGAGACGAGTTTCAGCAGGACCGTGCGGCCCGTCTCCGTATTGCGGGCACGGTAGAGGCGCCCCGCCGGTCCTTCCTCGACCATGTCGAGCAACTCGTACTTCCCGGCTTTCTTTCTGGTGTCTTCGTTCATCTCGGGTGTCCAACCACTTCCGACTGTCTCAGGAATTTCTCCGCCTCTGGCCGTGCATTCTATGAGAAGGGCGCCGAAAAAACAAATGCTGCACTCGCCACCGGAGGCGGCTGTTGACACTCCGTTCCGGGCCTCACTATGATGAACGCGACGAGCGCTTTTCGACCCGTTCAGCTTCCGGAGGCCGTATGAGCAACCCCAGGGACCTGGTCGCCGCCTTTGTCCACTACTGCGCGGCGGAGTGCGGCCTGAGCGGCAACACCCTGGAAGCCTACCAGACCGATCTGGCGGCTTTTCTGGACTACCTGGAGGGTGCAGAGGACGCCGACCTGAGCGAACTGACGCCCAACCAACTGGTGGCCTACGTGGGCGCGTGCCGCCGGGCGGGGCTCTCCTCGAACACAATTCGCCGGCGCCTTGTCGCGGTGCGCATGTTTTACCGCTTCCTGGTATCGGAGGCGGAGGCAGAGCACAACCCGGCGGATGTGCTTCAGAGCCCGCAACTCTGGCAACGCATTCCGGAGGTGCTGAGCGAGGGCGAGGTGGAGGCGCTGCTGTACACGCCGTCGGCAAATACCCCGCTGGGGCTGCGCGACCGGGCCATGCTGGAGATGCTGTATGCCACCGGCGCGCGCGCCAGCGAGGTGTGCGGCCTGGACGTGAGGCAGGTGAACTTCCAATACTCCTTCGTGCGTTGCTACGGCAAGCGGCGCAAGGAGCGCCTGGTGCCGATCGGAGAGCCGGCTCTGGCAGCGTTGCGGGAATACCTTGATGAGGCCCGGCCTGAACTGGCGCGCGACGCCGGGGTGACGGCGTTGTTCCTGTCACGCTCCGGGCGGCGGCTGTCGCGCAAAGCCCTCTGGGCGCGGGTCAAGAAACACGCCCTCGCGGCCGGCATCGGCACGGACGTGCACCCCCACACGCTGCGACACAGCTTCGCCACCCACCTGCTGAGCCACGGCGCCGACCTGCGCTCCGTCCAGGTGATGCTGGGGCACGCCGACATCTCGACTACCGAAATCTACACCCACGTGGACAGGAGCCGGTTGAAGGCGGCACACCGGCGGTTCCACCCGCGCGGATGAAAGGGAGGGACATGCAACCTCACACCGTGGACATACGGGTGCGCTACGCGGAAACCGACCAGATGGGCGTGGTGTACAACGCGGAGTTCTTCGTCTACTTCGAGGTGGCGCGGACGGAGTTCCTGCGGGCGCAGGGCATCCGCTACCGCGATCTGGAGCGGGAGGGCATCTACCTGGTGGTGGTCGAGACGCAGTGCAGCTACAAGGGCCGCGCCCTGTATGACGACATGCTGAGGGTCCGGACGGTGGTGGAGCGGGTGCGGCCGACGCGCATAGACTTCGCACACCGCGTGAGCCGCGCCGGGGAGGACGAGCTGCTGGCCGAGGGCCGGGTGGTGCTGGCCTGCGTTACGTCCGAGGGCCGGCCGCGCAGGCTGCCGGAGCAGATACGGGGAATCCTGCACGAGGCGGAATAGCCGGCGCGCCGTCAGAGTTCCAGGAAGTTCCCCAGCAGCGTCGGGCCTTCCTTGGTCAGGAAGGACTCAGGGTGGAACTGGACGCCTTCGAGGGGGTATTCCTTGTGGCGGATTCCCATGATCTCGTCCGGCTCGGCCCGGGCGGATATCTCGAAGCAATCCGGCAGCGTCTCCTCCCGCACCGCCAGTGAGTGGTAGCGCGTGGCCTCGAAGGGGTTCGGCAGGCCCTTGAACAGGGTCTTGCCGTCGTGGTAGATGGGGCTGGTCTTGCCGTGCATCAGTCGCCGGTGGCGCTCCACCACGGCGCCGAAGGAATGGGCGATACACTGATGGCCCAGGCAGACGCCGAGCAGAGGGACGCGACCCGCGAAATGGCGGATGACGTCGTTGGACACGCCTCCCTCGCGCGGCGTGCACGGGCCGGGGCTCACGATGATGTGGTCGGGCTCCAGCTCTTCGGCCTCCTCGACGGTGATTTTGTCGTTGCGGAAGACCTGTATCCCGACCGCGCCCAGCTCGCCCAGCCGCTGCACGAGGTTGTAGGTGAAGGAGTC
This sequence comes from uncultured candidatus Brocadiaceae bacterium, assembly GCA_964448935.1. Classification (GTDB taxonomy): domain Bacteria; phylum Planctomycetota; class Brocadiia; order SM23-32; family SM23-32; genus CAYVBE01. The sequence goes on from CAYVBE010000208.1 coordinate 6,692, forward strand.
GTAATTGTCTATGACCAGTATCATGCCGTTCGCCCTTATCTTGACCACATAACCATTATCGGCCAGCAGGCCGAAAAGTCAACGGCGAGACGCGCGACGCAGGGTCATTCAATTATCGGTTTTCTGTTCTCCTTTCCGGATCACCGCTGCGCAAGCCCGGGTGCGGCCCGGGTGATGTGAAGGCGGGCGAAAGAGGGATTTGTGTGTAGCACAGGCGCCCTCGCCTGTGGCCGTTACCCGGGATTTCAAACGACCTCAGCCGGGGGCGGCTGAGCTACACGCTCCCAGGAAGGCGGAACACATCAATGGCTATACGGT
>CAYVBE010000209.1:0-6953 GCA_964448935.1 uncultured candidatus Brocadiaceae bacterium
GGGTGCGTTGCGGCTGGCAGAGCCCGGGGAGTTCACGCGCCGCGCGTTTCTGAACGGGCGCATTGACCTCTCGCAGGCGGAGGCGGTGCTGGGTGTCATCCGCGCCAGGACCGAGTCGGAGCTTCTGGCCGCCACCTCCCGGCTGGAGGGGGCCGCCGGGCGACGGTGTGCGCGGCTGCAGGAGCAGGTGACCGGGCTGCGGGTGCAGGTGGAGGCGGCGCTGGACTTCGCGCCGCACGGCATCGAATTGATCTCGCGGGACGAGTTGTTGGAGCGGTGCGAGAGCCTGCGGACCGAGGCGGCGCGGGAGGCGGAGAAGGGCCGCGGCGAGATTGCCACCCAATCCGCAATAGACGTTGTCCTCTGCGGGCCGCCAAACGCGGGCAAGTCCAGCCTGCTGAACCGGCTGACGGGCGCGGACAGGGCCATCGTGCATGAGACCGCCGGCACCACGCGCGACGCCGTGGGCGGCGAGCTGGAGGTGGACGGCGTCCACTTCCGGCTGACGGATACGGCGGGGCTGGAGAACGCCGCGACCGGGCCGACCGCCAGGGGCGTGGAACTGGCGCGCGAACGAATGGGGGCGTCCCACCTGGTGCTGCTGGTGTTGGACGGATCGGCGCCACCGCCGCAGGACGCGCTGCAGGCCGCAGTATCGCTGCCCCTTTCGCGGGTGCTGTGCGTCGTCAATAAGTGCGACCTCCCGGCGGCGTGGGAACCGGGCGGGCTGGAGGAGAAGGGGCTGAACTGTGCGGTGGTGCGGACCTCGGCGGTGACGGGCGCGGGGCTGGACGAGCTGCGGCGTGCGCTCTGGTGCATCGTGGCGGAAGGCCGGCTGGACGCATCGGCGGCGGACTGCCTGTTCAACGCCCGCCAGCGGGGCGCGCTGCGGCGGGCGGTGGAGGAGATCGAGGCCGCGGAGCGGGCCGTGCGTGACGGGCTGGGCTACGAGTTCGCCGCCCTCAACCTGCGCGAAGCCGCTGCGGCGCTGGGCGAGGTCACCGGCCGGGTTACCTCCCAGGACGTGCTGGACCACATCTTCGGCCGCTTCTGCATCGGCAAGTAGTCACTCGATGCCGGCGTCTTCCCGCAGGACCTTCCGCGGCAGGTCGGCCATACGCTCCGCGACCGAGGACAGCGACCGGTCGTAAAAAGAGGCCAGCCCGGTGCGTATCTCGTCGTTGAACGGCTCCAGCCAGCGTTCCTCCAGGTGGCCGGGCCCCATGTAGGCGCCCAACAGGGAGCCGGCGATCTCGCCGAAGCAGTCCGTGTCGTTGCCCTGCGCCACCTGGATGCAGATGCCGTGACCCACGTCCTCGGCGAAGCGCATGGTGTTGATCAGCGTGCCGCACTCCTGGTAGACCTGGCAGTGCCCGTATTCGCCGTAGGCGGCGTGTATCTGCTCGTAGCCGTCCAGCCAGTCCGAGGCGCCCTCGACCATCCGGAGGCAGTCGGAGACGATCTCGTGGAAGCGGCTGCGCTGAGGCACGAACTGGAGCGCCACCCGGCACGGATGCAGGGGTCTGTGGGCCACAAATGCGGCTGCGATGGCGGCTGCGACGAACATCTCCCCGTAGATACCCGTGCGGCGGTGGGTCCATCCGGCGTCCCTCCAGGCCATCTCGGTCGCCAGGGAGGGGTTGCCGGCTGCGGCGTAACCGAAAGCGTCGGCCCGGATGGTGGCCCCGCAGAGTTCGCTGTGGGGATTCCAGGTGCGCACCCACTCCTCCAAGGGCGGCTCCTCCTCCCGGTTTCCCTCGGCGAACCACGTGCCGGCCCTGGCCAGCATGGTCCGCTCGGGGCCCCAGGCGCAGACGGGGGGGAGCTGGCGAATCCACAGGTTCATAACGTCGCGCCGCGTGAACTGCGTGCCGTGCTCCTCGACCAGCAACATGCCGAGGACCGTGTAGCGGATGTCGTCGTCGGGCGCTACGTATTCGATGCGTCCCCGGCAGGTGGAGGGCCAGGAGGCGTGGCGGCGTCCGAGGGCTTCCAGCATTTCCTCGGAGATGTAATCATCGAGTGGCCACTCGCCCACCTGCTCGGCTGCATCGCGGATTTCCTGGAGCGTGGGCATGATCTCCAGCGGTTTGCCCAGCACGCAGCCTGCCACGGCGCCCAGGAAGGCGGCTTTGGTGCGGCAGGCGGCTTCCTCCGGGTCCATATCCGCCATCCAGCCCGTGGGGCGGTCCGGGTTGCACTCCCGGCGAATCTGCTCCAGACCGTCCGGCTCCACGTGGGGCCAGTCTTCGCGCATCGGGGCATCCGGTGCCTTCGCGGCGATCTCCGCAAAGGCGTCGTAGCTATCGTCGGCCTTGCGAAGCTCCTCCTGCAGGGCCTGTACGTCGTGTCCCTGGTGAGCCAGGTCGTCCAGCACCTTCACAAGCCTGCGGCGCAGAAAGTCCAGGTCCGGCAGCATGTTCGTTCTCCGGAAATGGGTGCGTTGTGAAAACAGATGCCTCAGAGTCGGGGCGGCGCTTCCTCATCCGGCTCGGCACTGAGTTCCCGAAGGGTCTCGTGCATCCGACGGACCAGTTCGTCCAGGCCCTGTTCGTATATGGCCGAGATCGGCAGAATCTGTCCCTCGACCTCCTCTCGAAGGCGCGCCAGGCCCTCCTCCGCGCCGTCCACGTCCATCTTGTTGACCGCCACGATCTCGGGCTCTTCGTCGAACGAGGCGTCGTGGAGGACCAGTTCGTTGCGGATGGACCGGTAGTTCTCGACGGGGTCGCTGCCGTCCGGCGGGGCAACGTCCACCACGTGCACCAGCAGGTGCGTGCGCTCGACGTGGCGCAGAAATTCATCGCCCAGGCCCTTCCCCCGATGGGCGCCGCGGATGAGGCCCGGCAGATCGGCCACCACGAAGGTCTCGTAGGTCTCCGTTTCCACGATGCCGACGACGGGTTTGAGCGTGGTGAACGGGTAGGCGGCGACCTTCGGGTGGGCGGAGCTGATGCTGCTGAGGAGCGTGGACTTGCCGGCGTTGGGCAGGCCGATCAGGCCGACGTCGGCGACGAGCTTCAACTCCAGCCGCAGGTTGCGCTCCTGGCCCGGCTCGCCTTCCTCGGCCTCGCGGGGTGTCTGGTGGGTGGCGGTGGCGAAGTATGTGTTGCCATGCCCACCCTTGCCGCCCTCCGCGACAGTGATGCGGCGGCCCGGCTGGTCCATGTCGGCCAGCACCAGCCCCGTGTCCCGGTCCGTGACGACGGTACCCGGCGGCACGCGGATGGTCACATCGTCCCCGTTGGCGCCGTGGCGTTTCTTGGATTTCCCCCTCCCGCCGTCCTGGGCCACGTAGCTGCGGTGGGCCAGCAGGTCCAGGAGCGTGAAGAGGTTGTCGTCCGTCTCGATGAAGACGTCGCCGCCGTCGCCCCCGTCGCCGCCGTTCGGTCCGCCTCGCGGGACGTACGCTTCGCGTCGGAAGCTGACGGCGCCGTCCCCGCCATCGCCGCCTTTGACGTAGATGTCGGCCTCGTCAACGAAGCGCATCTCGGTCCTTCCCCCCGCTTTGCGGCCATCGCAAAAGAAGCGGCCACCGGCCCCGCAGGGACCGGCGGCCGCCGGTGATTCATGCGTCGCTGGTCACAAACCCGGATATTTCATGAGAGTTTTTCGGGGCTGCGTGCACATGGTTATAGGAACGTATCGTACGACAATAAAGCCAACCGGCCAAGAGCAACACACTCTGTACACACCAGCGCGACGGTTTTGTTCTCAGGCAAGTCCGCACAAGCGAGCTGCCGCAGGCGTGCCAGAAGGCACGTCGAGGACAGGCGAGCGCGGAGGGCGCAGCATGAGGGCAAAGGCGGCCGCTGGACGGAAAAGGCTCATGACATTTCCGGGCAAACCGGCTATTCCTGCACCACGTGAACGGTGCCGTTCTGGAACTGCACGCGGCCGCTGGTGGTGGCGAACAGCGTGTAGTCCCGCCCGCACCCGACGTTTCGGCCGGGCTTGAAGTGCGTGCCGCACTGGCGCACGATGATCGAGCCGGACTTGACGGCCTGTCCACCGTAGCGCTTGACCCCGCGGTATTGCGGGTTGCTGTCTCGGCCGTTCCTCGTGGAGCCCTGTCCTTGTTTATGGGCCATCGGTCTGCTCCTTGTTCACTCGGGGTGGATTTCACGAATCAGTACGCGCGTGTACTTCTGCCTGTGTCCCATCTTGGCCTGGCGGTTTTTGGTGGCCTGGTGGCGTAGCATGGTCAGCTTGGGTCCTTTCTCGTGGCGCACCACTTCCGCCAGCACGCGCGCGCCGGGGACATCGGGGCGTCCGATGCGCAGCTCCCCATCGTCATCGCCCACCAGCAGCACGCGGTCGAACTCGACCAGCTCGCCCTGCTCGGCCCGCATCAGGTCCACGCGGACCTGGTCGCCGGTCTCGATCTTGTATTGTTTGCCTTTGTCGTCAATTACGGCGTACATGTCACACTCGCAGATGTAAAAGGGGAGGACAGAAGCGATATGTAATTGTAGCGGAAAGACGCCGGTTGTGCAAATGTTTGACGCGCGCTGCGTCTGCGCCGGCTGCGGGTCAACTCGGAACGATCTGCCGTCCCTCGGGGTTGAAGAATTCCACCTTGTGTTCGTTCGGGCCCATCCTGGGATCAATCACCACTTCGATCTCGCGGCCGGATTCGTCCTGCAGCTCTTGCAGGCGCTTGCGCATCTCGTTGTTCAGGTAATTGCCCGCCGCGGGGCCCGCGACCAGGCGGACGCGGCTGAGGTTCTCGGCGTCCAGGCCGGCCTTTGCCTCTCGCAACGCCTGGAGGGCCAGGGTCTCCGGCCCTTTGATGTATCCGTTCCCATGGCAGTGCGGGCACTCGATGTAGGTGCTCTGACGCAGGCTCTGTTTCTGGCGCTGCCGGGTCATCTCGACGATACCGAAAGGCGACATCTTGAGGGTGCGCAGTCGGGCGCGGTCGCGCTTGAGGGCGTCGTTGAGTATCTGCTCTATCTTGTGGCAGTGCGAGTCCTTCTCCATGTCAATGAAGTCAATCACCACCACGCCGCCCAGGTCCCGCAGGCGCACCTGGCGGGCGATCTCGGGGGCCGCGTCCTTGTTGATGGTGAACGCGGTCTGCTCGGCGTCGCCCCGTCCCTTGTAATGGCCGCTGTTGACGTCTATGGCCACCAGGGCCTCGGTCTGCTCCAGCACGATGCTGCCGCCGCAATCGAGCTGCACGGTGCGGCTGTGCATCTTCTCGATCTCTTCCTCCACTCCGTAGTGGTGGAACAGGGGCTCGCTGGAATCGTGCAGCTTGACCTTCCGCACGTGGCGGGGCAGGACGGAGCGCAGGAAGTCCCGCACCTTCTCGTAGACGCTCTCGCTGTCCACGATAATGCGCCGGACATCCTCGCTGAAGGTGTCTCGGATCACCCGTGTGACGGGGTCGCTCTCCTGGTAGACCATGGCGGGCGCGTCGGAGCTTTCCGCCCGGTGGCTGATGGCCTTCCAGAGCCTCAGCAGGTAATCCAGGTCCCGCTGCAGGTCTCTCTGGGAGCGCTGCTCGCCGGCCGTGCGCACGATCACGCCCATGTCCTTGGGAATGTCCAGGTTTTTCACGATCTGGCGCAGCCGGTCGCGTTCCTTATCGTCATTTATGCGGCGCGACACGCCCCGCCGGGACAGGCCGGGCATCAGCACCAGGTAGCGCCCGGGCAGGCTCAGGTAGGTGGTCAGGCTCGGTCCTTTGTCGCCGATGCCTTCCTTGGTGACCTGGATAAGTATCTCCTGGCCGTTCTTCAGGACCTTCCGGATGTCGCTTCGGCCCCTGCCGGAACCCAGCACATCGCTGGCGTGCAGGAAGCCGTGCTTGCGGTAGCCGAACTCGATGAAGGCCGCCTCCAGGTTGGGCACCAGGTTGACCACGACCCCCTTGTGGATGTTCCCCACGATGTGTTCGCGGCGGGTGCGCTCCAGGTAAAGGTCCTGCAGGACCCTGTCCTCCAGGAGCGCAATGCGGACCTCCTCTTCCTCGATAACGTTAATCAGCATTTCTTTTTCAACAGCCATGGCACGTCACCTCACGTGAGTATCTCGGCAGCCTGCTACAACAGGCTGCTATGAGGGCAGACGGACGTGCACGCGCTCGATATCCCCGGCCCGGAAGTGTTCCCCCTCGCGCAGGCCGAGGGCTTCCAGCACCTCCTCGGGCCTGGCGGTCCCGTGATTCGTGAAACGCAGCAGCATGGTGAGTGACTCGCCGTCGAACCGCAATGCTTCGATGAACTGCCGTATCTCGACCTTCTTGGACTTGTTCTTTCGTTTGCGGAGAACCGTCACCTCTTCGCGGGAAAGCAGTTCGTCAATGCGGGGTTCTACCGGGCCGTGCCCGTTCAGCAGCGGCACACGGTAGACCAGCTCGGTGGGCTGGCGGTTCGGGTTGGACGAGACGATCTCGACGGAGCGCAGGCTCATCCCTTCCGGCAGGCGGCTCTGCAGCCGCTCGCGGAACTCGGAAGGGCGCATCCACTCGCACAGGCCCACGTCAACAACTTCGTTCAGGCCCGTCTGGCCCACGCTCAACGCGGCAGGGAAACTCATCCGGGGACGAGGGTTATACCCCTCACTCATGGCGACGGGGATTTCGGCGCGCCTCAGCGCACGTTCAAACACACGCATCAAATCGTGATGCGAGATGAACCGAACGTCGCCCTCTTTACGGAACCTTATTCTGATGTTCTCTCGGACTTCTGACAAAAAAGCGACTCCGCTTTATCTGCGCCGGGCAGCCGCAGGAACTCGCCGCAGGTCTTGAGGGCGTCCTTTGCCCCATCTTTGCGGCCCGCGTCCATGCTGGAGCGGCCCCCGGTCAATTGGTCCGGTGTATCCTTAATCTATCAATTCACGCACCCCCGGTCAAGAGTGGCTGCCGTGCGCGCGGCGCGACGCGCCAATCTCGTCTTTGGCGTCCATTGCCGCAAGTGCCGGCTTGCGGCCGGGTGCGCCGG
>CAYVBE010000210.1:0-5152 GCA_964448935.1 uncultured candidatus Brocadiaceae bacterium
GGCGCACTCCACCAGCAGGCGCAGTTCCCGGGGCGAAAACTCCTTTCCGTTCGCCCGTAGCCGCTCCGGGTGGCAGTAAACGCACTTCAGGTCACAGCGGTGCGTGACCGAAAGCCGCAGATATCTGGGTCCCTCAGGAGTCATAGCGCAAAGAACCTCAATTCCTGCCCTTTTTCGACGCGCTCCGTGCCGCGCGGCACCAGGAAGTAGCCGTCCGCCTCGCCGGGGCCGACGATGTCGGCGCTGCCGTGGTAGGCGCACCTGCGCAGCGCCGGCGGCGCCTGGGTGTGGTCCACGGTGCACGGCTTGACGTTCATGCGGGCGGGCTTGTTGGCGAAACCCTCGGCGCTCACGCCGGTTTCCAGATGCGGCGGCGGGTCTTCGATACCGCTCAAAGCGGCCAGGGCGCCCTCGACCAGCAGCTTGAAGATGACGAAACCGGACTGCGGGTTGCCCGGCATTCCGAACACCAGCGTCCCGCCGGCCACTCCGAAGTAGGTCGGCTTCCCCGGCTTGATGGCCACCTTGTGGAACACTCGGCGCACGCCGGCCTCCTTCAGGATCCGCGGCACCAGGTCGTAGGGCCCCACCGACACCCCGCCGGTCACCACCAGGACATCACACTCCAGCCCGCGCCGGATGAGTCGGGCCAGCTCCGCCTCGTCGTCGCCCGCGATGCCCAGGTAATCGTAGTCGCCCGCCAGGGGCCGCAGCACCGACGAGAGCATGGGGCCGTTGGAGTTGAATATCTGGCCCTTTCCGGGCGTCTCGCCGGGCTCCACCACCTCGTTTCCGGTGCAGAGAAGGGCGCAATCCGGCCGGCTATAGACGCTCACGCGGTCGTATCCCGCCGAAGCGGCAACCCCTATCCGAAACGGCGTCAGCACGCGGCCCGCCTTCAGCACGGTCTGCCCCTCGCGGATGTCCTCGCCCTCCGGACAGATGTTCGCGCCGGAGAGCCTCCGGACCCGGACGCAATCCTCGGCCGGCGACTCGGTGTGCTCGACCATGACCACCGTATCGGCGCCGTCGGGCACCGGCGCCCCTGTGGCGATGACGGCGGCCTGCCCCGGCCCGACGGTGAAATCGGGGAACTGGCCGGCGGCGACCTCGCCGATCACCTCCAGGTCGGCCGGCAACTGTCGGACGTCTTCGCTGCGCACCGCGTAGCCGTCCATGGCAGACTTCGGGAAGGGCGGGCTGGATATCTGAGCCACCACATCCTCGGCCAGCACGTATCCACGCGCCTCACCCGGCGCCCGCCGCTCCGTCCGGCGCGGCGCACACTCGCCCAGAACCACCTCGCGCGCGTCCGCATATTCCACCATCTCGCGTTCGAAATACTCGCTGTCGGCGAATTCAGCCATCGGTTCTCTCAACTGATCTCCTGCTCTTCGGCCCTTATCAAGTGCGTCGCGCTGGCCTTGAAGGAAAAATACACCTCGCGGCCGGGCTTCAGGTCCAGGTCCTCCAGCGACTGGGTCGTCACCACGGACGTCAGCCGGCACCCGTCGAACTCGCCCGTGACGCTGTGAATCCTACCTCTTTTCATGACCTCCTGCACCGTGCCGGCCAGCTGGTTGCGGGCGCTGGTCCTCACGGGCGAAGTACTTATGATAATGTTTTCGGGACGAATCACCACCCGCGCCGCCCCCTCCACCGGTTCGGTGCACACGATCTCAAGGGAACCGCTTCTGAAAACCGTCGCCTCCCCCTCCGCCCGGGCCTCTCCCCGAAGGATGTTGGAGCAGCCGGTGAACTCGGCAACGAACCGGCTGTTGGGTTTCTGGAACACCTCCTCCGGCGTCCCCACCTGCAGAAGCCGGCCCTGCCGTATGATGCCCACCCGGTGGCCGAGCTGCTGCGCCTCCGCCTGGTCGTGCGTGACGTGCAGCACGGTGACGCCGGTCTCGGCGTGCATTGTCTCCAGCTCCCCGCGCAGGGCCTCCTGCGTGGGCGGATCGAGCGCCGCCAGCGGCTCGTCCATCAGCAGAAGCAGCGGTTCGACGGCCAGGGCTCGGGCGATGGATATCCGCTGACGCTCGCCGCCGCTCAGCTCGTCCCGCCGCCGGTCCAGCACCTGCTCGATGCGCAACATGGCAGCCAGGCGGTCCACGGTTTCGTTGATCTCCGCCCGCGGCGCCCGGCGCAGCCGCAGCCCGTAGGCGATGTTCTGCCGCGCCGTCTTGTGAGGGAACAACATGCTGTCCTGATACACGAATCCCACGTGCCGGCGCTCCGGTGGCAGGGCTGTCACGTCGCGTCCGTTGAGTTCGACCCGCCCGCGATCGGGCGAGTGAAAGCCGGCGATCACCTCCAGCAGCAGGCTTTTACCGGCGCCGCTGGGCCCGAGAAGCACGAAATACTCCCCCTGCCGAACGCTCAACGAGATGTCCTCCAGCGAGAAGTCTTTCCAGCGCCGGCACACACCCTGCAGTTCAAGCATCTCTCACCACCCCCGTAGGGCCGGACCTGCGGCGCGCGGCCACCCTGACCAGGATGAAGATGAACAGGCAGAGCACCACCAGCAGCACGGCCACCGGGCGGGAGGCCGAGAGGCCGAAGGCGGTGAACTTCTCGTAGATCAGGGTGGAGGCCACGCGGGGATGGTAGGCCAGGATGATCACCGCGCCGAACTCCGAAACCGCCCGCGCCCAGCACATGACCGCGCCCGACACGATGGCCCCGGACGCCAGCGGCAGGGACACGCGGAAGAAGGTGCTCCAGGCCCCGGCGCCCAGGCTGCGGGAGACGTTCTCCAACCGCGGGCTGACGGCCTCGAAGCCGTTCCGCGCGCCGTTGATCACAAAAGGCGCCGAGAGGAAGAGCATGGCGGCCACCGTGCCGGGAAAAGCGTCCACGAACCGGAATCCCGTGGCGTCGCCCAGCGGCCGCAGCACACCCAGCAGCGCTATGCCGGCAACCGTGTGCGGCACCACCACCGGCATGTCCACCATGCCCTGGACGAAAGACTTGCCCGGGAAGTCCCGCCTCGCCAGGACGTAGCCCAGCGGCACTCCCAGCAGAACGGCGACCGCGGTGGCCGTGGCTGCCGCGCCGGCCGAGAGCCAGAGCGCCGATCGAACGTCCGGGGCCGCCAGCGCCTCCCACAGGCTGCCCACAGGCTCCTTCGAGATCATCACCACCAGCGGCAGAGCGAAGAACAGCAGCAGAAAGGCCCCGACGGCTGCGAACAGCGGCGTTATGAGCGATCTGCGCATCACGGCCTCACGGGCTGAGTTTCGATGCCTCCACCGGTGTCGCACCCGACCGGCTGTTGGGCGAGAGCAGGGCAGGCACTATCGGCGGCTGGCCGTTCTGCTGGAAGACCTGCCGGCCGCGCTCCGACACGAGAAGCTCGACGAACCGCGCCGCCTCCTCAGGGTGCGGCGCCGAAGTCGGTATGGTCACGCCGTACACAATCGGCCCGCCGCTGACCGGCGTCTCGCGCTCGGGCTGGCCGGCGTACTGAAGCACGCTGACCTTCCCGTAGGTCTCGGCCAGGTCGGCCCGGCTCAGATTGACCTCCCCGGGAAGCTCGAAGAACCCCAGCCCGTGCTGGCTGGCAACGCTCTGGTAGAGCAGCAGATAGTCAATGGCGCCCTCCTCCAGAAGCGCGATCAGGTCCGTCTCCTTCGGCCGCATGACGAGGCGACCCGTGTAGCGGACATCCTCGGGAACGCGGATGACCGCGCCGTCATCGGTCTCCTCCAACTCGACGTTGGAGTTGGCCAGGACCAGCTCCTCGAACAACCCCTCTTCGCCCAGCACCTCGTCGGCCAGGTACATACAGAAAAGACCTCGATAACCGCACGGGTCCTGGTTGGGGTTGGACATGCCGACGCGCACCTCGGGGTCCCGCAAGACCTCGGCCCAGTTCTCCTGGGTCAGGTCGCCCTTCTCCACGTAAGTCAGCCCCACGGAGTTGCGGGCGAACAGCAGGTTCCAGTCGGCGTGTTTCGGGTCGGCCTGGACCATCAGGCGGTCAATCAGCCGATAGTCGGCCGAGCCGAGGACGTCCGCCGGGCGGCCCAGTTCGGTCACCTGGCGAATGGCCGTGGCGCTGCCGTAGGGCTCGCGCTGCACGTCAATCCCCGGATTCTCCTCCTCAAAAATCTTCTCCAGTTCCTGAAACGGCACGGAAAGGCTGCCCGCGTGGAAAATCCGAAACTGCATCTTGGCCCCCTCTCCGCAACCGGCGGCGCAAACGATCAGAAGACTAAGCATCGCCACGGTCCACTTCACGCTGCACCTCCTCCAAAAAGTGTTCGAACCGCGATTCCACACTCCGGTACTCCTCCAGCAGCGCCCGGCCGTAGTCGGTCAGTTCGGCCCCTCCGCCGCCCTTTCCGCCGTGCCATGTCTGGACCAGTTTGCGTTGCGTTCTCTGCTCGCTGGCTTTCAACATGGACCACGCGTGGCGGTAGGAGAGGCCCATCTTGCGCGCGGCGGCCTGGATGGAGCCCTCCGACATGATCGCCGTCAGAAGCTCCGCCCGTCCGCGCCCGAGGACCGGGTCGCCCTCGTGCTCGATCCAGAACTTGCCCTTCACTTCCATCCGAAGCACCCCAACTGGCAGCGGGTGATCTTCAGTTTCTCGGCGTTGCACGCCTCGCCCACCCGTTTGGGGTTCACTTTCAGCCGCCGGGCTATCTCCAGCGCAGCGGCGCACTGAACCTTGCCGTCCTCGGCCCGCTCGCGCACTGCCTCGCGCAGTTTCTCGTCTGCATCACTCATCGGTCGCATCCTCCTTTTCTTCAGCTTTCACAATCACGTCCGCCATCCGGCGGCACGCCTCCGCACCCGCCTTCAGCGGTCCGTTTCCCTCCACAAAGAACGCCAGGTCCGGCTCCAGCGCCCGGGCCAGGGAGTTGGTCTCGAAGAGAATCACCGCCACGCCCCGCTCCTCGCACAGCCGCCCGGCGGTCCGTTCCACCTCTTCCAGCGGCCCTTCCAGCAGCAAAGCACGCGTCGCCCCGGCCGCGAGATACCGCCCGGTATCCTTAGACGAGCTCTCGTCGGGAGAGGTCTCCTCCAGCACGACCATCTCACCCGAGTCCGTCGGCACCACCTTCACCGCAGTCGCGCCCGGAAGCGCCCGCAACAGCCGCTCCACCAGCCGCGTCTTGCCCACGCCGGCGTGCGCGCCCGA
>CAYVBE010000210.1:5252-6921 GCA_964448935.1 uncultured candidatus Brocadiaceae bacterium
TGCTCTATTCAGTGCCCGAGCCGGTGGCGGATTTTGATTCGACCTTCTGCAGTTTGACCGCGCAAACCTTCAGCTCCGGGATTTTGGCCACGGGGTCGAGGGCGGGGTTCGTCAGCACGTTCGCCGGGGCCTCGCGGAAGTGGAAGGGCATGAACACGGTGCCCTCCGGCGACCGCTCGGTGACCTCGGCCCTCGCGTGGACCGTTCCCCGGCGGCTGCTGACCTCGACTATGTCTCCCTCTTCGATGCCCTCCCGCTCGGCGTCCTCGGGGCTTATCTCGAACGGCGCCGGCGGCGACAGGGTCTCCAGGCCCTCGGTCTGCCGGCTGAGGGTGCCGGTGTGGAAATGGTAGAGAAACCGCCCGGTGGTCAGCAGGTAGGGATACGCCTCGTCGGGCAGCTCGTCGGCCTCGCGGAACGGCGTGGCGTGGAACCTGCCCAACCCGCGCCGAAACTCGCCTTTGTGCAGGTAGGGCGTGCCCGGATCCTCGGTGTGCGCGCAGGGCCACTGCAGGCCGTCCTTGCCCAGCCGCTCGTAGCGCATGCCGCCGTAAATGGGTGTCAGCGAGGCCAGCTCCTCCATGATCTCCGAGGGATGGTCGTAGCTCATGTCGTAGCCCATCCGGCGGGCCAGGTCGCAGATAATCTGCCAGTCCGGTCGCGCCTCGCCGGGGGCGGGCACTGCCTTCCGTATGCGTATGATCCGCCGTTCGGTGTTGGTGAAGGTGCCGTCTTTCTCCGCAAAGGAGGCCGCAGGCAGCACCACGTCCGCCAGTTGCGCCGTCTCGGACATGAAGATGTCCTGCACGCAGAGAAAGTCCAGGTTTCGCAGCCCCTCTTCCACGTGCCGCACGTCCGGGTCGCTCATCATAGGATTTTCGCCCATCACGTAGAGCGCCCGGATGTCCCCATCATGCGCCGCGTTCATGATCTCGACCACGGTCAGGCCGGGCTCCGCCGGCAGTGACGCGCCCCAGCCCTCCTCGAACTTCGCGCGCGCCTCGGGATCGTCCACCTTCTGGTAACCGGGATAGACGTTGGGCAGCGCGCCCAGGTCGCAGGCGCCCTGCACGTTGTTCTGGCCGCGCAGGGGGTTAACGCCCGTCGAGCGACGCCCCACGTTGCCGCACATCATGGCCAGGTTGGCCAGCGCCAGGACGTTGTCCGTGCCCGTGGTGTGCTGGGTGATACCCATCGAGTAGACGATGCTCGCGCGGTCGGCGGCGGCGTACATGCGGGCCGCTTTCCGGATGTCGTCGGCCGGCACGCCGGTCAGGGCCTCGGCGTTCTTCGGGCTCCAGTCCGCCACACACTCCCGGACCTCCTCGAAGTTCTCCGTGCGGCTTTCGATGTAGTCCTCGTCGCAAAGCCCCTCGGAGATGATGACGTTCATCATGGCGTTGAACAGCGCCACGTCCGTGCCGCAGCGCTGCTGCACGTGAAGGTCGGCGAAGCGCACCAGGTCAATCCGCCGCGGGTCGGCGACCACCAGGCTCGCGCCGTTGCGCGTGACGGCCGCCTTGATGCGCAGGGCGATGATGGGGTGGGCCTCGGTGGTGTTGGAGCCGGTGACGAAGATGCAGTCGGCGTCCTCCAGCTCGTTGATGCTGTTGGTCATGGCGCCGCTGCCGAAGGCCCGCGCCAGGCCGGCGACGGTGGAGGCGTGGCA
>CAYVBE010000211.1:0-6906 GCA_964448935.1 uncultured candidatus Brocadiaceae bacterium
CCGGTTTCGGCGATATGATGGACGCCGCCGGCGAACGCCCCGAGTGCGTGGACCTGGTGCTCTCCAAACCCGCCGCCCTGGAAGACCTCCGGCAGGCCATAGCCCGCCTGATGCCGAAACGAGCGCAGGACTAACCCGCCGACGACATGGCCTCCAGTGCCGCATACTCGGTAGAATAGACGTTTCACGGAGCAGGATGAACGCGCCCGGGTAAAGCCGGGCGTCCTGGACGCCCACAACACCCGCCCCCCCGGCGGAATCATCGCCGGCCACACCTTCGCGCGAAACGTGGAGAAGCTCTGCGCCTACATCGAAGCCACGCGGTGATGCCTCGTGTCAGAACGCCGCGCCACGGAACCCTGTCCGCCCAAATCGCCGACGCACACCGGCTGAATCGCCCGTTCTACGGGCTCTGTTTGTGTATCGCACCCGGTTTCCACGGGTTCACGGGCCTCCGGCCCTCTTCACCCGTGGCTACGACTGCATCGCCCCTTTTAGGGCCTCTAACGGCGCTCCGGCCGGTCACGGTTCCGCTCACCCGTGCCCATGTCCGCACGGCGAACCGGTTTCGCGGGCTTGAACGGCAAAACCGCTTGACACGCCGTCGCTCCTCGCACACCCGTGGGCCTTCAACGCACGATCAACGTCGCCAGAGCTCGCCGTGCTTCAACCCTCCCCGAACTCCACCGTCACGTGCTCGATGGTGCCGGGGAAGTCCTTGCTCGGCTCGTAATCGCCGATGGCCGGGTAGCCGGTATGGGTGTAGCGGCCGACTTCCAGGAGGCCGCCGGGGTAGATGGATAGCGGGCCGCCGGCGGACGCCGCCGCTACCGGTTCGTCCTCCACCGATAGAAAGATGTTGCCATCCTCCGTCAGTTGGCCCTCGACCCATACGCGGCCCTCCGGCAGCCTTTCAGGGGCGCGCAGCTCGGTCGTGTGCGCCTCCAGATTGTCCCACCGCAGGGGCCGCTGCACGTCCATGACGCCCATGCTGAGGTAGCCGGCCCTGACGAACAATGAGTAGCCGGCGAACCAGCTTCCGTGATGCACGATGACGCCGTCGCCGATGGCCTGCACGCGCGCCCGGATTCTGATGGAGCAGCCGTGGTAGCCGTCCTGGGCGCCCTGGAACCATACCTGATCGCCCGGCTCCAACTCCAGCCGCCGGCCGGAAGGCGAGGAGGCCGGCGCCGGCACGTTGACCTCCGGCAGCCACTGCGCCAGGGATGCCTTCACCGACCGGTGCTCTTCGCTGCCGGCCAGGTTGACGTGCTCGTTCGGGTCCTCCTCGTAGTCGTACAGCTCCTCGGCTCCGTCGCAGTAGCGCGTGTAGCGCCATTTTCTGGTGCGCAGGGAGTGATTGTTGGGACCGAAGGAGGTGAGCGCGGGGCGCTCGCGTTCCTCCTGCGCGCCCGAGAGCAGACCGACCAGGCTCTCCCCTTCCAGGTCGGGCACCTTGGGCAGGCCGCAGAGTTCCACCAGCGTCGGATAGATATCCAGCAGACTGACGCCCTCCTCGCACAACTCGCCGCCGGAGGACATGCCCGGCGCCCGGATGATGAGCGGCACCCGCGCGCCGCAGTCCCAGACGGACCATTTCTTCCAGTGGAAATGCTCCCCCAGCGCCCAGCCGTTGTCGCCCCAGAGCACCACGATGGTGTTGTCCGCGTACGGGCTCTCGTCCAGCGCGCGTAGCACCCGCCCCACACAGTCGTCGGCGAAACTCACGCACGCCAGGTAGGCCTCCACGACGTCCCGCCAGCGGGCGTGGTCGGTTATCTGGCGGTGCATGCCGAGCTTGAAATCCTGGTAGCCGGCCAGCGCAATCTGCCGGGCGATGGGCGGCATGTCGTCCGTGTCCTCCGGACCGGTGGGCGGCAGCCAGAGTTCGGACTTCTCGTAGAGGTCGAAGAACTCCTGCGGCGCGATGAGCGGCACGTGCGGCCGGAAGAAGCCCGCCGCCAGGAAGAAGGGCTCCTCGTAGTCACGTCCCAGGCGGTCGGCCGCCCAACTTGCGGTCTGGCGGTCGGAGAGCGTTTCGGACTGGTCCTCGTCCAGCGGTCCCCAGTGGAAAGCCCAGTTGTAATAGCCGTCAACGTGGGTGAGGCACGAGGTGTGGCGCGACCGCAGCTTCATCTGCTGCCCGTTGAAGAACCCGCCGTTCTCGTCCCACATGCTCTCGCCGCGGACGGCCTGCGTGGCCTTATCCGCTTGATTCCCGTGGTCCACCTTGCCGACGCACATGGTGCGGTAGCCGTTGTGCCGGAAGTGCAGCGGCATCGGCAGCGCCCTCTCCCAGACGGGACTGTCCTCCGGGAGGTCGGGCAGCAGGTAGCAGCCGGTGGTGGCAGGCTGGAGCCCGCTGAGCAGCGCCGAACGCGACGGCTGGCAGACCGGCGACGGGCAGCAGGCATTGGCGAACGCGGTGCCCTGCCGCGCCAGCCGGTCCATGTGCGGCGTCTGCACGTCGGGGTTCACGCCCAGGCAGCCGATATACTCGTTCAGATCGTCCAGTGCGATGAACAGCACATTCGGTCTGTCGCCACGTTGCGGTGTCATGCGTTCGTCCTTCCCATAGCTTCGTCAATTGCGTTCAGAACCGGCTTGGGCGTCAGGTCCTCCCGGAGCAGTCCCTGCCCCGCGGCCCACGGCAGGCGGTAGTTCTCGCAGACGGTCCCGAGCAGGTAATCGTCCCAGAGAATGGGCGCGTCCGTGGTCGCCCAGAAGGTGGCGTTCTCGACAAACGGCAGCGCCCGGTACATGCGCAGGAAGCTCCGCACGTGCTCCGCCTGGACCTGCTCAGTCCACGGCCGGCCGCGCCAGGTCTTCAGGTTGGGCTCCATGGGCCGTCCGCCGATGCGCACGGATGGCTCGGCGCCGGAGGGCGGCGTCCATTCCGTCACGTGCACCGGCACGCCGAACCGGCGATGCCAGTATTCAAGCACCTGCCGCGTATGGAACAGGTTCTCGGGCATGTGAAGCTGCAGGCCGATCAGGTCCGGCTCCACGCCACGCTCGATGCAGCGCTCGATGAACTCGGCGATGGTTATCAGCCCCTTGCGCTCGTTCCGGAACGCCCGGGGAAACCACGATTCGTCCTCGGAGTAGAGGCTGATCATCTGACGGATGTGCGGCGCCATTTGCCGGCAGATGCGGGAGACGGTCTCGGTCTCGTCGCGTTGCTGTTCGACCGAGAGGCCGAGCTGCGCGGCCTGCACGGGTTCGTTGATCAGCTCTACCGCGTCCAGATCGTCGCCGATCCGCTCCAGGATGGTCCGCACGCGCGCGGCGGAACGCTGCTTCAATTCGTCAAAGCTCACGTCCGGCTGCCAGCAGCGCTTCTCGAACCCGCTGTGCCAGATCAGCGCGTGGCCTTTCATGCGGATACCGTGCTCGCGGCCCCAGGCGACGAGTTCATCCAGGACGTCGTAGCGCGGCCGGTCCTTCTCCACCTCCAGAACACCCCACGTTAGCGGGACGGTGGCATAGTTGAACCGCCCGGCGAAATGCTCGTCCCACGCGGCCCGCGCGTTGTGCAGCCCCTTGCTATTGATGCCCAGGTCCAGTTGCGTGGCGCCCTGCAGACGCCACTCGGTTTCCGCCTCCACCAGCCGCTCTCCAGCCCGGAAGGCCCTCTCCACCGCCCCGTCCGTATCGCCCGCCTCCAGCGCCGCATTCGTCTGCGAAGCGGCCTCGGCAACCGGCACACACGGGGGCATGCCCTCCCCTTCCAGCCTCTCCGCCAGCTCGTGCACCTGCCTGATGCGCGTGCGGCACGCCTCCCGGCGGAAATCAATCGGCCCGTCCCTCCGCGTGAACCCTTCCCCGCCGTTGTCCGCCGGCCACCGTCCGCCCTCGGCGTCGGGCACGTGCATCGGCCCCTGCAACATCACCGGCTCATGGGAAGTGCTCAGCACAACCCGGCCGTCGGCCTCCTCCACCGTAGAGTGCACCGGCCGGCACGGCCCGGCGTAGGCAGAGATGTCCTCCGGGGCGTCCGCGGAATCCCGCTCGATCTCAAGACGCATTGTGTTTCTCCTTCATCGTGGATGGAACCGCGCGAACGGCCCAACGGGTCGAAGCGAGACGCAAGCGTTCACACTCCATCCTGCAAAAGCCTACCCGGGCCGGGCCGGCGCGTCAAAGCTCCCAAATATGGCCCGTCCCCCCGTCACTCATCCGGCTCCCAGCGCAGCCGGCACATCTGGGTGCCGAGGGGCGGGTTGTGGTTGCTCGAAACGTACTCCGTGCCGTCCTCGGTGGCATAGATCTCGACCGCCGCGCCGGGGAAGCGGCATACCAGCTTGTCGCGCGCATCCCCCACTCCGAAGTCCGTGGGGTCCTCGCTGCGGAAGACGTAGGTCTCGGCCGAGTAGTAGTCCACCGTGCGGAACAGGTAGTAGTAGCCGCCCCGGTAGGCCACGAAGGGGCATTCGCACCGCCAGCCGCGCCGACCGAAGGACAGGTCGCGGTGGACGAGCTTCGGCTCGGACCAGTGGATCAGGTCCTCGCTGGTGCGCAAGGTGAAGCCGTGGGTCTCCCGCGGGTCGCCCTCGAAGCCCACGTAGTAGATGTGCCAGCGGTCGCCGATGCGTATCACGCAGGGGTCGCGGTCCGGTCCGGGTCCGACGAACAGCCGGCTGTAGCTGCGCTCGTCCCGGTGGCGGGTCCAGTTGCGCCCGTCCTCGCTGGTCATCAGGCATATCTGCCCCTGCGTATGCCTTTCCAGCAGCGGGTCGCCGGGCTCCAGGTCGGCGGGGTCTACCAGCCGGCCCTCATCGTCGCGCACCCCGGCACTGGTGCCGCCGTAGAACATGTAATAGAGCCCCTCGTGCTCGACGAAGAACGGCGACTGTATCTGCTCGCTCTCCCGGTCGTTCAGGCACTCCCCCGCGTCGCGGTCGCAGCGTATCATCTCACGGGTGTCCTCCCACGGGCTGTCGGTCAGGCTCTCGGCGCGCCAGTGGTAAAGGATGCGCACGACCGCCGTGGCGCGCACGCAGCCCCACAGGTGCCAGATGCCCTGCGGGTCGCGGAACGCGTTATGGTCCACCGGCGCATTGTGCTCCTCCTCCTTGCCGCCGGCCTCCCACTTCCTCAGATGCTCCTCCGCCCCGCACAGAAGACCCCGCAGGTCCGGGCTCGGGCCGATCAACCACCAGTCGCCGTCCAGAACCGGCTTCAACTTCCGTTTCTCGCTCACGGGTGCATCCCTTCGCCTTGAGTCGTCCTCGACGCTCTCCATCGGGATTCACGGGCGTAGAGCTTACGCGGGCGCGGCGGCTCTGTCAAAGCGCCCGGCCACCGGGCGTCCGCCTTGACAAACTCCCCCGCGGGCGGACAATAGGAAATCAACTGCACGGAGGATTCTCCCCCCCATTGCACGGACGAAAAAATGAACGCACGGGAAAACATGCTGCGCGCCGTACGGTTTGAGGGACCCGAACGCATACCCATCGGCGTCGGCTTCAGTGCGGCATGCTGGCATCACTACGATCCGGACGCCCTGCAGGACCTGATGGAATCCCACCCGCTGCTCTATCCCGGTTTCGAGCGCTCGAAAGAGCCTCCGCAACCCACCCCGGCCCCCTGGCGGCAGGCGGGCAAACGGTTCACGGACTCATGGGGCTGCGTCTGGGTGACCGAGCAGGAGGGCCTGACCGGCAGCGTCATGGACCACGCCATCGAGGACTGGTCGGACTTCGAGGACTTCACACCACCCGATCCGGACGAGCACGGCGGCTGGGTGCCCATTGACTGGGACGCCATCGAGGATAGATTTCAGGGCGCGGAGGAAGAGGGTCGCCTCCGTCGCGGCAGCCTGCGACACGGGCACACCTTCCTCACCCTGACCTACCTGCGCGGCTACCAGAATCTCCTGTTCGACATGGCGGACGGCGACCCCCGGCTGCTGCGCCTGATAGAGATGGTAGAGGAATTCAACGCCGGGCTCGTGGAGCGCTACGTAGACCTGGGCGTGGAATGGATGGGCTATCCCGAGGACCTGGGCATGCAGCAGGGCCCGATGCTGACGCCCGACCACTTCCGGCGCTACATCAAGCCGGTGTATCGCCGCCTGATGGCCCCCGCGCTCGAGGCCGGCTGCGTGGTGCACATGCACTCCGACGGCGATGTCCGCGCCCTGGCCGAGGACCTGCTGGACTGCGGCGTGCAGGCGCTCAACCTGCAGGACCTGGTCAACGGCATCGAATGGATCCGCGACAACCTGAAGGGCCGGGTCTGCATAGACCTCGACATAGACCGCCAGCGGATCGTGCCCTTCGGCACGCCCAAGCAGATAGACGACCTGATCCGCACCGCCGTCGTCGAACTGGGCAGCCCCGAAGGGGGCCTCATGATGCGCCACGGAGTCTATCCCGGCGTCCCCCTGGAGAACATAGCCGCCCTCATGGACGCCATGGAACGCTACTCGACTTACTACGCGTGAGGAGCCGGTCAAGCGCCCGCTTGAGGCCGCACCCCGAGCCTGGTCAATCCGCGGATGAGGCCCTCCCGGCGGTCGGCCCGGGTTCGGCCGGGGTGGGTGCAGATGCGCTCGAAACCCGGCATCCGGTCGTTGATCATCTTCAGGAACTCCCGGATGGGCATCTCGGTGCCGGGGGCGATGCCCAGGGTCTCCAGTATGCGCCGGTCCAGGGGGTCGTTGTAATCGTCCATGGGCTCCGGCGGGTCGTGGTGCTCCAGTACGCGGTCGCAGCGGCCGTCCGGCTGCAGATGGGAACACGGCCGGCAGACGAAGTCCGCCCCGACGATGAAGCGCACGGGCCGATCGAGGTCGGCGCCGACGAGGCGGATCAGCGCCCGGACGCCGTTCTCCCCCGGCGCCGGCTCGTAGTCGGGGTCGTCATCGAACTCGAAATTGGTCACGACGTCCAGCAGGTGGTG
>CAYVBE010000212.1:0-6871 GCA_964448935.1 uncultured candidatus Brocadiaceae bacterium
GAGCCCGCAGGGCGTCGCCCTGGGAACCGTGACCGTTCCAATGTTCAGCCCTGAAGGGGCGGAACCCGGCTCGTCAATCCTCCTCCTGTGCTTCGTGGTGAACACGAAGTGCGGGAACGGGCACGGACAATGGCGGACGCGTGTCGTCCCGCCCATGTTCCGCCCCTTCAGGGCTGGATTTCCTTTCTGCGTCTCTACCCACGGCTGCTAAAGCACCTGGAAGAACGCTCGGCGTTCTTCATGGGACCGAGGGGCACGTGAATGCCCCTCGGTCCCCGCGGCGCCCTTCGGGCTTGCCCTGCGCTTATATGTCCCGCCCTTGCAGGGCGGAATCGGCGCTTCGAGTGCACCGGGGCCGGACACGAGAGGCGGGGTACGCTACGAACCTTCTCGGTGGACCACGCTCAACGGGTACCCGCGCGCATGGGCGAAAGTGCCGACAACGCCTTGAAGAACACGCATCGCTTAAATATAATGAAGTCGCAAAAGCATGTTTGAAAATGGAGAACTGGAGCATGGCCAAGCGCAAAACCATCGGGCAGTTGCTGCTGGACCGGGGCCTTGTCAGCCGGGAGCAGATCGAGCGGGCGCTGGAATACCAGCAGAAGTCGGACGAGAATCTGCGCATCGGCGAGATTCTGACAAAGTTCGGATACGTCACCCAGCAGGATGTCCTGGAGTGCCTGGGGGAGCAGTTCGACGTGCCGGTGGTGGACCTCAACGAGGTGCGCCCCGAGGTGGAGGCGGTGGACGCCGTTCCGCGCAATACCGCGCGCATGCACAACATCATGCCGCTGAAGAGGGCCGCCAACTCCGTGACCGTGGCCATCAGCGACCTCGACATCTGCGCCATGGACAACCTGAAGTTCATCCTGAACATGGACGTCAAGCCCGTGCTGGCCGCCGAGGATGACATCGCCGACGCCATCGAGCGCTACTACGGGGGCGAGGAGTCCACGGTGGACAACATGCTGCGGGAGTTCACCGAGGGCGAACTGGCCCAACAGGAAGAGGAAGAGGGCGATGAGGGCGAAGGGGATGCCCCCATCGTGCGGCTGGTTAGCCTGATCGTCAGCGACGCCGTCCAGGCCCGTGCCAGTGACATCCACGTGGAACCCCTGGCCAACCGCCTGCGCATCCGCTACCGTGTTGACGGTGTGTGCCAGGAGGTCGAGTCTCCCCCGAAACGGCTGCAAAACTCCATCGTCGCCCGTCTGAAGCTGATGGCGGGCATGGACCTGGCCGAGAAGCGGCGCCCGCAGGACGGCCGTATTCCCATGAAGGTCCAGGGCCGGGACCTGGACCTGCGTGTCAGCGACATCCCGACGACCGGCGGCGAGAGCATCGTGATGCGTATCCTGGACAAGGAATCGGCCAAGGTCAGCCTTGTGGAACTCGGCTTCCACCCCGCCGACCTGGAGCAGTTCCGCCGCATCATCCGCCGCCCGAACGGCATTTTCCTGGTGACCGGGCCGACCGGAAGCGGCAAGACCACCACGCTGTATTCCGCACTGAACGAGCTGAACCGCCCCGACCGGAAGATCATTACCGCCGAAGACCCCATCGAATACACCTTCAGCGGCATCAACCAGTCCGAGGTGCGGCGGAACGTGGACCGCACCTTCCCCGTGATCCTGCGCGCCATGCTCCGCCAGGCGCCCGAGATCATCCTGGTCGGTGAAATCCGTGACGAGGAGACGGCGGAGATCGCCATCCGTGCCGCGCTGACCGGCCACCTTGTCTTCAGCACGCTGCACACCAACGACGCCCCCAGCGCCATACCGCGACTGATTGACATGGGCATCGCCCCCTACATGGTGGCATCCTCCGTGCAGGCCATCATGGCGCAGCGCCTGGTGCGGACCATCTGCCCCAACTGCAAAGAGCCCTCCGAGATACCGCCCCGCGTGCTGACCTCAGTCGGCCTGTCCGAGGAGGAGGTGGAGGGCATCACCTTCTACCAGGGCGGCGGCTGCAACAGGTGCGGCGGCACGGGCTACTACGGGCGGGTCGGCATCTTCGAGATGCTGGAGATGAACGCCGACCTGCGAAACCTGACGTTCGCCAAGGCGCCGACGGGTGAAATCCGCGCGAAGGCGCGCTCCTACGGCATGCTCACCCTCCGTGAGGACGGGCTCCGCAAGGCCATCCAGGGCCAGACGACCGTGGACGAGGTCCTGCGCGTGGCCGGCGCCATCCAGGCACAGGCATGAGAAACTTGACGATGCGTCCCCCTACTTTCACCTGCGTCGAGGTCGTATGATCCAGATCGAAAAAGTGCTGAACGCCGCCATACAGCAAGATGCGGAAGACATCATCCTGACCGTCGGCAGGCCCCCCATGTTCCGCCTGTACGGGGAGCTGGAACCGCTGAAGACCGACACCCTGGGCCCCGAAGACACCGTCGCCCTGATGAAAAGCATCACCCCCGAGCGCTACCAGCAGGAGCTGCAGGAGGAGGGCTCGACGGACTTCGGCTTCAGCTTCGGCGACAAGGCCCGCTTCCGCGTGGCCGGCTTCCGCCAGCAGGGCGACGTCTGCGTGGTGCTGCGGCTGATCCCCTCCAGGGTGCGCACGTTCTCCGAACTCGGCCTGGGGGCCAAAATCCAGGAACTGCTCTTCCGCCCGCGCGGCCTCATCCTGGTCACCGGCCCCACCGGCAGCGGCAAGACCACTACGCTGGCCACAATGATTGATTACATCAACTCCACCCGCAAGACCCACATCATCACCATCGAGGAGCCGCTGGAGTACCTGCACCAGCACAAGAAGTCCATCGTCAGCCATCGAGAGGTGGGCGTGGACGTCCCCTCGTTCCGGGAGGCCCTCCGTCGCGCGCTGCGTGAGGCGCCGGACGTCATACTGGTGGGCGAGATGCGCGACCTGGAGAGCACCCGCCTGGCCGTGATGGCCGCTGAGACCGGGCACCTCGTCCTGTCCACCGTCCACACCCAGAGCGCCCAGACCACCGTGGAGAGGATCATTGACGAGTTCCCCGGCGGCGAGCAGGAGCAGATCCGCGTGCAACTGGCCAACTCCCTGCTGGCCGTGCTGGCCCAGACGCTGGTGCCCCGCACGGACGACGGCATGGTGGCAGCCTACGAGATACTGCTGGTCACCTCCGCAGTGCGACACCTGATCCGCGAGAACAAGACCTTCCGCATTGACTCCGCCATCCAGACCGGCCGGGACAGGGGCATGCAGCTTCTGGATGATCACCTGCTGCGGCTCTACCGCGAGGGACTCATCGAACGAACCGACGTGCTGACACGCGCCCGCTACCCCGATGACGTGGCCGACACACTGGCCGCCGAAGGCTAAACCCCAAACTCCTTATCCGGGGACCGACGTTATGCCACAGGACACCGAGAGACGCAGAAAGCTGCTGGGCAAGATTCTCAAAGAGATGGACCTGGTCAACGAAGGCCAGATACAGGAGGCCCTGGCCATACAGGAGGAACAGGGGGGCCCCATCGGCGAGATACTGGTGGAGCGCAACTACATCACCCGCGACGACCTGACCATGGCCCTTGCCAGGCAGGCCGGCATGCCCGTGGTGGACCTGGAGTCCGTGGATATCTCCGACGAAGCCCTGGACAAAATACCCTCCTCCATGGCGCAGGTCTACCGCGTGGTGCCCGTCCGGCTGCAGGGGAAAGTCCTCACCGTAGCCCTCGCCGACCCCACGCACCTGAAGACCCTGGACGACCTGCGGTTCCTGCTGGACGTGGACGTCAAGGGCGCCGTCTGCGGCCAGGCGGCCGTTGACCGGGCCATACAAAAATACTACGGCCGCTCCGAAGAGATCACCGACGTGATGGACGAACTGCGGAGCACGCAGGAGGAACTGGAGGAGGTGGTCCCGGAGGACGCCAGCCAGTCCATTGACCTGCAGAGTATCGAAGAAATGGCCGACAGCGCGCCCGTGCGAAAGCTGCTGAACCTGGTGCTGCTGACCGCCATCCAGGACCGGGCCAGCGACATCCACTTCGAGCCCTTCGAAGAGGAATTCAAGGTGCGCTACCGGGTGGACGGCGTGCTCTACGAGATGGTGCCGCCCCCCCGCCACCTGCACGTGGCCATCACCAGCCGTATCAAGGTCATGGCGGACCTGGACATCGCCGAGCGCCGCGTTCCTCAGGACGGCCGTATCGAGCTGAACATCGCCGGCAACCCCATTGACCTCCGTGTCTCCACCCTGCCCACTATGTTCGGGGAGAGCGTGGTGCTCCGTGTGCTGGACCGCCGCATGGTGGCGCTGGACATCAACGAACTGGGCCTGCGCCGCGACGACATGGAGGAAGTCAACGCCCTGATCCACCGCCCCCACGGCGTCATCCTCTGCACCGGCCCCACCGGATGCGGCAAAACCACCACACTCTACGCCGCGCTGCGCGAACTGAACGACGTGGGCGTCAAGATACTCACCGTGGAAGACCCCGTCGAGTACGAGATCTCCGGCATCATGCAGATGCCCGTCCGGCGCGAGCTGGACGTCACCTTCGCCGGTGCCATGCGCTACTTCCTGCGCCAGGACCCCGACATCATCCTGGTCGGCGAGATCCGTGACCGGGAAACCGGCGAGATGGCCATCCAGGCGTCCCTCACCGGACACGTCGTCTTCAGCACCGTCCACACCAACGACGCCGCCACCGCCATCACCCGTCTGATTGACCTGGGCCTGGAGTCCTACCTGATCAACGCCACTCTGGAAGGCGTGATCGCCCAGCGCCTGGTGCGCAAAATCTGCACCAACTGCAAGGAAGAATACGAACCCACCGAAGAGGCGCTCCTCGCCCTGGGCCTCCGGCCGGAGGACGTCGAGGGCAAACGCTTCTACCGCGGCAGGGGCTGCGACCGCTGCGACAACATCGGCTACCACGGCCGATTGGGCATCTTCGAGGTGCTCCAGCTCACCGATGAGTTTCGGGACATGCTCCTGCACGACGTCTCCACCCAGGAGCTCCGCTCGGCGGCCCGCAAGCTCGGCTGCCGCTCCCTGCGCCAGAGCGGACTGCTCGCCGCCTACGACGGCGTGACCACCATTGAAGAAATCAGCCGCGTGACACTGGCCGAGTAACCACCCGGCCGAGTAACCACCCACAGATACGACACACGGACCTCAGCCGGGGCTTGCCCGCCGGTTGTGTGGAGGGGCGGCTGAGCCACACGCCTTCCGTGCCGCGTTGGCGGCGCGCGCCGGGCGCCCGCCCTGCCGCCGTTGCGCCGTTTCGCCTGAAAGGCGTACGCATATAGGCCGGCGGTTGACCACCGAAGCCGCGCTACCCCAAATATGGGCCCCCCGACAACACGAGGCCCCCCTGCAAGGGGTGCCTCCGGATGGGCCTCACCGCGGAAAAACGGACATCTGCCGGGGCCGGGCGAAAAAAAGACTTGACAAACCCTCCCGAAACGCCCATAATGGCGTGTGAAGAACCTGATACGCAGAGTTTGATAAAACGGAGCATGGTCTTGAAAGCAAGATGTCCGGTTCGATTCGGGGCTCTCTGGAGGTAAGGAGGCGGTTATGCCAACGTTTGAGTACGAAGCGATGAACGCCAGGGGGGAGACGGTCAGCGACTCCGTCCAGGCCGACAGCGCCGAGGATGCGGTCAGCTCCATACGCGCCATGAACCTGTTCCCCACCCGGGTGAGCGAGCAGAAGGCGGAGCGGGGCGCCGGCCGCGGAGGCGCAGCCGCCCGGCCCGGCCGGGTGCGCAAGAAGACCCTCGTCATCGGCGGGGTCAGCGGCAAGCGGCTCACCACCTTCACCCGCCAGCTTGCCACGCTCACGGACGCCGGCATCCCCGTGGTCCAGGCGCTCAACATTCTGTTCCGCCAGTTGAAACCCTCGGCGCTGCGCAACATCGTGGGCGATGTGGCGGACTCGGTCGAGGGCGGCGCGTCCCTCTCGGAGGCCATGGCCGAACACCCCAAGGCCTTCGACAACCTCTACTGCAACATGGTCAAGGCCGGCGAGGCCGGCGGTATGCTGGACACCGTTCTGGAGCGTCTGGCGGAATTCCGGGAGAAGGCCGCCGCGCTCCGAAGGCACGTCCAGTCCGCCATGTATTACCCGGCCTTCGTCATCGTCGCCGCCAGCGTCATCGTCTCCGGCATCGTCAGATATATCATCCCCATTTTCATGAAGATGTTCGATGAGATGAGCGTGGAGTTGCCCAGACCCACCGAGATGCTGCTGGGCTTCACCGATTGGTTCCTGGAATGGTGGTGGACGATCCCCCTCATGCTCATCGGCCTTTTCGTCCTCTACAAACTCATCCGTGCCACCCGCACCGGGCGCTACGGCATTGACTGGGTCAAGTTCAACGTACCCGTCCTCGGCCCCATCTTCAACAAGTCCGCCATCGCGCGCTTCACGCGCACGTTCGGAACCCTCATCTCCAGCGGCGTGCCCATCCTGGAGGCCCTCAACATCTCCCGCGACACCGCCGGCAACGCCGTCCTGGCCTCCGCCATCCAGAACGTTCACGACGCCGTTCGCGAGGGCGACCCCATCGCCGCCCCGCTCGGCCAGAGCAGCGTCTGCGACGAGATGGTCGTCAACATGATTGACGTGGGTGAGGAGACCGGTAACCTGGACGACATGTTGGTGAGGATCGCCGACAACTACGAGGAGCAGGTGGACGTGGCCGTGGACTCCATGACCAGCCTGATGGAGCCGGTGCTGGTCGTCTTCCTCGGCCTCATCGTGGCCTTCATCGTCATCTCACTGTTCCTCCCGCTCGTCTCGATCATGACAGGCATGATGGGCTGATAAACATCCGACCGGGGGCGGGCACTGCCCGCCCGCCGGGAACACGTCAGGAAAGGAGACTTGCTTTATGAACGCCAACGAGCAACATCGTGC
>CAYVBE010000213.1:0-4006 GCA_964448935.1 uncultured candidatus Brocadiaceae bacterium
GAAGTAGTTGGCCCAGCCGGCCAGAAGCCGGTTCAGCCGTCGCACGACCGTCTCGCGGCATGGACGGCGTAAGCGGCCTCACCCAGCCGGCCATTCAGCCGGGCCAGACGTTCAAGTACGAGTTCATCTTCCATGACGCCGGCACGTTCATGTACCACCCGCACTTCGACTCCATGACGCAGGAGGGAATGGGCCTCACCGGGATGATCGTGGTGCACGAGCGGCAGCCGGACCGTGACCAGCGGCCCGACCGGGACTTCGCCATCATGCTGCACGAGTGGCAGATCGAGGGGGGCACCAGCCGGCCGAACACACTGGAGATGACGGACTTCAACATCCTGACCATGAACGGCAAGGTCATGCCGGCCACCGAGCCGCTGGTGGCGAAACTGGGCGACCGCGTCCGGATACGCTACGGCAACCTGAGCGCCATGGACCATCACCCCATCCACCTGCACGGCTACGCGTTCAAAATCATCGGCACCGACGGCGGATGGGCACAGGACAAGAGCAAGCTGCTGCCGGAGACCACGGTGCTGGTGCAGGTGGGTTCGGCGAAGGTGACCGAGTTCGTGGCCGACAACCCCGGCGACTGGCTGTTCCACTGCCATATGACCCACCACACCATGAACCAGATGGGCCACGGCATACCCAACATGGTGGGCGTGGACACCGCCGGCGTGGACGAGAATATCCGGGAACTCCTGCCGGATTACATGAGCATGGGCACCACTGGCATGCGGGACATGACCAAGACGGGCATGCCCCTGCCGGAGAACAGTATCCCTATGCTGGGCGGCAAGTTCCAGTTCGGTCAGACGGTCATGGGCGGCATGGCCAACGTGCTCCGCGTCCGTGAGGGCATCACCACCTACGAGGACCCCGGCCCCTACGATTTTTCTCCTGGCACTGTCTCCCTCGAGGCGACGCCGGAAGACCTGGGGAGAGACGGCATAGAGCCGTCTACTGTGCCGGAGGAGACGCGCGGACTCACGCGCCGCAGCGAGACGACGCGTGACGCCGGCCACGACAGCCATAGTGACCAATAACCGGCGGGGCACAGGAGATGAGGATGCAGAAACTCTTGGCGAAATTGTCAGTGGCGTTTTCTGGAGGCGCGCTGGGAGCGCTGCCGAACAGCCTGGCGGTGTGGTTGTTCGGCATGGCGGGCATCACCACGGCTCTGGGCGCGCAGATCGCTCCGGCTCTCACGGCGGAGTGGCTCTACCCACGGCTGGTGTGGGGAGGGCTCTGGGGGCTGCTCTTTGCGTTGCCCTGGCGGCGTCAGTCCTGGCTCCTGCGCGGTTTCGTGTACAGCCTGGCGCCCACGGCGGCGCAGTTGCTGTTTTTCTTCCCCGTTGCCGGGCAGGGGATTCTGGGCCTCAAGCTGGGCCCGACTGTGCCCCTGTTCGTGGTGGCGTTCAACGCAGTCTGGGGCATCGTAGCCGGCTGGTGGGCGGTGAATGCGAGATCGAGGTGAGTGACACGAATAGATTTCGAGATGAGGGAGCGTAACGGATGTTTTTGCACAAGGTGCGGTCGGAAGGTCTGGCACATCTGTCTTACGTCGTGGGGGACGGCACTCATGCAGCCGTCATTGATCCGCGCCGGGATTGCGACGTCTATGTGGACCTTGCTCGGAAAGAGGGGGCGCGGATCTCCCACATCTTCGAGACACATCGCAACGAGGATTACGTCATCGGGTCCACGGCGCTCGCTGCGCGCACCGGGGCCGCCATCTACCACGGCCGGCAGTTGGACTTCGAGTACGGCAAGCCCGTCAGCGACGGCGATAGGTTCGACCTGGGCGCGGCGCGACTCACGGCACTCCATACCCGCGGGCACACCATGGAAAGCATGTCCTATGCACTGGCAGATACCGGCTTCGGCGACCAGCCGGTCGGCGTCTTCACCGGCGATGCGCTGTTCGTGGGGGACGTCGGGCGCACCGACTTCTTCCCCGACAGGGCCCCGGAGGTGGCAGACATGCTCTACACCAGCATCCACCAGAAACTGCTGCCCCTCGGCGACGGGGTCATCATATACCCCGCGCACGGTTCCGGCTCGGTCTGCGGCGATGCCATGGCCTCCCGCGAGTTCAGCACGCCGGGCCACGAGCGGCAGTGCAACCCGCGCCTCCGGATGGGGCGGGAGGAGTTCGTGGACTTCAAAGTCAACGAGCACCACTACCAGCCCCCGTACTTCCGGCGGATGAAAAAGCTGAACCTGGAGGGCGCCACTCATATCTATCTGGGCGAACTGCCCGAGCGCATCGAGGACATCCCACCGGAACGCCCCGTCGTCACGTTCTGCGGCAGCGGCCGCCGCGCCATGATCGCCGCAAGCGTGCTGCAGCGGGGCGGCGTCGAGGGCGTGCAGAATTGCCTGGGCTCAATGCAGGCACGTAAGGCACTGGGCTGCGAAATCACAAGCTGATGGATCGGAAGCGGATAGCGTAAACGAAAACACATTCTAAGAGGAGCGGCCGCCATGAAGCGTGGCGGACGAACTCGAGTGACGCTGCCCCAATACACTTCAAGGTACCTGGAAGTGTAGTCAACCCGTTTCTTGTCGGCCTACTCGTCCTTCCCGGGCGCCAGATCGCCGGATTCGATCATGGCGACCAGGGGGTTGTCTTCGATCTCCAGGGGCAGCTCGACCCGGCCACGGCGCCGGGCGGATTGGTAGGCGGCGAAGAGTATCTCGGTCGTCTGCAAGGCGTTATGACCGCTGAGCAGCGACTCGCGTCCTGTCTCCAGCGACTCGACCACGTCGGCTATCGCGCGCGGGAAGTGGGCGGGGTCGCTCGTGCCCTCGCCGTCGCAGTCCACCGTCTGCCACCCGGCCTGAGCGGGGCTCTGCACGCGTAAGGCCGGCATATCTTCGCCGGCGGGCCCGATCTCGATCGTGCCCCCGGTTCCCACCAGACGCAGGAAGGCCGCGTTGGCGCCCGCGGCGAAGCCCGTTGCCGCCCGGCCCCAGAGGCCGTTCTCGTAGTGCCAGACGGCCGTGCCGGCGTTCTCGCAGTGCGCACCGAACACCCGGTGCTCCGTGCTGTAATCAATGCCGGCCAGCACCCACTCGACCGGTTCCTGGTCGGTGAAAAAACCGCACATGTCGAAAAGGTGCGTGCCCCAGTCATACAGGTTCGAGCAGGCGAACTCGAGCCGCTCAAGCTCCCCGATTTTGCCGCCGTCCAGCAGGTCTTTCGCGCGCCGGAAGGGCTTGCCGAACCGCCGCTGGTGGCCGAAGGTCAACTGGCATCCGTGCTCGTCGCAGACCTCCACCATGCGGCGGCAGTCGCCCCAGGTTGTCGCCATCGGCTTCTCGCAGTGGACGGCGTCCACGCCGGCCTCGGCGCAGGCGATTGTCATCTCCGCGTGCAGGTGCGGCCAGGTGGAGATGCTGACGATGTTCAGGTCCTCTTCCCGCAGCATCTCCCGATGGTCGGTGTAGGTGCGCGGTATGTCGAACTCCTCCGCGAAGGCCCGCGCGTTCTCGGCCTTTATGTCGGCGCAGGCCACGATCTCGCACTTCTCGGGCAGCGCCTGGTAGCCGCGGGCGTGGTGGGCATTCATGCCCAGCCGCCGCGTGCCGTCGCTCCGTTCGCGAACACCGGTCCCGATCAATCCAACCTTGAACTTTGCCATGCTCTTGCCGTCCTCCGTTCCTTCTATTTCTGACGTAAAGACCTGTCAGGCGAGGTATTACCCGAGTGATGATGCCCCTGCAGCCAGTTCCTGAGCACTTCGAAGAACTCCTCGCGCACCTCCGGCTGGCGCCAGGGGCTGTGGCCGCAATTCTCCCACTCCCGGTACTCGAGCTGCGGCAGATACGGGCGCAGGCTGTCGCGGATCATCCGTCCGGGGTGCGGGTCGTAGGCACCGTGGAGCATCAGGACCGGCGACTCGATCGCCGCGAACGCCGCCGGGTAGAGCCCCTCCTCCTGGCACCGCAGCATGTCCTGCCACGTCTCCTCGTGCGCCCGCGCGTCGCGGGCCTCGCC
>CAYVBE010000213.1:4106-6854 GCA_964448935.1 uncultured candidatus Brocadiaceae bacterium
CGTGCGCCCGCGCGTCGCGGGCCTCGCCCTTGGCCTCGGCGGCCGGGTCTGCTTTCTCTTCGTCAGGCGACCAGTCGTAGATATGCCGGGTCAGCCGGCGCGCTTCCAGCATGCGCTCCGAGGGGTCGGGGAAATCCTTCGGCAACCGCTCGAGCTTCCGGCGGAGCGCCTCGTCCGTGCGTTCCTCGATTGTCTGCTTCATCCTGGCGCGCGACTCCCTGTCGAACGTCCCGCAGCCCACCAGCGCGATCGGGCCGACCGCATCCGGATGAGCCGCCCCGTAGGCCAGCGCCAGCATGGCGCCCCACGACCATCCCACGAGTGGGGGAGTGCTGCCCTCGCAGCGCGTCTCGATCAGGTGGTGCAGGTCCGCCACGTGCCGCGCAACCGTCAGGGGCTCCGGGCCGCTCCCGCGCTGCCAGGGCTCCAGGACGCGGAACTCTCCCTCCAGCCCGCGCGCCAGCGGCGCCGCGCTGCCGACCGCCGCCGGCCCGCCGTGCAGGGCGACCACGAGCGGCCCTTCCGTCCCGTAGCTCCTAACCCGCAATTCGTCCATGGGCTGTCCCGGACCTCGTCTCAGTCGGAAGTGCGCACTGCAGCGGCCGTCTCCACGGCTTGCCGGGCCGTCTCGGTGATGCCCGACCAGTCCTGCTCCTGGATGCGCCCGCGCCTCGCGACGAACGACCCGCCGACGGCGAACACCAGCGGGCTGCCCAGGTAGGTCACCATGTTCTCCGCGTTCACCCCCCCCAGGGGCATGAACTTCAGCCCCAGGTGCCTGTAAGGGCCGGCCATGCTCTTCAGGTATGCCATGCCGCCCATCGGCTCGGCGGGGAAGAACTTCAGGTACCGGCAGCCCAGGTCAATGGCCCGCTCCACCTCGGAGGCCGTCGCCACTCCCGGCGCGAAGGGCAGGCCCACCTGCTGCGCCGCCTTCACCACCCGCGGGTTGGTCCCCGGCGCCACCGCGAACGCCGCGCCCACCTCGTGGACCTCCCGTATCTGCTCCGGGCTCAGCACCGTGCCCACGCCCGCCAGCATCGCCGGCACCTCGGCGACGATCGCCTCCAGCGCATCCGGCGCCGCGGGCGTCCGCAGCGTCAGCTCCATCACCGTCGCGCCGCCCTCCACCAGCGCCCGCGCCAGCGGCACCGCATCCTGCGCCCGGTCCACCGTCAGCACCGCCACCACGCCGCACTCCTCGATCTTCCCGGCCAGTTCCTTGTCGAACACGGTCTTCCTCCTCTATGCAGGCTAATTTCCCTTCGTCCCGGCACGGTAACCGCTCCGCTCCGGGCGCGCAAGCGGAATCACCCGGCCCCCCGCGTCGGTCCACAGCGGTCGCGCCGGAATAGATTTATGGATAATACCTTCCGACAATTTCGGTTCGTTTTGCAGTGAGGGGGCGTCCGACCGTTGTGCTCCCGTCCGAAACCGGGGCGCCGCAGGCCGACACCACCGTGACATTCCCGGTCAGCAAGCGGCGCGCGGCGGCCAATGCCGTGCCATCCCGGAACGCGACAAACCACCCGGAAACCGCGACACAACCCGGACACGACGCGGTCACAAAAACCGCCGCAGACGGGAAATGGTCGGTTTTTGGTCATTTTCTGTCCTCCGCGCCCCCTCGTATGTCGGCGAGCGGCATCCAGAATATACATTGAAGCCGCGCCATCTGTGCCCACCACGGTTACACTGGCCGTGCCCAAAGCCAACGCCTGAAATCCAAAACGGCGTTACCACCGCAGAGATGGCGCAACCACCGGTTGCCGGGCGAGCGTAGCGAACGGCGAGACGTGGAGAACAAATCACCCAGGCTGAACGACGAACGGCGGTCTTGCCACAGAGAGCACGGAGAACACAGAGAACGGCAAAGTCGTTCCGGGTTCAACGGCAGGTGCCCTCCAGACGACCGGTGGGCAAGCCGTGCCCGCGGTCGTTGGCCGTTGGCGTGCGCCGTTCTGCCGTTCGCCGTTACTTCGTCCTTCGCCCTTTGTCCTTCGAACTTCCGCCGGCCCTGTGCAGCGGAGACCAAATGGTGGGTCGCCCGCCCACAGGGCGGCCATTATAATCGTTCGCGGCCGGCAGCGTGTCCGCAGAGACCGCGTAGACCGAGAAAATCCCGAGGTCCGCCGGCTCTGCCGGCGGCCAGCCGTGTGCCGTCCCGCCGTTGCCGTTACTTCGTCCTTCGACCTTCGAACTTCGCACTTCCGCCGGCTCTGCCGGCGGTCAGCCGTGTGCCGTCCCGCCGTTGCCGTTACTTCGTCCTTCGACCTTCGAACTTCGCACTTCCGCCGGCTCTGCCGGCGGCAGGCCGCCCCGACCGTCATTGGAAGCCGGGGCCATCCGCCCCCAATTGCGATGGCCAGCCCGCGCCGTTTGCCCTCCTTTGTCATTGCGAGCCCGTGTCGTTCACGGGCGCGGCAATCTCGCCGTTCACGTTCGAAAGCCAGCCGCGCACGCACCGAAACGACATGATTGCCGGCCGTCGTTCCGGCGGCGTGGAAGAATGGCAACGATTTTTCGTGCAACCCAGCGCTGCTGGCAATGACAGCAGGGGGGCCGCACCGTATATGGTCCCGCGGGATCGTTGCAACCCCCGTCGCGCCCTTGCCACTACGGAACGTTTGTCCCGATGCCGCCGATGTTGTAGAATCCAGTCGTCCGTTCCGTCCTGCATATGGGAGGCAGATACCCGTGGCGAAGAAGGGCATGGTCCGCAGCTATCTTCAGTCGCTCCACCAGACT
>CAYVBE010000214.1:0-6841 GCA_964448935.1 uncultured candidatus Brocadiaceae bacterium
CCGATCGCTGTCACGCATCAAATACCCGCAGCACACCTTTTCGGAGAGGGTCTATTTCGAGATGCGTCGCCCTGCCCCGGACCCCAAGCTCAGCGGGGCGGCCGGCGGCAACGGTGTGCGAGGCGGGCTTGTGGTAGCCCGGCGCCGCCGGACCGGCGCTCGCACAGGAACCGAGAAGACACACCAGTACAGCGGCAGCGGGGAGCCTTTTCATTCGCCGCCCCCCTCTTCCTTCTCCGAGGCGGACGGCAGGGCGATCGTGGCGGTGCCCTTGGTGGTCCTGCGGCCGTCCTCGCGGGCCATCTCGACGGCGAGATCGACGAGGCATTCACCGTCTTCCTCGTGCTTGCCGGTGACGGTTCCGCTGAGGGTCTTAAGTTCGAAGAAATGATCCCACACGCGGTACTGGATGGACATTTTTTTGACCCACGTCCGCGGCCCGCCCCAGTCCATGAGCATTCTTTCCATCTGGGCCATCTTGAACTGGCCGGTCACCGAGGGGTCGTGACCGCTGCGCTCGGTCTCGGTGGGGGAGACCTCTTTGTGGCGATTGTGCCAGATGTGCCAGTGACCGGCATCCCTGTTGCCGGTGACGTCGCCCCACCTGACGAACTGCATCTGCTCCATGTAGAAGTAGAGCGGGCGGACGCCGTCGCCGACGCTTACGTCTTCGTAATAGAGCTGGGCGGAAGACATTATCGATGGCTCCTTAGCTGTGGTCTTTGTGGAGAATGGATCCGGACGGGCTCAGTCCTCGTCGCCGAATTGGACGAGGTTGCCGTAGACGCCGACCCCGACGGTCTCCTCGTCCTGGTTGGTCATCTTATACTCGGTTTCCACGATGACCAGCACGGCCTCCGAGCCCTGCTTCTCGTAGGCGCGGCGGTTGCGCACCTCGCAGGTTATCGTGTCGCCGATGTAGATCGGCTTCTCGTACTCGAACTCGTTATAGGCGGCCAGCCCGCCCCAGTGATGCCCGTGGTCGGGCACGCCGTAGAGTTCCGCCCAGAAAGCGCTGGCCGGACAGCAGCCTTTGCACTCCATGGGGTTCATTGCCACGCAGAACGCGGCGGGGGCCGCCCGCCGGCCGAACCGCCCTTCTCGCTCGGCGTATTCGTCGTCGAACCACAGAGGATTGGGATCCTCAATGGTCATGGCGTATTTCTTAACCCACTTGTCCGTCACCGTAAACTCGTAGGTGTCGATGAGTTCACCGACGCGGAGCTTCTCCACCGCTTCGTCGGTGATGATCTGTCTCTCTTCGTCGCTCACCTCTAAAAGCCTCCCTTCGAAAAGGTCCTCTCAGATGACGCCTTCTTCCTTCAACTCCTCGATCTCCTCCTCGCTCATGCCGAGCACCCCACCGAGTATCTGTTCATTATGTTCACCCAGCACCGGCGGCGCCATTCGCAGTTCGGCCGGCGTGTCGGAAAGTTTGACGGGGAAACCCACGAGGTCCATCTTCCCGGCCTCGGGGTGCTCAGCCTCGATGACCATGTCGTTGTGGAGCACCTGGGGGTCCCGGAAGGTCTCATGGTAGGTATTGACCCGAACCGCCATCATGTCCTGTTCCTCGAAGCGCTCCACCACCTCCTCGGCGGTGACTTTCGCGACGCCCTCGGCGAGGGTGTTTTTCAGCTCCTCGTAGGCCTCCGGGGTCAGGTTGTGAACGTCCTGAAAGCGGGGGTCCTCGGCCACCTCCTCCGGGATGCCCAGCGCCCTGCACTGCCGCAGAAGGGGCTCGCTGCGGAAGGCGTCGATGATGTGGACCCACCTGCCGTCGGCGGCTTGATAGAGCGCGTAGGTTGGGTTGGGCATGTTCGGTTCTTCTTGCTCTTCGCCCTCGGCCTCCGGTTCCGAATCGGACGTGAAGTCGTCCGAGTTGAGATAGGTGGTAGCCCCCAGGCTGTCGGCCACCACGGCGGCGTTGAGCAGGTTGGAATCGACGATCTGGCCCCGGCCCGTCTTCTCTCTCGCAGCCAGCGCGAGCATCACGCCCATGGCGAGCAGGAAACCTCCCATCTGGTCGCAGAGGTTAAAGCCGACGGTGCGGGGGGGGATCGCCCCTGACCAGGCCACCGCGGGCCTGGGCCATCATGTCCTGCCCCAGCGTCTCGCGGTCGGGCCCGCTCAGCCCGTAACCCGTGCCGTAAGCGCAGATGATCCGGGGGTTGATCTCGCTCAACTGCTCGTATCCCAGCCCCAGCCGCTCCATCACGCCGGGGCGGAAATTGGAAACCACCACGTCCGAGACCTTCACCAGGTCGTGGACGATCCGCGTGCCCTTCTCGCTTTTCAGGTTGACGGTGATGCTTTTCTTATTCCGATTGCAGGCGACGAATGCCTTGCTGTAACCGCTTTCCACGGCGCCGAGGCTGCCGGTGGCGCTGCTGCCCCGGAAGCCGTCTCCGCTGCCGGGGCGTTCGATCTTGATGACCTCGGCCCCGAAATCTCCCAGCATCTGCGTGGCCACGGGGCCCTGCTGGTACTGTGTGAAATCGAGCACCCGCACACCTTCGTAAACCGAACCGCTCATTTTTCTGTCTCCCAGGGGATGAAACTGCGGTGAGAATCCTACTCTCCTCCCGGCCGCCGGCGGCTCCGAAGCTCCCGACGAGGGTTCACTGATGTGTTTGAGATTCCTCCAGAACGAGAGTACAGTATATGGGCTTGCAGAAGGTCAGTAAAGGTTTCTTATGTCTGTTTTCCGCTCGGATATGTTCGATATATGACTACATGCCTCCTTGACCATCCACGGAAGACCGACGGACCGTGGCTCTACGCACTCGGCTGGCGAACCGGCCTGGCCCACTCGGTCGATCACATCTTTGCCCGGCCGGCGGCGATGTTCATCTTCCGGGGCAAGGGGCGGCTGATGCACCAAGACGCGCAATACGACGTCACGGCACCCGCCGTCTTCCTCGCCCGGCCGGGGCATCGCTATCAGTACGGGCCCGACGAGACGTGGGACGAATTCAACGCCGTCTTCACCGAGAACTCCCCGGAGCTGCAACTGGCGGACTGGCCGGAGCAACCCTGGCGGATGGGCGAAGTCCCGGCGATGAAAGCCTACCGCTCCCACGCCGAACGCCTGATGGAAAATCCCGCCGCGCCGGGAGTGCCCGATCAGTTGGACGCCCTGGTGCGGCTGATGCTCCTGACCAGCAGATTCGGCTCCGGAGGGAACGTGAAGCATGAACCGCTGCGCCGCATCTACGCCGCCGAACAGTGGATGCAGACGCACCTGGGGGAGGAGTTCACCCTGGAGGATCTGGCCGAGCGCTTCGCATTCAGTCCCTCCACATTCCGGCAATGGTGGTCGCGTGTGTTCGACACACCGCCCTGGCAATACGTGCTGAACCTGCGAATGCGGGAGGCCCAGCGGCTGCTGCTGGACCTGCCGTACATGCCGGTCCAGCGGGTGGCGCGGCGGGTGGGCTACCCCGATCAGCGCTATTTCGCCACCGCCTTCAAGAGGCACACCGCCCGGAGCCCCACCGACTACCGCAGGGCCCACCTCGGCTGACCGGCAGAAGCTCCAGCCTGCCTCTCAGCTGCTGAGGCACGCGGAAGACGGCAGAATCGGACAGGGACGCAGCACCGGGACGATGAGAAACACCGTGAGCCATCCATCACCCGCCACCGGGACCTCCTGTCGGCTGACTACTTCAGGGGTACCTCGTAGTACATCGTCCTGTCGCGCGAGCCGTCTATGGTGAAGCCCCCGCCCTCGACGGAGATCGTGCGGTCCGTGCGGCGCCCGTCGTGGTCCAGCAGGCGCACCGACTGTATCTCCCGCCCTTCAATACCGATATCCGCCTTCACCGACTCCACCAGGATGAGCCCGTCGCCGCGGTAGATGGCGCGGGCGACCGTCGGGTATTGGGCCAGAGACTGGAAACGATCGCAGACCGTTCTCCTGGGGGGACGATATCAGGCCCCTTGCTGGCAAAACGACAGGAGGCGTCCCAGCCTTGCACTCCCAGGCCGATAAGGCCGATCACCGGCACCATTTCCATGGAGCGGAAGACGCCGCCGGCGCCAACTCGGAGAAGTTGTATGGGCGGTCGCTGACCTGCTGCATGCCGGCGGCGTCTCGCATGCCTACCTCCGCTCCAGCGAGGCGGAGCTGGTGAAGCAACTGCAGAAGCCGGGCAAGGCGCTGTTCCTGAACGAGGTGGAGATGAGCGCCTACGCCGATTACCGCGAGTTCCTGCGCCAGGTCAACGCGGAGTGGAACGAGAAACACATCCCCGGATTTACGCCACAAGCCCTGGAAGAGCGCCGTATTCCGTAGCCGCCGCCTCTCCGCAGGGCGCTCCCGAAGTGACCTCACGGGTTCCGTGCGCCACGGGCTCTCGGCGCCAAACGGCGAGATTGCCCCGCCCGCTGAACGGCGCGGGCTCGCAACGACGGCGGGGCGCCGGCGCCACATGCGTACCCGCCCGCAAGCCGCCCGCGGGGCGACCCACTTGACAAAACGCGGGGCGCAAACTACTTTGACCGTTCGACCGCATTCCCCTGATCATGAGCGAAGGAAGGCTATGGACATTGACTCGCTGGAAGCCGGACAGCTCCTGACCGACGAGGTCTTCCTGGTGGCCGAGGCGCGATTGGGTGTGGACCGCCGGGGGCAGAATTACTACTCCCTGACCCTCAACACCGAGGGCGGACGGCAGATCGAGGGCAAGGTCTGGAGCGACAGCATCGGCGCGGAGATCAAATCCGGCGTCGGCCTGGAGGTGCTGGCGCGCGTGGACGAGTACCGCGGGCAGAAGCAGCTCAACATCCAGCGCTACACGGTCCTGAAACCCGACGAATACGACCTCTCCCCCTACGTGCGCCACACCGACGTGGACGTCGAGGCGGCCTTCGAGACGCTGTTCGACTGGGACCGCGAGGAGTTCTCCAACCCCTATCTGAAAAAACTCATGGCGGAGCTGCACTCCAACAACTCCTTCGCGACCGCTTTCATGGAGAGCCCCGCCGCCAGCTTCCACCATCACAACTACCAGGGCGGCCTGATCGAGCATACGCTGGAGGTCTGGAACCTGGCCGACCGCATCTGCGGGCT
Organism: uncultured candidatus Brocadiaceae bacterium; assembly: GCA_964448935.1. Classification (GTDB taxonomy): domain Bacteria; phylum Planctomycetota; class Brocadiia; order SM23-32; family SM23-32; genus CAYVBE01. The sequence continues at coordinate 5,075 of CAYVBE010000214.1, forward strand.
CTACGCGGACAAGCTGGACCGCGACCTGGTGCTCTGCGCGGCGGCCACGCACGACGTGGGCAAGATCAACACTTACGAGCTGAACACCGGCATCAGCCAGCGCACCGAGACCGGCGAGCTTCTGGACCACATATTCATCAGCGGCTCCATGCTCAGCAACCTGTGGGACAGCGCGGTGAAGCCCTCCGTGCCGCCCGAGAACGCCGGGGAGGCGGCGCACGTGAAGACGCTGCTGCTGCACGTGGTGTTGAGCCATCACGGCAAGCTGGAGTGGGGCTCGCCCGTGCTGCCGCGCACGCCGGAGGCGCTGTTGATCCACCACTGCGACGTGTTGAGCGCCACCATGCACTCCAGCTTCGGCGCCATCGAGGCGGCGCCCGAGGGAGAGCCGTGGACCGACAAGGTGTACATCATGGACGCCCCGCGGCGGCTGCTGGTGCCCAAGAGCGTCGGCGCCAACGTGCCCGAAGCACCCGAGGAGTGAAGGCCTGAGCACTGACGAAACACCCCTCTTGAGGACGCAAGACCATGGCAGAACTGCACGACGAGTTTGAGAACCCCGGAGCGGCATACCGCGGTAAGCCCTTCTGGGCGTGGAACGGCAAGCTGGAGGCCGAGGAGCTGCGCCGGCAGGTGCGCGTGATGCACCGGATGGGGCTGGGCGGGTTCTTCATGCACTCCCGCGTCGGACTGGCCACCCCGTATCTGTCCGATGAATGGTTCCGCATGATTGACGCCTGCGTGGACGAGGCCCGTAAGCTGGGCATGGAGGCGTGGCTCTACGACGAGGACCGCTGGCCCAGCGGGGCGGCCGGCGGCCTGGTGACCTGCGATCCGAAGTATCAGCACAAGAACCTGTTCATGATCGCCTGCGACCCGGGGGGGGCGGAGTTCGAGACGCCGCCGCTGGCCCTGTTCGCGGCGCAGGTGGACGGGGTAATCGCGAGGGAGGTCCGCAGGATCGAGGATGCGGGCGACGCCCCCGACGGCGCGAAGGTGCTGGCCTTCTTCGTGCGCGCGGACGAGCCGAGTTCCTGGTTCAACGACGCCACCTACCTGGACACGATGAGCTACGAGGCGGTCGAGAAGTTTATCGAGGTGACCCACGAGGCATACCGCCGCGAGAACGGGGAGGATTTCGGCACCGTGGTGCCCGGCATCTTCACCGACGAGCCGCACCACGGGCAGGTCTTCTGCAGCGGCCTCGTGGAGAGTCGCGAGGCGGTGGGCGTTCCGTGGAGCGCCGATTTCCCCCGGCACTTCCGGCAGCGCTACGGCTACGACATCCTGGATCACCTGCCGCACATCTTCTTCAAGGTGGACGGGCAGGAGATATCCCCGCAGCGACACCACTATCACGATTGCAAGACGTTCCTGTTCGTGGACGCCTTCGCGCGGCAGATTTACGACTGGTGCGAGGAGAACGGTCTGAAGTTCACCGGCCACGCGCTGGCGGAATCGTCACTGATCAGCCAGTCGCGCGTCGGCGGCGCGCCGATGCGGTTCTACGAGTTCATGCAGGCGCCGGGCATTGACATCCTGACCGAACACAACTACGAGTACACCACGGCGAAGCAGTGCTCCAGCGTGCTGCGCCAGACCGGGCGGCGCTGGATGCTCAGTGAACTCTATGGCTGCACCGGCTGGGACTGGCCCTTCGAGGGGCACAAGGCCGGCGGCGACTGGCAGGCGGCCCTGGGGGTCAACCTGCGCTGTCAGCACCTGTCCTGGTACACCATGTCCGGCCAGGCCAAGCGCGACTATCCC
>CAYVBE010000215.1:0-6825 GCA_964448935.1 uncultured candidatus Brocadiaceae bacterium
GCGCAGCGGTGATCCGGAAAGGACAACAGAAAACCGATAATTGAATGACCCTGGTTCCACGTGCAGACACTTGCAGAGCTATCCTTCCTGCCGTACCCTTGTCTGGATGGACCGACGCGGGCGCATCTTCTGCAATCAGCGGCCTGCCGCGGGACGGCGGCACGCCCATCTTTTGCCGGGAATCATATTCAGGGAGTACTCATGCAGTACGCAACATTGGGCACGACGGGGTTGAAGGTTTCGCGACTGGGTTTTGGTTGTATGCGGCTGCCGATGGCGTCAAAGGGGAAGGTGGACCGGGAGAAGGCCATCCCCATGCTGCATCGGGCGGTGGAGCTGGGCATCAACTACTTCGACACCGCCGTGATGTACTGCGGCGGCGACAGCCAGCGCGTGCTCGGCGAGGCCATGGAGGACATTCGGGACGAGGTCATCCTGTCCACCAAGAACCACCATTACGACAAGGACGACAAGGATGGCTGGTGGAAGAATCTGGAGGACTCGCTGGAGCGGCTGCGCACCGACTGCATTGACGTCTACAACTTCCACGGCATGAACTACGAGAAATTCGAGAGGGCCGTGGCGGGGCAGGACGGGCTGTATCAGGAGGTGTTGAAGGCTAAAGAACAGGGCCTGATCCGGCATATATGCCACTCCTTCCACGGGTCGCTGGAGAGCCTGAAGAAGTGCATTGACACAGGGCTGTTCGAGTCGGTGACCCTGCAGTACAACCTGCTCAATCAGGACCTGGAGGAGGGCATCGCCTACGCGGCGGAGCACGACATGGGCGTCACGGTGATGGGTCCGGTGGGCGGCGGTCGGCTGGGGTATCCCAGTGACCGGGCGCGGGAGCTGGTGGGCGATGTGAAGAGCACACCCGACCTGGCGCTGCGGTTCGTGCTGTCCAACGAGAACGTTACGATCGCCCTGAGCGGCATGTCCACCATGCTGCAGCTCGAGGAGAACGTGGAGACCGTCTCGCGGGCCGGGGAACTCACCCAGGAGGACCAGGACCGGATCAAGGGGGCCATCCAAGAGCGTAAGAAGCTGGCCGGCCTCTACTGCACCGGCTGCAACTATTGCATGCCGTGCCCCGAGGGCGTGGAGATCCCGGCGAACTTCGAGATACTCAACCTGGAGCGCGTGTTTGGGCTGACCGAAGAGGCGCGCTCCCGCTACGAGTCGCTGACGGGCAAGGCGGCGCTCTGCCGGCTGTGCGGAAAGTGCATCGAGCCCTGCCCGCAGGACCTGGACATACCGGCCCGGCTGGCCGAGGCCGTCGAAGTGCTGGACCGGCGTGCCGGCGACGTGGGCGGCTGGCTGGAACTCAGGGGCGGCGAGTACGATCCCGAGGACGAGTTGATCCGTCTGAAGGCCCGCTATTACCTGAAGAACTTCTCGGACGCCGAACGGGACGCCACAGTGCGGTTCCAACCCCACGCGGAGGATCAGGTCTGGCCGGAGGAAATCCAGGCGGGCATGAAGCCCTACGCCCGGCGGCAGAAGGACATCGAGGTGCGCCTGCGCCCGCCGCTGCGGACGCTGAGCCTGGACACGGCGGTCAGCTACGACGGCACCGAGAGGTTGGAGCACTTCCACCACGTAGCCGCCGCGGCCCGCCGCGCGGACGACTACGAGCTGGACCCCGCGAAGCGGCCTGCCGACAGCCTGCACGTGCCCTCACCCATGCATCCCCTGGTGGCATCCGGCGACATGGTGGCGGGGCATAGCTTTGACTTTTCCGCCGCGTGGAACGATCAGAACCTCTACGTCTGGGCGGACGTGGAGGACGACCTGCTGCGGCCTGCCGAAGGCGAAGACGCATCCGGCGCGGACGGGCTGCGCATCTTCCTGGACGGCCGCGAGCCGCGCGAGATCGGCTCCGGACGATACACGGAAGGCGTGACCCACGTGACCGTATGTCCCGCGGCCGATCCCGACGCGGATCCGGTGGTGGACGTGCGCGGGGACGGCGACGTGGAGGTCCGGCTGACCCGTTCCGCGACCGGCTATCGGGTGGACTGCGCCATCCCCTGGGAGATGTTCTCGCAGGTGGAAGGCGTGCCGGGCGTGATCGGCTTCGACCTGAGCCTGACCAGTCACGACGAGGACGGGGAGCGCAGCCTGCGTCTGAGCTGGACCGGGCGCAGTGGCCAGAGGCGGAATCCGGGAACGTTCGGGCGGCTCGTGATGTGCTGAGCCGCGGGCTCGGGCCGTTCTTTCGGGGAGGGAGAACTTGGTGACCATGCTGCCGGTTGAGGTGCAGGTGGTGATCCTGCTCTTCCTTTTCGCGCTGGGCAGCGCGGTCGGCAGTTTCCTGAACGTGGTCATCTACCGCCTGCCGCGCGGGCTGAGCGTGTCGGAGCCGCGACGATCTTTCTGCCCGGAGTGCGAGCACCGGATACGGTGGTACGACAACGTTCCCATCCTGAGCTTTTTGATGCTGGGACGCCGTTGCCGGGACTGCGGCGCCGTCATCTCCTGGCGCTATCCCTTGGTGGAGGCCCTGACCGGGCTCCTGTTTGCCCTCATCTATCTGTGCCAGGGCATACAGGGCCGGGCGGGCGTCGGCGAACTGATGATCATGATGATGGTGGGGTGCCTGCTGATCGCCGCCAGCGCGATTGATCTGGACTGGTTCATCATCCCGGACGAGATATCCCTGTTCGGCGTGGTGGGCGGCCTGTTGACGGGGCTGCTGATGCCGCAGCTCCACGTCGGCGCGGCCCCGTATCACAGCTTCGAGAGCCTCACCGGCCTGTGGAATCTGGACGGGCTTCTCGGGTCCGCCATCGGCGCCCTGGGAAGCGGGCTGCTGGTCCTTTTCGTCGCGGTGGTGGGGGCGTTGGTGTTCCGGCGGGAGGCGATGGGGATAGGCGATGCCAAGCTCTTGGCCATGGTGGGGGCGTTTTTCGGGTGGAAGGTCGCCCTGGCCGCCTTCTTCGTCGCGCCCTTCGTGGGGCTGGCCTACGGCATTCCGCTGCTGATCTTCCGCGACGAGCACGTCATGCCCTACGGCCCCTTCCTCAGCATCGGCGCCGTGGTGGCCATGCTGTTCCGCGCCGAGTTGTGCAGCTTCCTGGAGCCCTTAGAGTATGTGGTCACCGAGATGATACTCTGAGCGGGCCTTACCAGAGACGGAATATCTCCGGGCGCGCCAGGAGCAGGCGCAGGAGGGCGGCCAGCACCAGGCCGCCGAGGGCCCATTTCAGCGCGTTGATTTTGCGCTGCAACCTGTCCGCCAGCTTCGGCATCTCCAGCAGACGCTCCAGCAGTTCCATGCGCCGGTCTATGCTGAAGTGTCGCCAGAATGACTTCTTCCGGGGTCGGCGGCTCAGCGCGCCCAGCTTGTCCAGTGCGGTCAGGAATGCCTCCGGTCGGTCGGAGGCCCGGAAGCTGAACAGGTCCGCCTCCATCTCCATCCGCCGAGAGATGAAGCCGAAGATCACCCCCCAGTAAACGCCGGCGAACGTCAGCAGGATCACCGCCTGCTCGAAGGTCATCTCCAGCGCCAGGATGGTCTTCAGAGGACCCACCCAGCCCGTCAGTGCCAAGAGGTCCAGCAGCGTGGCGTAGAAGAACAGAAACCCCGCGGCGAGCAGCAGGTAGAACGGCAGATGATGCCGCGCCACGTGGCCCATTTCGTGGGCGAAGACGGCCTCTATCTCGTCCGCCGTGAAGTGCTCCACCAGGGCATCCGTCAGCAGCACGTAGCGCACCAGGGGCGTCGGTCCCACCACACCGGCGTTGGCCAGGTGGCGGTGGGTGTGCCAGAGCAGTATGTCGCGACAGCGGAAATCGTGCTCCTCGCAAAGGTCCTCCAGTCGGTCGCGCAGGTCCCCCTCCGGCAGGCGGGAGGTCGCCCAGATCAGCCTGAGCAGAACGGGGCTGAACACCACCAGCAGGATCAACAGCGTGCCGGTCGCCACGCTGTCCGCCTGCGATGCCACGGATGACCCGGCGAAGATGGCGTAGGTCAGGTCGGTTACCAGCACCAGCGTCAGCCACGGCGCCAGCACGATGCCCAGCTCCACGCGGCAGCGCAGCCACAGGTACCGGACCAGGTTCACCGAGACCCGGTGGCGGCGGGACTCGAAGCGATACCGCGCGGCCATCAGCGCCACCGCCATGATCAAGATGGGCAGCAGGAGCAGCAATTCGTCCACCAGGACCGCCCACCGGTGCAGGCCCAGCAGGCGCCCCGGCACCGTGGGCCACTGCAATACGAACACGCTTGCGGCCACAAGGCCCACCATCAGGCCCTTCAGGAACGTGAAGAGGCCGTCGGCCATGCGCCGGAGAGCGGCCCGGTCGGACCGCGCCAGGCGAAGCGCCAGGCTGGTGCTCAAGAGGCAGAACACGGCGTAGACCAGAGCCAGGGCGCCCGTCCCGCCGGCGGCCGCCGCGAGGCCCAGAAGGGGTGCGCCCCCCGGCGGGGGAACGTATACGATGAGCATGCACAACAGAAAGGGCAGCAGCATGTGAGGTGGTTTCCCCGGCGGATGATGCAGAGCCGACAGCAAGTCGCCCATTGTACGGGCGGCCGGTCGTCCCTGCAACGTGGCTGACGCCGTTGAAGGCAAGTCCCTTTTGTGATACCAATTAGCTGACTTCCCCTTGTCTTCCGGAGAACGCAATGAGCGAGACGGTCGAAGATCTGCTGAACTACGCCGCCGCGGAGCTGAAGGTCCTTTCCGAGCAGGGCTGCGATACGTGGGAGTTGGAGAGGCGTGTGGAGTTGCTGAAGGATTCCGATGCTCCCGACGGAATCGAGAAAGCCCGGGCGCTGGTGAAAGGGCTGGAGGCGCTCAAGCCGGCGGCCGACTTCCCCTACGAGGAACCCAGCGCGCTGGACGAAATCCGCGCCCGTCGGCCCGCCGGGCCGCGCCACCTGGCGGCGGCCCTCAGCGAGCAGCAACTGCAGGACGCCACGCTGGGTGCCTGGCAGGGACGTGTGGCGGGCTGCATGTTGGGCAAACCCGTCGAGGGGGCCAGCCGGGCAAGGATAGTAGACCTGATGAAACACTGCGGCGTGGAGCGCATGGACGACTACCTGCCGCCGTCCGCGATGGAGGCGGGCGAGGCGGCGCCTGGGGAGGGCGTCCGGCGCCTCCTGCGGGGCAACATCACCTGCGGTGCGCGCGACGACGACGTTGATTACACCATCGTTGGGCTGCGCGTACTGGAGACTTGCGGACGGGATTTCACCCCGCGCGACGTGGCCGATTTCTGGCTCGACAACCTGCCGTTCCACAAGACCTACACCGCCGAGCGCGCCGCCTACCGAAACCTGGTGAACGGCATCCAGCCGCCCGAAAGCGCGACGCACCGAAACCCCTACCGTGAATGGATCGGCGCACAGATCCGGGCGGACGCCTTCGGCTACGTCTGCCCCGGCAGGCCACAGGAAGCGGCCGACATGGCCTTCCGGGATGCCTGCATAAGCCACACGAAAAACGGCATTTACGGTGAGATGTGGGTGGCCGCCATGCTGGCCGCCGCCTTCGTGGCGGATAATATGCCCAAGGTCATCGAGATCGGGCTGAGCGAGATACCGGAGAACTGCCGGCTGGCAGATGCCATCCGGCAGGTGATTTCGTGGCATGCCGAAGGGCTGGACGCCTACGAAGCGATGGAAAGGGTCCTGGAGACCTACGCGGATTACCATGGCGTACACACCATAAACAACGCTGCCATCGTGGCCATGGCTCTTCTGTGGGGCGAGAAGGATTTCTCGCGCACCATCGGGCTGTCGGTGGAGGCGGGCCTGGACACCGACTGCAACGGCGCGACGGCCGGTTCCGTGGCGGGAGCGCTGCTCGGGGCGGGGCGGATCCCCAACCACTGGATCGAGCCGCTTTCCGACCGCGTCGAGACGGCCGTCTGCGGTCTGTCCGGCCTCACGATCACGGGGCTGGCCGCCCGGACCAGGGCTTTGCAGGAAGCGGCGCTGGAGACCGAGGGAACCGGAGACATATGAGCATTTGCGAGAGACAGACCGGCGGGCGGATACTCTGCATACGCCTGAGCGGCCTCGGGGACGTGGTTCATGCCCTGAACGCCCTCACGCTGCTCCGCCGGGAGCGCCCCGACGCCCACATCGGCTGGGTCGTCGAGGACCGGTTCGCCGACCTGCTGCGCGATCATCCTTACGTAGACGAGCTGTTCGTGGTGCCCAGGAAGGACTGGGGCCGGATGCTGCACAACCCGCTGCGCTGGCCCCGTCTGATCAAGGAGGGGCCCGCGCTGCGAAGACGGCTGGGCGAGGGCAATTTCGACATCTCGGTGGATTTCCAGAGCAGTCTCAAGAGCGCCTGGATCGTTCAGGCCGCCGGGGCGTCGCTGAGGGTGGGATTCGCCAGCGGCATCAGCCGCGAGATGAGCCATCTGGTGCAGAACCTGGAAGTGGATGCCCCCCGCGAGGGGGTCCACCGGATTGAACGCGACCTGGCGCTCCTGGCCGGGCTGGGGATCCCCACGCAATACGCCACCCCGATCCTCGGTTGTTCGAACGAGAACACACGAGCCATAGACGAGGCGCTGGAGCGCGGGCCTGGCGACGGCCCACTGGTGATCATTCACCCCGGCACCAGTGAATGGGCCTCGTTCAAGCGCTGGATACCCGCCCGCTATTCGCGGGTGGCTGACCGACTGGCGGCGGAGGAGAACGCGGACGTGCTGGTCAGCTACGGCCCGAACGAGCGGGAGTTGGCCGAAGATGTGGTGCTGCTGATGAAAAGGCCCGGGTCCCTGGCGCCGCGCACGGCGAACCTGCAGCAACTGGTGAGCCTGCTGGCGCGGGCCGACCTGTTCATCGGCAGCGAC
>CAYVBE010000216.1:0-6815 GCA_964448935.1 uncultured candidatus Brocadiaceae bacterium
GACCACTAGCCGAGGTACAAACGAAAAGCCCCGCTCTTCCGGGCGGGGCTTTCTATTTGTGCAAAACGGGGTGTCTACACGTCGCGTCCTTTGACCGTCTTGCGTCCGTTGGCCTGAGCGCGCTCGATCGCGTCGTCCAGCAGATCGTACACTGAATCGTTTAACGCGTCTAACAACTCCGCGGCGCTCATGAGGCCCTTTTCCTTGACGTAATTCTTGACCTTCGTCCCGACGACCAGCATTTCCTTCGCCATAGACTGGCCCTCCTCGACTGAGGTTAGAAAAAATCCGTCCCTAACGGCACCCAGATAATACTACAGCCTCCCCCGGCGCTGTCAAGGGCCAAATCGGAAAACAAGGCACTTATTTGCCTTTTCGGCCCGTTTCAGCCGAAAATCACCATGGTTTTCAACGAACTTTCCCGGTTGTGGGCGCAGAAACTCAGTGCTTCCTGCACGCGTGGGAACTCAAACCGGTGCGTCACCAGGGCGTCCGTATCTATCCTGCCGGCCGCCATCAGGTTGACCGCCGCCCCGTATACGCCGGCGTAGCGGAAGATCGGATGCACGGAGACCTCCTTGCCCTGGGCCTTTCCCAGCGGCACCTCCACCCGGTCGCCGCCCATGCCTATCCAGGCCACGCGCCCGCCCCGGCGCGCGACGTCAAACGCCTGCGCCGCCGTCTGCGGCACGCCGGCACACTCCAGTACCACGTCCGCCGTCCCGCTCAGTTCCTCGGCCACGTCCGTCTCCGCAGCGTTTACCGTAGCAGTGGCGCCCAGAAGCGGCGCGACTTCCAGGCGGTTCGGCAGCAGGTCTACTGCCGTAATGCTGGTTGCGCCGTAGGCGGCCGCAGCGGCGACGGCCAGCAGGCCGATGGGCCCTGCGCCCAGCACCACCACGCTCTCGCCGGGCCGCAGCCCCGTCAGGTTGCAGGCGTGCATGCCCACCGCCAGGGGCTCGATGGTGGCGCCGGCCTCCATGCTCACCCCCTGGGGCAGCCGGTAGGCGAAATCCTCGGGCGACGTCACGTACTCGCAGAACGCGCCGTCCACGGGCGGCGTGGCCATGAAGACCACGTCCGGGCAGAGATTGTATCGCCCGCTCAGGCAGTGGCGGCAGCGCCGGCAAGGGATGCCGGGCTCCAGCGCCACGCGGTCCCCTTCCCGCAACGAACTCACCTGATCGCCGGTTTCCACCACCACGCCGGCGCATTCGTGCCCCAGGATCAGGGGTTCCTCGACGCGGCAGTTGCCGATGCGGCCGTGCTCGTAATAATGGACGTCCGACCCGCAGACGCCCACGGCGTTCATCTTCACCAGCACCTCCAGCGGTCCCGGCCGGGGCACGGGTATCTCGCGTTGCTCCGTCTTTTCCGGTTCCATCAGGTAGACGGCCTTCATCGTAGTGTCCGGTTGCATCGGCGTGTCCTTTTCAGAAGGCATGGGATTCCAACGGGATTCTATCCCCGCGCCGATGGACGCGCAAGCGGGCCGGGCAGCGCTTGTCCGCGCGGGTGCCCACCGTTATCATAGCCAACTGCGCGGTCCCGGCAGACGGTGCCCAGAACTGACCACAGAGGCGAGATGCTCAGCCTGAGAAAACAATGGATGCCGGCGCTATCGGCGGCGCTCCTGGCGTTGACCCTTGCAGCCGAGGCGCGGCCGGCCGACGGCCTTTCCCTTCGTCACGAGGGGCGTCTGCTGCGCGTCGAGTCGCAGCACATGAGCCTCCTGATAGCACCGGAGAACGGCGGACGCGTGGTGTCGCTGTCCTTCGACGGCACCGAGATGACCGGGCTGGACCCGGGGGGCCACGGCGGCCTGATCGAAGAGGTCCACACGGCCGATTTCCCGTTCTCCGTCACCGAGCAGCGCTGGAGCGACGGCCGGCTGCGGCTGAAGATGGAGGCCCGGGCCGGGGCCCTGCGCGTGATCAAGGAGTATTCCTTCCGGGCGGACCGACCCGCGTTCCGGGTCCGCCTGAGGTTCGAGAATCATTCCGACTACGCGCTTTCGGGCCGCGCCGCTCCGGCCGTGCGCGCGTTGGCCCTTCCGGCGGGCCGGTCGGCCGCGGGCCGGCAGCTCTACTGTCTGAACCGGGGCCGGGGCGTGGAGACGTTCTCCCGGGAGCCTTTTCTGCACCGCCTGAACCGGGACGCCGGCCCGGCCGACCTGCGCTGGCTGGCGGTGTCCGACCCCGTGGATCGGCGCGTGCTGGGCTTCGCGCTGCACGAGGGCGGGAGCCGCTGCCTGCGGCCGCTGCGTTCGCCCGAGGGCGGCGTGTTGGTGGGATGGTCCTTCCCCGCACTGCCCGCCCGGAGCCACTACGAGACGACGATCACCGTGGCCGCGCTCCGGGACTTCGCCGCGCTGGCCGAACTGACCCCCCGGCTGGCCGCGCAGAGCGTGAGCCGATGGCGGGGCGACCGCCTGCGCGTCCACGTGCTCATGACGGCCCTGGACGAAACCTTCCCGGAGGTCTCCGTCATCACGCGGACCTATGACGCTTCCGGCGGGGAGGGGGAGCCCTGTGACCCGGTCCTGTTCGACCGGCTGACTTCCCTGAGCGTGGGGGAGGACGAGACGCGGTCCGGGCGGCGGGAGCAGCCGCCGGCGTGGCTGCTGCACGAGGTCTACAGCACGGGGCAGCTGATGGCGCGTTTCGCGGTCCCCTCGGAAGCCGCCGTCGCATCGCCGCCGCCGCAGACGGCCTCGCCCGAGCCGCCGGCGGTCGAGCCCCTGCCGGGCGGCTGGCCGCGGCATTCAGCGGCGTCGGCCACGGAGGAGCAGCGCAAGCGGGGATTTCTGGCCTGGCATTTCGACGGCGCGGCCGACCGGCCGGAGCTGCGTGTGGTCGAGATGGTGTTGACCAACGGGGAGGAGCGGACGCTGTTCTTCGGCGTGCGGGCGCTGCAGGATATCGAGAGCCTCCGCTTCAATATGGCCGGTGAGACCTCGGTGGGGGTTGGCCCCACCTCGGTGCCCCCGGCGGCGGTAGACCTGTGGATGGTCGAGGAACCCGCCGGAGAGCCGGCGCGCCTGACACCCCGCACCACGCTCGCCCTCGGCGCGGGCGAGACCGCCTGGGTGGCGCTGACGGCCGACGGGGCCGTCCTGAGCCCGGGCGTCTACAGCGGCGATCTGGTGTTCAGCGGTCCTGGCGTTTTGCGCGTTCCGTTCAAGGTGGTCGTTCAGGACAGGCCCGCCCCCGGCCCTCACTCGTTCGGGCTGTGGTACGACGGCCCGTGGAGTCGTGGCGAGGCGCCCGGGCCGCTGCTGGCCAAGCTGCGGGGTTACGGAGTGGATGCACTGACGCTGCCCGAAGGGGCTCCCGATGCCCTCCGCCACGCGGCCCTCAGGTCGGCGTTCAGCTTTCTGGCCTCACGGGCCGGGGGCGGCACACTTCCCCCAGTTTACGCCGCGTCCCGGACTGCGCTGCCTTATCCCTACCCCGTTTGGGTGGTTCTGACGGACGCCGCCGGGCCCGAAGTCGCTCCGGCCGCGGGGCAAAACGGCTGGACGCCCGCCCTGTTGGGGGAACACGTGCCCTCGGCAGATCTCTTGTCGCAACTTTCCGGGCCGAAGTTCATCGCGGTGCACCAGGGCTGTCCCCCGGACGCCGTGCCCGACTTGGTGCGGGCGGCGGCCCTGTCGGGGCAGGAGCCGGTATGGACCCATCTGAACCTTCGGGGGGCGAACTGGCGCCGCGCGGTTCTGGAGGTGAGGGCTGCCCTCTGGGCGGCCGCCTGGCAGGGCCTGGCCGGCGCGATGGTCACATGCGACCCACCCCGCACCGCCGTGGACCGCCAGCTTGCCGTGTGGCACGTGCTGCGCGACGCGCGGCAGGAGGTCGCCCTCTGGCGGGAGGCACGATGGCAGACCGAGTCGCTGCCGCAGGGTCAGTCGTCCGGCAACCGCCAATTGCTGCTGCTCAGGGAGAGGCTGGAGAGCGTCATTGGTCCCGCCGAGCACTGCCTCCTGACCATACATCGGGAGCCGCGCCCCTTTCGCTCCGTCTATCGGGTGAGTCCACCACGGGGCAAGCGGCGCCCGACCCTTGAGCAATTCTCGGCCGCCCGGTTGACGGTCCTCGACGTGCTGTCGAGGATGGCGAACTACGCGCCGGCGGACGCAGGGCCCGACCTCTACTGGCAGGGCATCCCCCTCGTGCGCGACGGACTGCCGCAGTGGACTCTGGTGGCGCTGGAGGGCGAATCCGCCTGGAAGGCCGCCAGACGCCTGCGTGAGGATATCGAGAAACGCACGGGGATAACGCTCGAAGTGCAGCGCAGCCTGCCGGATGACGAGGAGCAGGAGGGGCGGCTGGTCATCATCAGTGCCGACGAGGGAACCCCCGCGCTGTCGGGGCTGTTCCCCGCCGTCTCGGCGCGGGAGACCGGCGAAAGTGCCACCATCCTGCGGCAGGACGAAGAGGCGCTGGTGGTCGCCTTCTTCGGGGAAGAGGGGCTGCGCACCATTATGCGCGGCTTCAGCCCCCGCCCGAACCTCTACGCGCCAGCGCGCGAAGTGCGGTGAGCAAACCTTCCGGGAAGGAGCCGTCCGAGATGGCGTCGTTGTTCACAGGTATTGACGTGGGCACGCAGGGGGTCCGGTGTCTGGTGGTGGATCCCGCCGGGCGGCCGATGGGCGCGGGCGAGGTGCCCTTCAGCCTGGAGCAGACCTCCCTGTCCGAGGGGTGGCGGGAGCAAGAACCGCGGGCGTGGATCGCGGCCGTGCGCCGGGCTTTGGCACAGGCGCTTGGGGACGTGCCGGCGGACCGCGTGGCGGCCGTGGGCGTAACCAGCACCAGCGGGACGCTCTGCGCCCTGGACTCCGAGCACGCGCCCCTCATGCCGGCCATCATGTACAACGATCGGCGCAGCCGCGGGGAAGCCGAGCAGGTGCAGCGGGCCGGCATTGACCTGACCGACCGGCTGGGGTATCGGTTCAGTTCCTCCTTCGGCCTGCCCAAGATTCTGTGGGTGAAACAGAACCGACCGGAGGTCTACGAGCGGGCCCGGCTGTTCACAAGCCCCACCGATTACGTGATCGGCTGGCTGACCCACGCGTGGGGGCGTTCGGACCAGACGAACATGCTCAAGTTCGGCTACGACCTGCTCGAGGGCCGCTGGCCGCGGTTCATCGAGGAGGCCCTCGGGCTGGACGCCTCGCGCCTGCCGCGGGTTCAGAAACCGGGCGAGTCGGCCGGCCGTATCACGCGCGAGCGCGCCGCGGACACCGGCCTTCCGCATGGCATCCCCGTGGTGGCCGGCATGACGGACGGCTGCGCGTCCCAGGTCTCCGGCGGGGCCGTCGCGCCCGGCCTCTACAACACCACCATCGGCACAACGCTGGTCATCAAGGGCGTCAGCGAGGAACTGCTGCTGGACCCCGTCGGGCGAATCTACTGCCACCGTCACCCGGCCGGCTGGTGGCTGCCCGGAGGGGCCAGTAACACGGGGGCGGAATGCCTGGCGGCCGGCCGCGTGGCGGGGCGCGAGACGGGCTTCGGGCCGGACGACACCGAGGCGCTCAGCGCCGCGGCGCTGGACCACAGCCCCACCGACCTGACTGTCTATCCGCTGGTGGGCACCGGCGAACGCTTCCCCTTCCGAGACCCCGAGGCGGAAGGCTTCGTGCTGGGCAGTCCGGAGCGCCGGGAGCAGTTGTTCGCGGGCTGCCTGGAGGGGGTGGCCTGTCTGGAGCGGCTGGCCTACGAGACCCTGGCCGATATCGGCGCCCGTGTAGGCGACACCATCTACTCCGCCGGGGGCGGGGCAGCGGGCGACTCCTGGCTGCAGATCCGGGCCGACACCATGGGCCGGACGGTTCTCAGGCCCGCGCTGACCGGCGCGGCCATGGGAGCGGCCATCCTGGCGGCCTCGTACGAGCGCTATGCCGACTTGCCGGAGGCAGCCCGAGCCATGGTGCGCATCGAGAAGGAGGTGCAACCCCGCGTGCAGTGTGTGGGCGCATACGGCGAGAAGTACGAGCAGTTCGTGGCCGAGTGCGCCGAGCGCGGCTACGTGGAGCGCCGCGCGCGGGGATGAGCCGACGGGCCGGCCGGGAGCGCGCTGTCAGGGGGCGGTCTGCGCACGCTGGAGTTCGCAGGCGCCGACGTCCGGCCGTGCGTCTCGGGGGCGGCCCCAGGCGTCGGTCGGCACCAGCCGATCGGTCAGCCTGTCCACCAGCGGCGAGGATGGCGTCGGGCAGCCCCGGTCGTCCAGCCGGGCCTCGCCGGTCGTCACGCGCGTGCCGAGGGGGTTCGTGTATACTCCGCCCTCCGGGATGACGCAGTGATTGTCCTCGAGGTCCGAGAAATCCGCGCGCCCGCCGTGGCGAGCGTCCTGCCTGAACGCCTCGAAGTAGCAACCTTTCACGCTGAGATTGGTGAGCGTGGTGAGTTGCCGTTCCCCCGTGGACTGATCCCTGTCGTCGAAGATATTGAAGGATTGTCCGATGAACGAGCAGTGCCACAGCAGCAGATGGTTGGTCGAGCGCATCCAGAGGGAATGGCCGTTGTTGGGGCCGGCGCCCTCGAACGCCGGCCGGAGGGGCGGCCTGAGTTCGATGAAGAAGTTGACGAACGCCACGTCCCGCGCCGGGGGCGAGTCGGCCCTGCCCGTGCGGCACATGATTCCCTGGTAGTGAACGTCCATGACGCGGCAGTTGTAGACGATGGTATTATTGGGCCCGTCGGTGTGCCAGAACTGCCAGGCGTCCGCGTGCGCGTACGTCAGGCCGGGGTCTATATCGGTCGCCTCGCAGTTGACCATCATGGGGCAGTTCGCGTTAACCCAACTTCCGCAGTTTG
>CAYVBE010000217.1:0-6776 GCA_964448935.1 uncultured candidatus Brocadiaceae bacterium
GTGAAGGCCGCGCTGCCCGCCATGAATTCCAGTTCGGTCCGCAACGCGTAGATGGGCGGGTCCGCGCCGTCCGGCAGCAGGCGGCCGACCTTGACGGCGTCCTTCTCGGTGGTCACCACCCGGTCGCAGCCGGCCTCTCGGGCGTGCCTCAGGATGTCCTGCACCTGGTCGGCGTCGTAGTGCTCGTGGTCGGAGAAGACGAGCATCGGGTCCGGGTGGCAGCCGGCGTGCTCCAGCGTCAGGCGAAAGCCCTCCGGATTTCCCACCCCGCAGAAGGCCACCCATCGGCCCCGCGAAAGCTCTTCCGTATCCAGGCTCTCCTCAATCCCTTCGCCCAGGGGGCGCAACTCCTGCGGCACGTTGCGGCAGACGGCCGTCACCGCTCCGGGCGCCAGGTCGTCCAGTTGGTCCACGATCCGCGACCGCTCCTCCTCGGATACCAGGGAGGATCGGTTCAGCAGCAGCACGTCGGCGCGGTCGAGTTCCTTCAGCGGCTCCCGCAGCAGCCCCCGCGGCAGCAGGTGGCCGGCGCCGAACGGGCGGGTGGCGTCTATCACCACGATGTCCAGGTCGCGATGGATGCGCCGGTGCTGAAAGCCGTCGTCGAGGATCAGCACGTCGGCGTCGAGTTCGCCGACGGCCGTTTCGGCGCCCTCCACCCGGTCGGGGTTGACCACGACGGGAATGCCCTCGGCCAGGCGGCCCAGCATGGCGTTCTCGTCGTCCACGTCTCCGTGCTTCCCATATCCGCGGGACAGGATGACGGGCCGGCGGTTATGGATGAGCAGGAACCGCGCCAGATGGGCGACCAGGGGCGTCTTGCCCGTGCCGCCCGCGGTGATGTTGCCCACGCTGATGACCGCGACCTCGGCCCGATGCGCGCGCAGCCAGCCCCGGCGGTAGAGCGCATTTCGCGCCCGCACGCCCAGGCCGTATACGCCGCTCGCCGCCCAGAGCGCGCCGCGCAGGCACGAGATGCCCACGCCGCCCCGGTCGCGATCAATGACCTTTCTGTGCAGCCGAAACAGGCCGGTTCCGATGCTCAACCCGATTCTCCCCCGCAGATGCGATGCGAGTCTTGAAAACGATCCGCCACCGCATAAAATACAGGCGATTGTCGCAACGGGCAAGACAATGTCTTCGCGGAGGGTCCGATAATGATCAAGGTAGGGGTCATCGGGCTGGGCGGAATGGGCAGGAAGCACCTGGCGTGTTACGACCACGTCGAGGGCGCGCAGGTGACCGCCGTGGCGGATGTGGTGGAGGAGAAGTTGGAGCCGGACCAGGAGGCGCTGGAGATCAACATCGGCGAGGGGGCCGGGGTTGTGGACCCCGAGAAACACCAGCTTTTCGAGAGCGGGATGGATCTCATCGAGTCCGCCGACGTGGACCTGGTGGATATCTGTCTGCCGACGTTCCTGCACGCCGAGCACTGCGTGGCGGCGCTTCAGGCCGGTCGGCACGTGCTGTGCGAGAAGCCGATGGCGCTGACCGCCGACCAGTGCGCGGAGGTGCTGGAGGTGGCCGGCGATGCGCCGGGGCGACTTATGATCGCCCACGTGGTCCGCTTCATGCCGCCTTACGAATACCTGAACGAGACCGTGGAGTCGGGGCGGTTGGGGCGGTTGATGGAGCTTTCCGTGTGGCGGGGCACCGCGCCTCCACGCTGGTCATGGGAGAACTGGTCGCTGGACCACGAACGCAGCGGCGGCGGCATGCTGGACCTGCACATCCACGACGCCGATTTCCTGCAGTATCTCTTGGGCCGGCCGACGGCGGTCTGCTGCACCGGGGCCCGGGGGCCGAGCGGCGGCTGGGACGTGGTGGAGACGCAGTACTTCTTTGAGGACAAACTGGCCGTGCGGGCCGGCGGCAACCTGGCCATGCCGAAGGGGTTCGGATTCGAGGCGCGCTTCGGGGCCGCGTTCGAGAACGGCTGCCTGACCTTCAGCACCAGGGAAGGGCACGGGCTGCTGGAGTATACCGAGCAGGGCGTGCGCCATCCCGAGCTGTCCCACAAGGACGGATACGTGGAGGAGATCTCGTATTTCGTCCGGTGCCTGGAGAATAACGAGATGGAGGCCATGGTGACGCCGGAGTCGGCGGCGTTCTCGGTCGAGTTGGTGGAGGCGGAGCGGCGGTCGGCCGAGAGCGGGGAGATCGTGGAAATCTGAGCAGGTTGCGGTCCCCGAAACGGCAGCCGGCGAGGGCGCTTGGCCCATATCGGCGCTTTGAGCCTGCTACCCCTTGTCGAGTTCTTTCAGTATCTCGTTCAGGGCGTTCAGGGCCTCGATGGGTGTCATGCTCTCGGGGTCCAGGGCCAGCAGTTTCTCCCGCACGCGCGATTCGAGCGGCTTGAAGAGCGGCGTCTGCACGGTGCGGGGCTGCGGGCCGGCGCGCTGGTCCTTCTTGGGCACGAACCGCGGCTCGTCGTCCGGGCCGATGGAGTTTTCCTCCAGCATGGCCAGTATCTCGCGCGCCCGCTCCAGCACCTCGCCGGGCACGCCGGCCAGCTTGGCCACGTGGATGCCGTAGCTGCGGTCGGTGGAGCCGGGCACCACGCGGTGCAGGAAGATGACCTCCCCTTCCCACTCGCGCACCGCCACGTTCAGGTTCTGCACCCCGTCCAGCGTGTTCACCAGTTGCGCCAGTTCGTGGTAGTGCGTGGCGAACAGCGTGCGCGCGGCGATGTGATCGTGGATGTATTCCGCCGTGGCCCACGCGATGCTGACGCCGTCGAAGGTGCTGGTGCCGCGGCCGACCTCGTCCAGGATGATCAGGCTGCGGTCAGTGGCGTTGTTCAGGATGTTGGCCGCCTCGATCATCTCCACCATGAAGGTGCTGCGGCCGCGCTGCTGCTCGTCGCTGGCGCCCACGCGGGTGAAGATGCGGTCGGTCAGGCCGACCACCGCCTCGTCGGCGGGCACGAAGCAGCCCATCTGGGCCATGAGCGTGATGAGCGCCACCTGCCGGATATAGACGCTCTTTCCGGACATGTTCGGCCCGGTCACCACCAGAAGCTGCGCGCCCTCGGGGTCCATCTCGACGTCGTTCGGGACGAACTCCTCCGCCAGCGTCTGCTCCAGGACGGGGTGACGCCCCTCCTTCACCCGCAGCCCGGGCTCTTCGCTTATCTCGGGCCGCACGTAGCGCGCCTCGGCCGACACGGTGGCCAGGCTGACCAGCACGTCCAGCTCCGCCACGGCGTCGGCGGTCGCCTGCAGGCCGGGGGTGTGCCGGCTGACCTCCTCGCGCACGTCCTGAAAAATCTCGTATTCCAGCTCCTTCGCCCGCTCCCCGGCGCCGAGCACCTGCGACTCGCGCTCCTTCAGCTCCGGCGTGATGTAGCGCTCGGCGTTCTTCAGCGTCTGTTTGCGCACGTAGTCGTCGGGCACCTTCTCCTTGTGGGTGTTCGTGACCTCGATGTAGTAGCCGAAGACCTTGTTGTAGCCGACCTTGAGGGACGGAATATCGGCGCGCTCCGCCTCGCGGCTCTCGAAGTCGGCGATCCACTGCTTGCCCTCGCGGGCGGTCTGCCGAAGGTCGTCCAGCTCGGGATTGAAGCCGTCGCGGATGATGTCGCCTTCGGTCAGCGTGGCCGGCGGGTCGGACTGGATGGCCGCGGCGATCAGCCCCTCGACTTCCGGCAGGGGGTCGAGGCGCTCGCGGATGCCCTCCAGCAGGTCTGTCTCGCAGTCGGCCATCCGTTCGGCCAGCACCGGAATTTGCTGCAGCGAGTGCCGCAGGGACGCCAGGTCCCGGGCGTTGGCCCGGCCGCAGTGGACCTTCGTGGTCAGCCGTTCGATGTCATAGACGTCCTTCAGTGCGTCATCCAGGTCCTTTCGCAGGCGTTTCTGGCGGCACAGTTCGTCGAGGGCGTCCAGGCGCCGCTCGATCTCGGCGCGGTCGCGTAGCGGCGTTACCACGCGGCGTCGCAGCAGGCGGGCGCCCATAGGCGTGGTTGTGCGGTCCAGCACGTCCAGCAGGCTCCCCTCGCGCCGACCGCCGCGCAGCGTCTCCACCAGCTCCAGGCTGCGGCAGGTGGTGCTGTCCAGGATGAGGAAGCGCTCGCCGAGGAATGGTTCGATGCGCCGGATGTGGCCCAGAGCGGTCCGCTGGGTCTCCTCCATGTAGGAGAGCAGGGCGCCGGCGGCGCCCAGGGCGGGGCCCATCTCGTCCAGCCCGAAGCCCGCCAGCGTCTGCGTGCCGAAGTGATCGTTCAGCAGCCGTCGCCCCTCATCCGGCGCGAACTCCCAGGGCGGCCGCCGGGTGACCAGGCAGTCGTCGCGCAGGTAGCTCAGGGCCGGGTGCTCGCCGTCCTCCTCGGAGTGGCGTTCGGGCAGCAGGCACTCGGCGGGCGCGATGCGCTCCAGGCTGTCCCCCACGGACTCGGGCGGCACCTCCTCCACCTCGAACCGCCCGGTGGAGACGTCCACCCAGGCCAGCCCCACCCGGGAATCGTTCCGTGCCACGGCGGTCAGGAAGTTGTTGGTGCGGCTGTCCAGGATGTGTTCTTCGGTCAGCGTGCCGGGCGTGACAACGCGCGTCACGTCGCGGTCCACCAGTCCGGTGGCTTCGGCGGGGTCCTGCACCTGCTCACAGATGGCCACCCGGTGGCCGGCCTTGATGAGTCGCTTGATGTAGTTATCGGCGGCGTGGTGGGGGAAACCGGCCATGGGCACCGCGTTTTCGCCCTTCTCCCGGCTGGTCAGGGCGAGGCCCAGCTCCCGGGCGCAGAGCTTAGCATCTTCGAAGAACATCTCGTAGAAGTCGCCCATGCGGAAGAGCAGCACGGCGTCCTCGTGCTTCTTCTTGAACGCCAGATACTGCTTCATCATGGGAGTCTGGCCGGTGCGAGCCATGGCGGCAGGAGGGGCAGTGAGTGAGTGTGTTTAGCGAGTTTCCAAGATATCCCACACGCCCCGAATTGTCAAAGCGGCCGACGGGCGTGCGTCGGGCCGTTTGAACGCGCCGGGGGCGTGGGATAGAATGCCGACTTCGGGGAAACCGCCGCGTTCGCCTCACACGGACACCATACGCCATGAATCAAGGACCCAAGACCGCCGCAGCGATACGCGAGGATTTTCTGGGCGGGGAGCGTTCCGCCGAGGAGATCGTCGAGGAGCACCTGGGGCTGATCGGCCTTCTGGAACCGCCTGTGGAGGCATTTCTGACCGTGTGCACGGAGGAGGCCCTGGCGAGAGCGCGGGAGCTGGACGCGAAGCGCGCGGGCGGCGGGGAGATGGGCGCACTGGCCGGCGTGCCGGTAGCGGTGAAGGACAACATCTGCACCCGCGGCGTGCGCACCACCTGCGCGTCAAATATCCTGGAGGATTTCGTGCCGCCATACGACGGGCACGTTGTGGAGCGCCTGCTGGCCGAGGACGCCGTCGTCATCGGCAAGACTAACATGGACGAGTTCGCGATGGGTTCCTCGACCGAGAACAGCGGCTTCCAGGTGACCAAAAACCCCTGGGACGTCGAGCGCATCCCGGGCGGCTCCAGCGGCGGCAGCGCGGCGGCGGTGGCGGCCGGCATGGTGCCGCTGGCGCTGGGCAGCGACACCGGCGGATCGGTGCGCCAGCCGGCCTCGCTGTGCGGCGTGGTGGGCATGAAGCCCACCTACGGGCGTGTGAGCCGCTACGGGTTGGTGGCGTTCGGCAGCTCGCTGGACCAGATAGGCCCCTTCGCCCGCAGTGTCGAAGACGCCGCGCTGCTGCTGCAGGTCATCGCCGAGCCCGATGCCCGTGATTCCACCTGTAGCGAGCGGGAGCCGGAGGACTACGCGGCCTGCCTGGCCGAGGGCGTGGAGGGCATGAACTTCGGCGTGCCGGAGGAGCTCTTCATCGAGGAGGGGATGGACCCGACGGTGGTCGCGGCGCTGGAGGACGCACGGAAGGTTCTCGAGTCCGCCGGCGCACGCTTCAAGAACGTATCCCTGCCGCACAGCCGCATTCACCTGGAGGACGGCAAACTCTCCAGCTACGCCGTGGCCTGCTACTACGTGCTCTGCACCGCCGAGGCCAGTTCGAACCTGGCCCGTTACGACGGCGTGAAGTACGGCCTGCGCAGCGAGGACCACGAGGGCATGGTGGACATGTATCGCCGGACCCGCGGAAAGGGGTTCGGCGAGGAGGTCAAGCGGCGCATCATGCTGGGCACCTACGCGTTGAGCAGCGGCTACTACGACGCCTACTTCCTGAAGGCCGCGCGCGTGCGGCGGCTCATCGGGGAGGATTTCCAACGTGCCTTCGAGGAGGTGGACGTCCTCTTCGCGCCCACCGCGCCCACGGGGGCCTTCCGGATCGGGGAGAAGACCGGCGATCCGCTGGAGATGTACCTGAGCGATATCTTCACCATCTCGGCCAACCTGGCGGGCATCCCGGCCGTTTCGATACCGTGCGGTTTCACCAAGGACGGCCTGCCGGTGGGGATGCAACTGATGGCGGCGCACTGGCACGATGCGACGGTGCTGCGCGCGGGCGCCGCGTTCCAGCGCGAGACGGCCTGGCACGAACGCGTTCCGGGTGCGTGAACGGTCCGTCGGATATCCCCGCTCTCCGTTGACAGCGGCCGAACTATCGCATAAAAGGGAATGATGGCCGGTGTGCCGCGATCCAATTGTGCGGCCGGACCGGCCGTGGGGTGAGTTTTTTCGCAGCACCTGGCTTTTCATCAAGGGGGTAGAGCGATGAAAGCACTGATTCTGGCTGCCGACGGCTTCGAGGACAGCGAGCTTCTGTACCCGTACTACCGGCTGCAGGAGGCGGGCATTT
>CAYVBE010000218.1:0-6748 GCA_964448935.1 uncultured candidatus Brocadiaceae bacterium
GCTAAACGCGTACCTCGGGGGCCGACGTTGTTTTTTGCCCTCCGACCCCCGAGTTGCGCCGCGTCGCGGCCGCACAGCAGCGGCTCGCGTTGCGGCTCAGGTGGGCTGAAGTTACAATGAATATGGGACTATGATGGGAGGAAATGTGATGACCTTTATCCCCAAAAAGTGGTTCTGGTGGCTGGCGGCGGCGCTTGTGGCGCTGCTCCTGGCGGCGCAGGACGGCCGGGCCGGCGGAAGGGTGCTGTATCGCTACCGCACGGAGCATTACGAGGTGCGCACGGACATAAGCCCGCTGTGGGCGGAGGTCGTGGGGCGGCACATGGAGGAGATATACGGCGAATACAGCCGCCGGTTCGCCTCCTACGGCAGCGCGAACGAGGAGTTCGACGTCTATGTGTTTCGAACCCGGAAGGGATACGCGAGCAAGGTGCCCTCGGTCGTGGCCGGCTCCAACGGCGTGTTCGTGGGCGGGCCGGATTACCTGGCCGCACATGCCGAAGACCGCACGCCGGAGGAGGTGCTGCGCACGCTCTACCACGAGGGGCTGCACCAGTTCGTCTACGAAGTCGTGTCCGAGGACTGCCCGGTGTGGATCAACGAGGGGATGGCGGAATACTTCGCGGAGGCCACCTGGAACGGTAGCGGTTTTCAACTCGGCCAGGTCCCTTCCGCCGGTATCTACGCGGTGCAGGACGCCATCAAGCGGGGCTCCTACATCCGGTTCCGGGCCCTGTTCGCCATGACCCCGGAGTCCTGGATTGAGACCATGCGGCGCCGGCCCGCCCAAGCCGGCCTTGCCTACCCGCAGGTCTGGTCCATCGTGCACTTCCTGTTGCACGGCGGGGGCGGGCGGTTCGCGGGGTCCACGGACCAGTTCCTGCGGCTTATAGCGCACGAGCGCGACCAGGAAGAGGCCCTCGAAACGGCATTCGGCCCAAATCTGAGCCTGAAGGCGTTCGAGAAAGCGTGGGCCGACCACGTGATGTCGCTGAAGCCCGGCCCCAAGTTCCACTGCCGCGCCAATATGGAGGGGCTCATGACGCTGGCCAAAGGCCTGAATCCCCGCCGGCTGAACATGCTTCGCACGGTGGACGAGCTGCGCGAGGTCGTGCTGGCCAGTGAGGGGTGGCGACTGCCCCTGCGTGACCGGCGCACCGTGCGCGCCGACGACCGGGAGGCCGTCGAGGCGCTGTTCCAATGCCCCTTCGACCGGAGCGGAAGGGCGGCCAGCTACCTGGTCGTGCGTGACCCGTCCAGCCACCTGCCCGTCCTGGTCTGCACCCACCATCCGGGTATCATCATCAAGGCATACTACGAGCGAAACGGCGACGGGGACCTGGAGATCAAAGTGGAGGAGGAGGTGCGCAGCCTTCTGAAGCCGGAGTTTCGAGACGCTATTTCGGCAAAGGTACGCGGGTTGCCGTGAAGTCCTTTCCGCCCACACGATGGTTCAGCATGTCCAACCGCGAACTGCGTGTGCTCGTGACCGCGGCCGCCGTTGCGCTGGCCATGGTGGGCGCCATCAAGGCCGGACGGTTCATCTGGGGTCCGGGGGAGGTCAGGGTGAGCGCGTCCGGGAGCGCCGGTCCGCTGCCCGTGCGCATTGACATCAACGAGGCCGGGGCGCACGAGCTGGACATGCTGCCCGGTGTCGGTTCCGCCACGGCGGAGGCGATCATCGAGAGCCGCCGGGAGGACGGGCCCTTCCGCTCTCTGGAGGACCTGATGCGGGTCCGGGGTATCGGCCGGCGGACGGTGGAGAACCTGCGCCCCCACGCCATGTGCCGCCCGCCGGGGGAGAGGGACTGAGATGGCGGATTTCGAGGTCAACGCCCCCTTCGAGCCCGCGGGGGACCAACCCGGGGCCATCCGGGAACTGACGGAGTACTTCCGCTCCGGCAGCCGCTGCGAGACTCTCCTGGGTGCCACCGGCACCGGCAAGACCTTCACCATGGCCAACGTCATCGAGGCCCTGGGCCGCCCAACGCTGGTCATCAGCCACAACAAGACGCTGGCGGCGCAACTCTACGGGGAGTTCAAGGAGTTCTTTCCCGATAACGCCGTGGGCTATTTCGTCAGCTACTACGACTACTACCAGCCGGAAGCGTACGTCCCGTCCCGCGATCTCTACATCGCCAAGGACGCCTCCATCAACCAGGACATAGACCGCCTGCGACTGGCCGCCACCACGCGCCTGATGGAGCGGGACGACGTGGTCATCGTCGCCAGCGTCTCCTGCATCTACGGCATCGGCGCGCCCGAGGACTACCGCAGCATGTTCGTCACCGTGAGCGCGGACCGGCAACTGGAGCGTGACGACCTGCTTGCCCGTCTGGTGGACATCCAGTATCAACGCAGCAACACGGAGCTGAAGCGCGGCACCTTCCGCGTGCGCGGCGACCTGGTCGAGATATACCCTGCCTACGAGGAGATCGCCTACCGGGTGGACTTCTTCGGCGACTACGTGGACCGGATCGTGGTCATTGACCCCCTTTCCGGGCGCAAGCTGGAGCAGGCGGACCGGGTGGACGTCTATCCCGCCAACCACTTCGTCACGCCCGAGGGCCGCCTGCAGGGCATCCTGGAGAGCATCGAGGAGGAACTCGAAGAGCGACTGCGGGAACTGCGCGGGCAGGGAAAACTCCTGGAAGCGCAACGCCTGGAGGCGCGCACCAGATACGACATGGAGCTGCTCAGCGAGGTGGGCTTCTGCCCCGGCATCGAGAACTATTCGCGCCACATAAGCGGGCGGGAGCCCGGCGAGCGGCCTTCCTGCCTGCTGGACTACTTCCCCGACGATTTCCTCTGCATCGTGGACGAGAGCCACCAGACGGTGCCGCAGATCCGCGCCATGTATCACGGCGACCGTTCGCGCAAGGAGACCCTGGTGGAGCACGGCTTCCGCCTGCCTTCCGCGCTGGACAACCGCCCGCTGACCTTCGAGGAGTGGGAGTGCCTCGTGCATCGCGTGCTCTACGTCAGCGCCACGCCGGAAGATTACGAGGTGCAGAAGTCCGGCGGACGCGTGGTGGAGCAGATCATCCGGCCCACCGGCCTGGTGGACCCGAAGGTAGACGTCCGGCCCGCGCGCGGACAGGTGCAGGACGTCATCGAGGAGATAAAGGACCGCGCCGAGCGGGGCGAGCGGACGCTGGTGACCACCCTGACCAAGCGGCTGGCCGAGGACCTGGCCGACTACCTGCGCGAGGAGGGCATAGATGCCTGTTACCTGCACAGCGAGGTGCAGACCATCGAGCGCGTCGAGATACTCAACGACCTGCGCCGCGGCCGCTACGACGCCATCGTCGGGGTCAACCTGCTCCGCGAGGGGCTCGATCTGCCGGAGGTTTCCCTGGTGGCCATCCTGGACGCCGACCGGGAGGGCTTCCTGCGCTCGGACACCTCGCTGATCCAGACCATGGGTCGCTGCGCGCGGAACGTCAACGCGGTGGTCATCCTCTACGCGGATGTGGTAACCGAGTCCATGGCGCGTGCCATGGAGGAGACCCAGCGCCGGCGCGAGATACAGATGGACTACAACCGCGAGCACAACATCATGCCGGCCACCGTGCGCAAAAAGATCCAACGAGGCATAGACTACGAGGTGCAGGCATGGAAGCGCCGCGTGGAGACGCCCGTCGCCGCCGAGACCGGCGGTGACTACGTAACCGCCAACCGCCTGGACGAACTGGAAGAGGAGATGACAAAGGCCGCCAGAAACCTCGATTTCGAACGAGCCGCCGTCCTGCGCGACACCATCCAGGAACTCAAGCAGAACGCCTGAGGGGTCGGGTGCTCGCGGACCTCACGGGCTGAGTTGTCCCAGATCCAAAGGGGTGGAGAAGGACCTGTGAAAGGTCGGTTGCTGCTTTTCGCGTTCAGGATGGCCCGTTGCAATCTCGCTCTCACCGGCGCGGTGGCGTAAACTGCCACCATACCCTTCGTCGCCGGTCAATAGCTTAGTTAAAGGCAGGTTTCTGGCCTGCGCGGCGAGTTTTCTGTGCCTTCTCCGTCTGGAGGTCAGAAAGTGTCTGCACTTCGAACTTGTGTCCCCCGGGCACTGCGTAAGCCGATTTGGCTTGCCCGAACCGATCTGGAGGGAATTCCACACGGCGATACGGTAGCCTGCTGAGGAAGATATTTGCCGGGCTCCCGATATGCCCTTTGCTGTATGCAGAGTTTTTGAACAAAGAGATGATGCCATTGTGCGAAGACAACAGTCTGCAGTGGATCACAACCGCTTGTGGGCAATAGAACGCTGCCCGCGCATATCCGGCGGGCAAGGAATTGCCCGGCGGGGAAGACGGCAAAGACACGGCCACGCGTCACGTGCCGCCCGACGTTCAGTTGAAACGACCGTCGGCATCGGGCCAGAATACTGGCCAACTTCCGGAGGGCTACCTCCGCAGAGGACTGGTGTCGAGAGTTGCGAACCGGCGATGTCACGTCGTTTCGCCCGTAGGGCGTATGCAGCCCACCCCGTTAGGGCGGGTTAGCCCATGCCCGGGGACCGGGCCGTTGCGCGCCGAAGGGGGTCTGCCCTGGGTATGGTGACGCGAAAAGACCAGGCCTCCCCCGAAGGGGCTGCCCCCCGGCGAACTGTGAAGGAGGCAACGGAATGACGACGGGACCACTGGACGAACGAATCCGGACGCTTGTGCCGGAGGACCGGATTGAGGCCCTCCGGGCGGCTCGGGAGGGGCTGGCGGACGATCCCTATCGCCCGCTGTATCACTTCTCGCCGCCCACGGGCTGGATGAACGATCCCAACGGGCTCTGCCGGTGGCGGGGGCTTTACCATCTGTTCTACCAGTGCGTGCCCGAGGGCCGCGACCGGATTCACTGGGGACATGCCGTCAGCGAGGACCTGCTCCACTGGCGCGACCTGCCGCCGGCTTTCGGCCCGGACGGCGAGAAGCACTGCTTCAGCGGCCAGACGCTGGTCGAGCCCGACCGCGTGATTGCCATCTACCACGGCGTCGAGGCGGGCAACTGCATCGCCACCGCATCCGTCCCCCTCCTGCTGGACTGGCAGAAGCACCCGGCCAACCCCGTGATCCCCATCGTCCCGGTAGACGACGCCGGAAATCCCTACCGCGTCTTCGACCCCTGCATCTGGAAGGAGGACGATGGCTACTACGCGCTCTCCGGCACCTACAAGGACGGCGATTTCCGCACGGACTGCCGCAACGTGGACCACCTGTTCCGCTCCTCGGACCTTGCCGACTGGGAGCACCTGGGCGCGCTGATCGAGGGCGGTTTCCACACCGAGCCCGGCGAGGACGGGGCAGTGCCCAACTTCTGGCCCATAGGCCGCAGCAAGCACATGCTGCTTTTCTTCAGCCACAAGCGCGCCGCGCAGTATTACGTCGGCGACTACGACCGCGCCGCGCACCGTCTGATCCCCGACTACCACGGCCGCATGAATTACGGCCCCATCAGCAAGGGCAGCCTGCACGCGCCCTCGGCCACGGTCACCCCCGACGGCCGGTTCCTGGCCATCTTCAACGTCAAGGAGGGCAGGGAGCCGGCGGGCTGGCAGGACATCATGTCCCTGCCGAGGCAACTCTCACTGGACGAGGACTGCGCTCTGCGGATAGAGCCGGCGGCGGAGATGGAAGCCCTGCGGGGAAACCACACGCACCTGGAGGCCGCCGAGATCCCCGCCAACGGGGAGGTCGAAGTCCACGGATTCGGCGGCAAGTCGGTCGAGATCGAGGCGGTCCTGGAGCCGGGCGCCACGCGGGAGGTGGGGCTCTGCGTGCTCCGCTCCCCCGACGGCGCGGAGCAGACGCGCATTTCGCTGCTTCGGGACTCGCACGGCGAGGGCGAACACTCCCTCCAGATTGACATCTCGGGTGCCTCGCTGCGCCCCGACGTCCTGGCGCGGCCCAACGAGGTGGGGCCTCTCAGCCTGCAGGAGGGCGAACCTCTGCGCCTGCGCGTCTTCGTGGACCGCAGCATTATCGAGGTCTTCGCCAACGGCCGCCAGTGCCTGACCCTCCGCGCCTACCCCGACCGCGAGGACAGCCGGGGGGTAGCGCTGTTCGCGCGGGGCGGCAGGGCCGGGCTGGTTACCCTGGACGCGTGGCAGATGCGCAGCGTCTGGCCGGAGCTGCGGGACTTCGAGCACGGCTGAGGACGCGGACGCCCAGGGAGTTCCGCAGACACCTCCTGATCTGCGTGCGCCCGGCCGGTGTGGCGCAGGCGCCCTCGCCTGCGGCCGTCTGTCGTTTCATTGTGTGCCACTCGTCCGGCCTGTGCCGCGCAGGTCTGCAGGAGACAAGGCAGGTCATGCGGGCGAACTGCATGAATGCAGAGACCAGAAAGCACAGGTTGCGATACGACTCCCGTACCGGCCGGAAGTCATCGGGGCGATGCCCATCTGCTATTCGGGGACCTTGTGTGATCGGAGAAGTGAGATTATCCTCTCTCGGTCAGTTACCCCAGC
Source organism: uncultured candidatus Brocadiaceae bacterium (assembly GCA_964448935.1). Classification (GTDB taxonomy): domain Bacteria; phylum Planctomycetota; class Brocadiia; order SM23-32; family SM23-32; genus CAYVBE01. The sequence goes on from CAYVBE010000218.1 coordinate 6,455, forward strand.
CGAGTGTTGCACATGCTCCAGCGCAGTCTCCCCCATGTCATTCCGGACGGATGGGTCGGCACCGGCTGCCAACAACGCTTCCACAGCTTCCGTTTGGCCCCTGTAGGCGGCCTCGTGAAGAGCAGTGTTTCCAGAGTTGTCTCGAGCATCAACATTAGCGCCATGTGATACGAGGCGACGTATGGCACCGGTTGCGCCCATTGAAGCCGCTTCATGAAGAGGGGTTCGTCCTTCCATGTCCTTAGCCCGGATATTTCATGACATTCCAAAATAGGGCCTTGGAAAGAGTCTCTC
>CAYVBE010000219.1:0-6658 GCA_964448935.1 uncultured candidatus Brocadiaceae bacterium
TGAAAACTTTTCGTCTGAAAGCCCCCGAGAGGCCCTCAGCCCCCGATTCAGGTCTCAAACTGCGGAAGTTGGACTAACACGGACGGCGGCTGGTTGGCGTGCAGCAGTTGTCCGTGTCCGCGTTCAGATGGCGAACACCCGGTTGCCGTGGGCCCCGGTTATCAGGTCTATGGCCGCCCACAGGCCGCCGGCCATGAAGGCACCCAGGACCAGGCCGATGAACAGCCGCCGCGCGATGCGGTAGGCGCGGTAGCCGCCGAACTTCACCACGAATCCCTTGATCAACCACGCCAGAAAGACCGAGAACCAGAAGTTGTAGACCATGTGCGTGTTGCAGACCAGGAAGCCGATGGGATGGATCGGCCACCAGAAGAACATCCGCTGCGCCATCGTCAGCAGCGCCATGATCACCACGCCCGCGCCCGTCCATGCCAGACCCACGATGCTGGCCCCCTGCATCTGCGCCGTCACGCTGCTGTACCACCACCACGGCGACCGCGAGGAGTTGACGATGAACCACGTCGCCAGGCTGTTGCCCCCGTGCCGATAGCCGGTCCAGATCACACACGCGCAGCCCACCAGGTAAGTAATCACCAGCACCAGCATCATGCCGCCGAACAGACCTCGCCGGTTCCGGGGCAGATACATGCCCTCCGACATGCCCACGGCGGGCGTCTGGCGCACATCCGCGTTCCAGAACTGGTATCCCAGCGCAGCGGCCTGCTCGTGGCGCAGGTTCGCGGTGCCGATGACGCTGTTGACGTACGGCCCCACGGACACGATGCTGCTCAGCGACGGCAGGCCGACCTGGGCGATGATACGCGCCATGGTGTAGTAGAGCGCCAGGAAAAGGAACACGAACAGCAGCGCCACCGGAAGGCGCAGCCCGCTGTACATGAGCCACACCACCATGACGATGCCGGAGACGAACATGGTGATGAACGCCCACCGGTAGGAGAGCGGTTCGCTGCTGTCGTAGTCGGCGTCGCCCCGACCCAACGCGCAACGGACGGCCTGCTTCAGGTGCCCGCGGGCATACCACAGGCCGGCCCCCACGAAGACCAGCATCGCCCCCAGCACCATGTGCTGCAACTCCGCCGGGCCGCCGGCCCCCATCCTGGCCTGCATGCCCCAGCCCCGCGCCTCGATGGTGCGCCGCAGCAGCCAGGAGGTGAGCGTCAAGAACCAGACGCTGAACGCGATGCGGTTGGGGATCATGAACACCAGCCCGATCACGGCGATCTCCACCCAGAACCGCAACTGGTAGCCCTCGGCGAAGACCACGGTGTGGTCTATCCGGAGCCGGCCGGTCTTGTTGAACAGGTAGAACCGCAGCCCGATGACGCTGTGAAGGACCAGTGTGGTGATCAGCCCCACCCAGAACGCCTTGCTGCGGAAGATCGAATTCTCGCCCGAAGGGTTGTTCAGGGCGCTGCAGAACTCGGCCGGTATCTGCACGATGGGGTAGCTCAGGTGCTCCCGCTCCATCCACTGCTTACGCATGATGACCATGATGGCGCCCAGGCAGGCGAAGACGGCCATCAGGTAGAGCCCCCACAGCAGCACCGGCCCCACCCAGGGCTGCCAGGGGATGGTCTGCCCGCCCGTCAGGCCCGTCCACCAGCGCTCAATGGCCACGGTCTCCCCGTTGGGGTCCAGCGGTGACATCCAGGACTTCAGGTGCGGCACCAGGTCCTGCTGCCAGCCGCTGTCCGGCGTGGCAAAGTAGTGGGCCGAGGACATCATCGGCACCAGGTGCACCACGCCGCCCGAGGTGACGATGGAGCCGGAGACGATCATCAGGGCGGTCACGAACAGCAGTTCCTGCGTGCTCAGGCTGAACCGCCGCACCGCCCCGCGGTAGTCCGGCCCGCCCAGCCAGATCGCCAGGTGCGCCACACCCATCGGCAACGCGTTCAGCAGCAGGAAGATCACGGCGATCAGGAAGGACGCGCCGCCGCTGTGGTAATCGGTGAACAGGTAGGAAGAGGCGAGGTAGATGGTCAGATACGGCTCGAACAACCCGATGACGACGGCCATCAGGCAACCGATGACGATGCTACGCAGGGTGATGAATCCACGCGGCCTGGTCTCCGCCGGGTCTGCGGTCAGTTCCTGCCCTTCCGTCCGATCCATGCTGCCTCCTCAAGTTGTAACTTCGGACGGGCGGGATCAGTCCGCGGCCGAAACCACCTTCTGGACCCTTTCGTCCATCGCCACCTGGTCGCTGTTGAAGCTGTTCCAGCCCGCCAGGTTCATCAGGCTGTCCAGCCCGACGGTGCCGTCGGCAAGCAGGTCGCTCCAGTTGCCCAGGTCCGGAATCTTGCCCTCGCGCGCGCTGGTCTCCACCTGCTCGTCCGTCCAGCGCACCAGGACGTCCCCGCAATCGTGTGCGTGGAAGAAATCCACCAGTTCGTCGGCGGTCAGATCGTCCACCGATTCGTTCTCCAGTGCATCCACGCACTCCACCAGCCGGTCGGGGATGTCCCACAGGGTGTTCAGCCCCACGGCCTCCCGGTCCACCTCGTCGTCCACCACCGGCTCGTAATCCTCGCCCGTGCGGTCGGTTATCTCGGCCGGCGGCACGGCCAGCTCCAGAAACTCCCGAGCCACCCCGGGCGGCATGGTCATCACGTCCAGCCCGGCCAGGTCGGCCACCTGCCGCCCCGTCCGGAAACTGGCGCCGATCTGGCGGGTGGTCAGGCCCTCCCGGCTGCGCAGGCGGCGGACGGCGCGCTGGGAGGCCAGCGTGGCCTTCTCGCCCACGTAGCCTCCGCCGCCCAGGCCGTTGTCCGCCACAAAGCTGTTCAGCCGCCCCATGAACACGTTCACGAACGCCGGCCGCCCAACGCGCGCGATCAGATAGTTCTGCCGCGCCGAAAAACCCAGGGTGTGATTGACGGGTATGCCCGCCCGGCTCACGCGCCGCGTGGCCAGCAGACCGGCGGGGCTGAACGGTATCTTGACGATGAACCGCTCGGGACATACCTCGTGCAGCCGGCGGGCGTAGTTCGCCGCCCCCTCCAGGTCGTTCGTCAGGTCGGTGTGTTCCTCCACCGAGACGTAGGCGTCAAACTCCTCCACCAGCTTCAGCCCGTGGCGGGCGTTCAGGATGAAGGCCAGCTCCAGCTTATGCTGCTGCTCGGTCAGGTCGGGATACTCGTCCAGCAGCTCCGAGGCCCGCACGATCAACCCGTCGTAGGTGCCCTTCTGCACCTCGCGGTTCAGCAGCGTGTTATTGGTGGTCAGCGCCTTGAACTCGCGCGTCCACATGCGGCGTATTTCGTCCACGTCGCCGGTGTCCAGCCACAGCTCTCCGCCCAGCCCCGCCAGGCTCTCCCAGTAGGGATTGGTGGAAAACTCGCCCGTCAACTCCCCGAAATGCGGCGTAAAGCCCTCCCGCACCAGTTCACGCACCTTCTCTCTGTACTCCGACCCGGACTCGATCATCGTCACCTCTCCCCACTCTTACCTGAAGCGAACACCCTTCCCCACACCACCATACCGCGCGCCGCTCCGTCACGCAACATCACGCAGCGTCCCGCCCGCCCCCGACGCCCGCGCCGGTCAGGGGGCGCGGCAATCTCGCCGCTTCGCACCGGGCGGGACGGCACTACGGATGTCGGAAACTCCATGGCCCAGGCAGCCCGGGTGGACCTGTGCGGCCGCGCATGTTTTTGTGCCGGAAGCTGCACAATCTGCGGAGAATACACGTCATTCGTCTAATTCTTGTTATCCTTCGGAACCTTGCACGTATTCTTGCACCGGGGAAACCCGCTGCAGCCCATGAAGGGGCCGTATCGCCCCGTTCGCCGCACCATGGGCCGGCCGCACTTCTCGCACTTCATCCCGTCCGTGTCCGCGGCATCGTCGTCCACGGACGGGAAGTCGCGCGTGTTCTTGCACTCCGGGTAGCCGGTGCAGCCCAGGAACCTGCCGCCCTTCCGGCTGTATTTGACCTGCATGGGGCGCCCGCACTTTTCGCACTCGACCCGAGGGGCGTCATCGAGAACGAGTTTCATCTCCTTCCGCGCCCGCTCCAGGGCCTGCGCAAACTTGCCGTAGAAGCCCTCCAGCACGCGGCGCCAGTCGCGCTTGCCCTCCTCCACCGCGTCCAGCGCCGCCTCCATTCGGCTGGTGAAGGAGTAGTCCATCTCGCGGGGGAAGTGCTCGACCAGCAGGTCGGTGACCACCATCCCCAGGTCGGTGGGGATGAGCGTGCGTTTCTGCCGGCGCACGTAGTTGCGCTTCACCAGCGTCTGGATCGTGGGCGCGTAGGTGCTGGGCCGGCCGATGCCGCGCTTCTCCAGCTCCCGCACCAGCGAAGCCTCGGTGTAGCGGGCCGGCGGTTTCGTGAAGTGCTGCGTGGGCTCCAGCTCCAGCAACTCCAGCGCCCCGCCCTCTTGCAGCTCCGGCAGCACCTGATCGTCGGAGTCTTTGGAGGGCCGCAGCACCCGCTGATTGCCGTCGAAGATCATCTGCCGTCCTTTCGCCTCGAACAGCGCGTCTGCCGCGCCGATCAGGGCGTTGCGCACCTTGAAGCGCGCGGGCACCATCTGGCTGGCCATAAAGCGCCGCCATATCAGATCGTAGAGCCTGCGCTGATCCTTGTTGAGATACCGCGCCACGTCCTCGGGGCGGCGGTTGACGTCTGTGGGCCGGATCGCCTCATGGGCGGCCTGTGCGCCTTTGGGGTTCTTGAAGTAGTTGGGTTTCGACGGCACGTACCGGTCGCCGTGCTCCCGGCCGATCAGCGCACGGCACGCGCCCAGGGCCTCCTTGGAGACTCGGGTGGAGTCCGTCCGCATGTAGGTGATCAGACCGACCTGCTCGCCGCCTATCCGCACGCCCTCGTAGAGTTGCTGGGCGAGGCGCATGGTGCGCGAGGCGCTGAGGCGCAGGCGATAGTTGGCCGAGCGCTGCAAGGTGCTGGTGATGAAGGGCGGATAGACGCGCGATTTGGACACCCGCTCGTCCACCGAGCGGACGATATAGTCGGCCTCCCGCAGCCGCTTGACCAGGGCCTCGGCCCCGTCCGCGTTGCGGATATTCGCCTCTTCGCCGGCGATTTTCGTCAGCTCCGCCTCGAACGCCGGAGGGCCCTCGGCGCGCTGCAGGCGGGCGGTGATCTTCCAGAACTCCTGCGGCTCGAAAGCGCGGCGCTCCCGCTCGCGCTCCACCACCAGCCGCAGGGCCACGCTCTGCACCCGCCCCGCGCTGAGCCGGCTGACCACCCTGTCACTGATCAGCGGGCTGAGCCGGTATCCCACGATGCGGTCCAGGATGCGCCGGGCCTGCTGGGCATCCACCAGGTCCCGGTTGATCCCCCGCGGGTGGGCGAACGCGCTTTTCACGGCGCCCCGCGTGATCTCGTTGAAGGTTACCCGCCTGATCCTGTCCGCCGGCACTTTCAGCAGGTGTTTCAGGTGCCACGCGATGGCCTCGCCCTCGCGGTCCGGGTCGGGAGCCAGGTAGATTTCCGGTGCGCTCTTCGCAGCCTGCCGCAGTTTTTTGACGATCTTCCCGCTGCCGCGCATCACCTTGTAGGTCGGCCGGAAGCCGTTCTCCACGTCCACACCGAAGTCCTTCGGCGGCAGGTCGCGCACGTGCCCCCTACACGACTGCACGCTGTAACCCTTTCCCAGATAACCGGCTATGGTCTTAGCCTTGGCGGCCGATTCGACGATGACGAGTTTCTGGCCCATGCTTTGCCCTGCCCGATTGGAGCCGTGTGGCGGACGCACTGAGTGTATAGCAGCCGGCGCGGAAAAGTCAAGCAGACCGGGTTTGACAGCCGCCGGAACGCCGGGCTACAATGCGGTTATCGGGGGCGAAGATGGACGTTTGGGGACGACCATTCAGCATGTTGGATTCCATGCCGCTATCGGTTGCACTTACCGTTGACGTGGACCCGGACGCCAACCGGCCGGTGAGGGGCCGCCCGGATGCCGTGAGCCCGTGCGGGGAGGCCGGCTTCTGCGCCTGTTTCGAGGGGTTGGAGGTCCTGGCGTCCATCGTGGAGGACAACGGTGTGCCGGTGGCCCTGTTCTGGGAGGCACGCACTCTGGCACGCCTGGCGGACAGCAAAGTGGAATTGCTGGATCGCCTGCTCCGCTTGCCCGGTTTGGAGAACGGCTGCCACGGGCTGCGACACGAGGACTTTGCCGGAACGCACACCGGCCTGCCACTCACGCGCGACCATGTGCGGATCCTCCTGGAACGGGCTGAGAACGTGTTCCGGTCCGTCCTGGGCGAGGCGCCGCAGGGCTTCCGCGCACCCTATTGCCGCCTTACCGACGAGCTGGCCGAGGGTCTGACCGCCGCCGGATACCGCTACGACGCCAGCCGGACGCACGAGCTGAATCACGACTGCGCCCTGGCGCCCTACCAACTGGAGACGGGCGACCTGTGGGAGCTTCCGCTCTGCAAGGCCCGCGACACCGCCGGGTCCACCGTCTCCGCCTACCTCTGGCAGTTGTGCGAGGGCAACCGGACCTGGCGGGACTACGCGGACCTGCTGGATGCCGCCCGCCGCCGCTGCCCGCACGGACTGGTCCAGTTCGCACTGCACCCCTGGCACCTGGTGGTCAACGCCGACGGCGAGCCCCACGACGAGGACCGCCGCCGCGCCATCGCGGACGCCATCGCGCAACTTCTG
>CAYVBE010000220.1:0-6544 GCA_964448935.1 uncultured candidatus Brocadiaceae bacterium
CAAACCCCGCCGGGAGCAAGGCCAAATAGGGGAGGATGAGGCGGCCCGTCTCGCTATCACTCCCGGGTTGGCCGCTCGAGGGCGCCGGCAACGGCCGCCCCCAGACGAATGGCTGCCGTCCCGCCACGGCGGGATAACAGAATTCGGCTTATGGCCCCTCCGGGGCGCTGCCGCGCCGACACTGTGCGGGTCAGGCGTCCGCCGTCGGTGCGCTCTTTGTGCAGAAGCGGGCATTCCTTCTTCGACCCTCTGGCGCGGTGACGGCCAAATGGATCAGATGTGGGCTCCCTGGCGCATTGACTACGTGGCGCAGCCGGACAAGGAGGCCGAGGGCTGCTTCCTGTGCCGCGCGGCCCGGGCGGAGGAGGACCGGCCCCACCTGGTGCTGTGGCGCGGCAGGCACTGCCTGACGGTTATGAACCGGTGGCCCTATAACAACGGCCATCTCATCATCGCGCCTCTCGAACACCAGGCGGACCTCTCTGAGCTGTCCGACGAGGCCCTGCTGGAGCAGATGCAGATGCTCCAGCGGTGCCGGCGCAACCTGGGCGCCGTGCTGGACCCGGGCGGGTTCAACGTCGGGCTGAATCTGGGCGCCGCCGCCGGCGCCGGCCTGCCGGGGCACCTGCACTGGCACATCGTGCCGCGCTGGGAGGGCGACACCAACTTCATGGCCGTCCTGGCGGACACGAAGGTGATACCGCAGTCCCTGCACGATCTGTGGGACCTGCTGCAGGAAGCGGACACCCGAGAAAACGCCTCCGGAGCTTAGCGCAGTGGATAGAGAGCAGATAGAACGCCGGGAGACCGAGACACTGGCGCCCTGTGCCATGAAGGCGGCGGAGTCCCGGGGAAGGGCGCACCCGGAGGACGAGGCTGACTACCGCACCTGTTTCCAGCGCGACCGCGACCGCATCATCCACTGCAAGGCTTTCCGCCGGCTGGAATACAAGACCCAGGTCTTCCTGAACCACGAAGGCGACCACTACCGCACCCGCCTGACCCACACCATCGAGGTCACCCAGATAAGCCGCACGATGGCCCGCGCCCTGGGCCTGAACGAGGACCTGACCGAGGCCGTCGCGCTGGCTCATGACGTGGGGCACACACCGTTCGGCCACACCGGGGAGGAGACCCTGGCGGAACTGATGGCCGAGCACGGGGGATTCGAGCACAACGTCCACGGCCTGCGCGTGGTGGACGTGCTGGAGAAGCAGTACCCCGGCTTCCGCGGCCTGAACCTGACCCGCGAGGTCAGGGAGTCCATCGTGAAGCACCACACGCGCTGGGACAGCCCCCGGCAGACCGAGTTCCCCGGCGGGCCGCCGCTGCTGGAGGCACAGGTGGTGGAAGTGGCCGATTCCATCGCCTACGACAATCACGACCTGCAGGACGGCCTGGAGGCCGGCATCATCGCCGTCGAGGACCTCGATCAGGTGGAACTGTGGCGCGAGGCGGTCGAGGCGATACGGGAGCAGTTCGGCCCGCTCAAGGAGGGGCTGGTCGCCAAGCAGGCGGCGCGCTACCTGATAGACCGCTTCGTCACGGACGCCATACACACCGCCCGGCGCGAGGTCGAGGCCAGGGGTATCTCCTCCTGGCAGCAGGTCCAGGAGCAGCCGGCGAACATCGTGGCCCTCAGCCCGGACCTGGCCGCCAAGAAGGAAGCGCTGGAGGATTTCCTGCACGAAAGCCTCTACCGGGACTACCGCGTGGTGCGGGTCACCAACAGCGCCAGGCGTTTCGTGCGGCGCCTGTTCGGCGCCTACGTGGACGATCCCCGGCAGCTTCCCCCCCAGCAACAGCGCTGGATCGAACGAGAGGGTCTGCACCGGGCCGTCTGCGACTACGTGGCGGGCATGACGGACCGATACGCGCAGGACCAGTACATCGAGCTGTTCCAGCCCTACCAGACGCTTTGACGCCCGGTCTTTCGGCGGCGATCCCTCCGCAACTTGCGATCGGGTTTTGACCTCGCGCCTTCCGTCGCTATAATGAGGGCGCGGTATTACGTCCGGCAAAACAATCCGTCCTATCGTCGGCGGAGGTAGATGTATGGCGCAGTGGGTGTTCAGAGCCCTGTTCATATTGGCTTCGGCCGCAACGGCTTCTTCCATCGGGTACAGCGCGGGCTACCCCTATCTGGGACTGTTGATCGGCATCGGCATCAGCCTGGCGGTCATCGTCGCGGACTGGTTCCTTTGCACGGGCCCCGTGGCGCTGGTCTCGTCGGTCGTCTTCGGCGTTCTGCTGGGGATGCTCTTCGCGACGCTCACGGTGCAGATCGTCGGGCTCATGCTCACCCCGGAGGCAATGACGGAACTGCGCCCGGACCTGACCGCCGCGCTCATCGTCATCTACAGCTACCTGGGCATCACATTCATCTACCAGACCCGCGACCGGTTCAACCTCATCGTGCCGTACATCGAATTCCGGCGGGAGCAGAAGGGTCGCCAGCCGGTGGTGCTGGACACCAGTGTCATCATTGACGGCAGGCTGCCCGAGGTGCTCCGGACCAACGCCATCGAGGGGCCCTTCATCGTGCCGGACCTCGTGCTGGGCGAGCTGCAGAGCATCGCCGATTCGTCGGACAAATCCAGGCGAAAACGCGGGCGCCTCGGCCTGAACGTGCTCACGGAACTGCGCGAGGATGATAGCATTGACCTGCGCGTGCAGGAGCTGGCGGCGGAGCAGGACCTGCCCGTGGATACGCAGCTCATCCGCATTGCCAAGATGCTCAGCGCCAGGCTCATGACCGGCGATTTCAACCTGAACCGCACCGCCTCGGTCGAGGATATCACGGTCATCAACCTTAACGAACTGGCAAACGCCCTCAAACCCGTCGCGCTGCCGGGCGAGGAGATGGAGATCAAGCTGGTCAGGCCGGGCGAACAGGACGGGCAGGCCGTCGGCTACCTGTCCGACGGCACACTGGTGATCGTGGAAAACGCCCGCAACCTGATCGGCGAGAGCGTCCCCGTCGTCGTGCGCAACACCATCACCCGGGAGAGCGGCCGCATGATCTTCGCCGACGCGAAAATCTGAACCGCCTCTGCTCGCTGCATTCAGCTTTCCCCGGAAATACGCCATGCCCAACCCATCCGACACCCTGCGATTCGGCGCCGTCGTCACCGCCGCGGGCACCGGCCAGAGGATGGGCGGGTGCAAGAAACCGTTCCTCGAAATCGGAGGCGTCTCCCTTCTGGACCACTCGCTGGACGCCATCCGTCGGGCCGGTGGCTGCCAGCAGATCGTGGTGGTCGTCCACAGGGCTGATTACGACGACGGGGCGCTGGATGACCGCCGAGAGGCGGTGAAGGTGGTTGCGGGCGGCGACACGCGCCAGGAGAGCGCGCGGCGGGGCCTGGAGGCGGTGCGCGACGATCTGCCGCTGGTGCTCATCCACGACGCGGTGCGCCCGCTGGTGGACCCGGCCGTGATCCGCCGGGTGGCCGCCGCCGTGCGAGAACACGGGGCCGCCATCGCCGCCGTGCCGGCCACGGAGACCGTCAAACGCGCCGATGACGAGGGCCTCATCCTGCAGACGCCGCCGCGCAGGGAACTCTGGTACGCCCGCACGCCCCAGGGCTTCCGGCTCGACCTCATCCGCCGCGCGCACCGGATGGCGGTGGAGGAGGGCTTCAAGGGCACGGACGACGCACAGTTGGTCGAGCGGATGGGGCTCCCGGTGCGTGTGGTCGAGGACCGCTACGACAACATAAAGATCACCAGCGAGGAGGACATGGTGATCGCGGAGGCCATCCTTCGCTGGCGGCAACGCGAGTCAGTCTGAGGGGCCGCGCCAGATGACCAGCCACTCATCGTGTTGCCAGTCAGAGCCCTCCAACCCCGCATCCCCCACCGGCACCGAGTCCAGCTTGCCCACCAGTTCGCTGTATGAACTCAGCCCGCTTATCGCATCGTGCGCCGCCACGTTCTCCGCCCCCGCCGCGGCCGCCACGCGCAACGCGCGCTCCGGCGACTCTCCCTCCAGGAACGCCGCCAAAAAGCCCGCCACCGCGCAGTCCCCGGCGCCCGTCGCGCTGGCCACCCGCTCCACGCGGTAGGGCGGCGCCCACAGTTCCCGCCCGGCCCATTCTGAGGGTTCGCCCGGCGCGGCCCGGCCGATGTCCCCCAGCCGCCCGCTGTCGGCGGTCCTGAGGTAGATGCCCCGGTGTCCCGCCTTCAGCATGACCAACCCCGCACCCCAATCAACCAGCCGCTCTGCCATGATACCGCACCGCGCGGCGGGGATCAGGTCGGTCAGCGTGCTCTCGTCCGCATCCGCGCGCGCCCGGAGTTCGAAGAACAGCGGCCGATCCAGGCAGTAGAGCACCTCCTCCGCGCTGGGCAGGAAGAGGTCCACGTGGGGCAGGGCGCGACGCAGGATAGCCTCCCAGTCCGCCTGCCCGCTTGCGGCGCTGGGGTCCGGCATAGTCATGTCCAGAGATGTGGTGGCGCCGCGGTCTTTGGCCTCCTCGAACATCGCAGCCAGCGTCTCCCCGCCGTCCTCGTAGGTGCGCCGCAGCAGGGGAGGGTAGCCCAGGTGGAACACGCGGGCCTCGGCGATCGCGTCGTAATCAATGTCCGCGTGGTCGAACGTATCGTTTGCCCCCGGATGGTGCAGGAACATCCGGTCAATTCCCGGCGGCGCCACGATCACGGTGTAGGAGGTATGCTCCCCCGGCACCCGCACGATGCCGTCCCCGCGCCCGTACTCCGCCAGCTTCTCCACCACCATCCCGCCGAACGCATCCTCGCCCACCTTGCCCATCAGCAGCGCATCCACGCCCAGCTTCACGAGCGCCAGCCCCGTATTCGGCACCGTCCCGCCGGTAGAGACCACGCACTCATCCACCACCACCAGCGCCCCCGGCGCCAGGATATCGGACAGGCTCCCCGCCGACTCCCCCCGGAACTTCGGCGTAAGGTCCAGACAAATATGCCCCGCCACTACCACGTCATGCTTAGCCATGGAGTCCTCCGCGATCACCGGTGCAAACCGCGTCCAAACCGCCACGCAGGTAGTGTATCCCAATAGCGCCGGGAATCAAGGCCGTGGCCCAGCCTCATGTCTCCATGATTCTATGAATCCGTCCGGTCGCTTGAATCGGAGCGGGTATTGGGTAGAATAGTCATAGTCGCGGCGCGCAAGGCGCCGATCCTGCCGAGAACGGTTCCCCGGTAGCTCAATTTGGTAGAGCGGGCGGCTGTTAACCGCTAGGTTCGAGGTTCGAGTCCTCGCCGGGGAGCCAACCCTTTTGTAGCGGACATCCGAGCGCCTTCCCGTTAACGCACGACCCCGAAAGCAACCCTCTGCAGAGCGGGCATCGGTTGAACCCGTTGGCCAGTCCTGGCATCATGGGGCTTCCGATGATCGTGTGAAAGCACGATCGGCATGGTGTCCGCCGGTGGCCCTGGGGAGATGGGCGTGGAAATCCATAGCGCATCAGAAACTGGTGCTCGCGTTGCCCGGGGCTGGTGGGTCCACGACCTGAATCCCTATATTGTGCGGATCTACGGTGAGTTCGGCATTCGATGGTACGGTGTTGCCTATTTGGCGGGCGTTGTACTGGGCGTTTGGCTGCTCAGACGCTGGCGGCGTGCCGGCCGTCTGCCTCTGGCGGAGAAGGAACTGACGGATTTTGCCATCAGCCTGTTCCTGGGCATTATGATCGGTGGCCGACTGGGGTACTGCCTTTTCTATGCGCTCGGCCCAACTCTTGCCGATCCGCTTTTCGCGTTCAAGGTGTGGCACGGCGGCATGTCCAGTCACGGTGGCATGATCGGCCTGGCTGCGGCGTGCATCCTCTTCGCCAGGTCTCACCGGCTGCATGTCCTGGTCCTGGCAGACGCCGTCGCAGCGGCAGCCCCTATCGGGGTCATCGCGGGGCGTATTGCCAACTTCATCAATGGGGAGTTGTGGGGCCGCCCAACGGAAGTGCCTTGGGCTGTGATCTTTCCCCGCGCCCCTCTGGTGGACGGACAGATGGTGCCTCGCCATCCCAGCCAGCTGTACGCGGCCGCGCTCGAAGGGGTGTTCCTGCTCGCCGTGGCACTTTTCGTGCATCGCCGCCATCGCCGGCCCGGACTAACCCTCGCGGTTGTGCTCTGTGCGTATGCGCTGCTGCGCTTTATAGACGAGTTCTGGCGCGCCCCCGACCCGGGCTACGCGCTTTACTTCGGCTGGATGAGCAGGGGACAGCTCTTAACCATCCCCATGGCGGTAATTGGTGTTTGGCTACTGGTGCGCAACTTTCGCCGTCCCTCTATGCCCAACGCGTACCGTCTATGTGATCATTCTTGAGGGTTCCGCTCACAGGAGCTTTGAGCCACAGGTTCTCAGCGACATCTGGTTAAGAGCGAAAAAAAGATGAGTCTGAGTCCACGTATCCGCCCTGCCGCTGTCCTCCTCCTGGTGATTCTTGTCGCTGGCTGCCAGACTTCGCGACCGATACAGAGAGGACATGATGTGCTGTCTGCCCCTGCGGTGTCAAACGACAGTTATTCTTTCGGGTCGACGACAGTTAGATTTCCCGATTTG
>CAYVBE010000221.1:0-6541 GCA_964448935.1 uncultured candidatus Brocadiaceae bacterium
TCGAGGAATACGTCTCGTCAACGGTCACCGTCCTTTTCCCCGAGGAGTCGCGGCGATCTCTGAATCTGCCGGTGGAAGAGACCCCCAAGATCCCCTGGGAGAACGATCACTCGCGGTGGGCCTGTGTCAACGATTTCGGTGCGGTCGGCGACGGAAAAACGGACGATACCGAGGCGATCCGTAAGGCCATCGCTTCGGGCAAACCGGTTATCTGGTTCCAGCCGGGGGGCTACCTCATCGACGACGTCATCGAGGTGCCGGCCACGGTGCAGCGCCTGAACTTTATGAAGAGCGACCTTGCGGCCGGCGAGAACCTGCGACTGATGCACGGCAAAGGCGCGTTCCGCGTGGTGGGCGACTCCGATGATCCCCTGATCATCGAGGACCTGTTCGCCATGGAGAAATGGCGCGGCGGACACGCGCTCGTCGATCACGCCTCCAGGCGCATCCTCGTGCTCAGCGACATCCACATGCACTTCTGCGCCGCATACCGCAACAGCGTGGAAGGCGGGAAGGTGTTCATTGAGAACGTGTTCGCCATGAACCAGTTCCGCCCCGAGATCCCGGTCTTTGATTTCAAGGGGCAGCAGGTGTGGGCGCGGCAGATCAACCCGGAGCGAAACGATCCGGAGATATTGAATGACGGTGGCTCGCTCTGGATCCTCGGTTTCAAGACCGAGCACGAGGGCACCGCGTTCCGCACTGTCAACGGCGGCCGCACGGAAGTGCTCGGCGGCACGATGAACCAGTGTGTGGTAGACGGCGCTCCCCCGATGATCGTCAACCACGACTCGGACGTCAGCGTGGTGTGCGGCACCACCGACTGGCGCGACACAGAGGGCCGCGGTCGGGTGATGGTGGAAGAGCGCCGGGAGGGCACCACGCGTCGGATCAGATGGAACGAGTTCCCCCCGCGCACCGGCAACCGCATCGCCATCCCGCTCTACGTCGGCCGCGCGGCTCGAAAGTGTTAAAATAGCTGCTGAGCAAGAACTCAAGGAACGAGGACCTGCCATGTGTGCTCTGCACTTCGACCGGTGTCGAACGTATCTCCATCTGTTCGCCGCGTGTGTTCTGCTTTTCACGTCCGTGGGGTCTGCCCGCGGCGCCGAGGGCGGGGACCCCGTGCGCGTTTTCCGGCTGGGCAACAGCCACACGAACTCCATCAAGGACGAGTTCCTCGGCGTCGTGGGTGCGTCGGGGCATACAAACTTCGTCCACGACCAGCACACCGTCCCCGGCGCGCCGATCTGGTGGCTCTATGACCGCGCATCGCGCGACAGCATCGAAAAGCTGAAGAACAACGCGTGGGACGTGGTCATCTTCCAGACCTATAATGCCACCACAGAGCACGAGAAGGAGTGCATCGGCAACTACACCGCCGCCGCGCTGAAGGGCAACGCGGACGCGCGGGTGATCATGTACACCATCTGGCCGACGCGCGCCAACTGGCTGGAACCCGACCGGGGCCGCACGGAGGCATGGACGGAGGAGGTGGCCGGCTACCTGCGGGGGCGCTTCCCCGGCCTGGACGTCGCCGTCGCGCCGACCAGCCTGATCATCCGCCGCATCAGCGATCTGGCCGACGAAGGCCTGATACCGGAAATGGCCAGCCACAACGATCTCTACCAGGACGCCGGCCACATGGGCCTCTACGGCGGCTACGCCATCGGCACCTGCTTCACCGCCATGATCTTCGATGAATCTCCCATCGGTTACCCGCACCGGATGCTGGAGTACGGCCGCGACGGGTTCACCGACGAGGTGAAGTTCGAGGTCAACCCGAAGGCCGCGCTCGCCATGCAGAAAGTCATCTGGGACGTTTTGGCCGAGTACGAAGAGGACGGCCTGGACACCGGGTTGTGGATCAATTCCGGACGCATGGCTCCGGCGCTGGTCGGCAAGGCGTACGACCGCGAGGTGCCCGTGGTCAATGTTTCCGGAACCGTGGCTCTGGAGGTCGCCGCTGGCGATCTGCCGGCCGGGCTGGAACTGAGTGGAACCCGCATCTCGGGAACGCCGGCGGAGAAGGGCATCGCCCGGTTCACGCTACGCGCGGAGGACGAGGAATCGTCGGTCGAGCGGGAGCTGATCCTGCCCGTCGAGGAGGACCTGCCTCTCACCGTGCCGGCAATCGAGCGCGGGGTGCGGGCCGATCAATACATCATGGACGAGCTCAAAGCGAACGGCGCCATCGGCAAGCCGCGCTGGGTGCTGGCGGGCGGGGATCTGCCGGCCGGCCTGCTTCTGCTGGAAAGCGGCCTGATCATGGGCACGCCCGCCGAGCAGGGCACCTTCGAAGCCACCGTGCGGGCCACGGACCGCCATCCGGAGCAGCCCCGCACCGCCGAGGGCGAGGTGGTCTTTCGGGTCGGCCCGCCCGACGAAGAGACCATCACCGTGCCCCTCGTCGAATCCACGGTGGATACCGGCGAACCGCTCGAAGGTCAGAAACTCCCCGTGGACGAGTTTCCCCACGAGATCACCGACGACGAGGGCAACGTGGTGGCGCGCTTCGCCGTGGTGGCCTACCTGGGCGATGAGAAGTTCCGGGAGAAGCGTCCCGAAAAGTTTGCGCACCTGCTGTTGCTGGTCAAGGGGAAAGACCGGGAAGGGGAGGGCTTCCCGCTGGAGTCCGTGCATCTCTACATGGACACCAACCACAACCGCGAGGTCATCTACAACGAGGACGACGAGCACTACTACTTCCGCACGAAACCCGGCCCCGAGCACACCCGCCGGGTCAGGGTCCACGGCTACCGCCCCACGCGCCACGTGCGCAGCGCGTTCGGAGAGTTCGATGACGGCTGGATGCTGGCCGTGCGGCACGACATGCCGTCCGGCTTCGGCGTCCATAACATATCGCGGCCGGTGACCTACGGCTTCAACGTGGCCGTCGGCAGCGAAAAGGACCCCGAGAAGCGCTACTACTGGCAGGGCTACTTCACCTCCGACAAGGACACCAGCGTCTTCGGCAGCATCCTGATCCCCGAGTGACGGGTGGCTCAGTACCGATGGTCAACCCGGCCGAAGAAGGTGGGTTTGCCCCAGTAATCGCCGCCGCGCAAGACCCAGCGGGCGGCCGCCTCGATCATCTCGTCCGGCTCGTCTCGGTATGGGCCGAACATCCGGACGGCGCGGCTGTCGTCTGCGATGAGGGCCTCTTCGGCCTCCTCGTCCGCGAACCGGGGCTCTTTTCCCATCACGTCGGCCAGTCGCTGGACGATATCGCGGACCCGCATGACCGGGCCGGCGCAATTCAGCACGGAGGGCGGATTCTGGCAGTGTCCGAGCGCCCGGAGCGATACGTCAATGGCGTCGCGCTGGGAGATGAGATTCACCGCCGGCATCTGCAGGGAGACCGGTTCACCGTCGCGCACCATGCGGGCCAGATCAACCAGGACGCCGTATCCCAGGTGCTGGGCGTACATGAGCCGGAACAGGCAGACCCTCTGGCCGGAGTGCCGCAGTGCGGTGGTGGCGAAGGCGCTCTCCCGGGCCACTATGCCCCAGCCGTAGGCGCCCCGCGGGTCCAGGGCGTCCTCTTCCGTGCAGCCGCCGCTTTCCACGGGTGTGTGCGGAGATGGGTTACCGGAAGAGTAAGCCACAATGCGGGCCTCGGGGAAGCGCTCGCCCACCAGATACGGCATGACGCAGTTGAGGTGGAAGGCCAGTCGCCATCGGCGCGAGGTGCCAAATTTCATCCCGGCCATGAAGATGATGTTGGGCGCGTCCGGCAGGGCGTCCAGGAACTCCGTTTCGGTGAAGTCGCCCTGATGGATAGCGGCCCCGGCTTCCCGGAGCGTCGCGCGCGCCTCCGGATCGGAGAAGCGGCTGGCCGCGTGGACCGTGCGGCGGACGCCCGCTTCCCGGTCGGCGCGCCTCAGGGTGGCCGTCAGCTCGACCCCCATCTTGCCGGCGGCGCCCATGACCATCACGTCCCCCTCCAGCTCGGCGGCGAATTCGCGGAGGGCCTCCGTGGGAGCGGTCATGAAATCCCACAACTGTTCGTCGGTTTCGATATCCGTCAGGCGCATTCTGCTCACAGGCCCACCTCCCGTTTCCAGTCGCTCAGGTGGTCGCTGACGTAAGCCTTATCGCTCAGAAGGGGCAGGGCGGCGTAGGCCGTTTCGATGGCTTCGGCCTGTCCTGGGCGGCCGCTCTCGTGGAAGCACCAGGTGCCCGGCAGCAGGCCCAGTCGGGTCAACCGGTGCTTCACGCCCCACACGGAGTTCTCAAAGTTGCCCAGAGCGTCGAAAAGAGCCCCGTTGCACATGTTGACGTAGTGCGCCAGGTGCCTCTCCGGCACGGGCAGGTCCCATTCTGCTCCGCCGCGCGACCGCACGACCGCCGAGGCCCACCGGACGGCCGCGTGCGTGTCGGTAGCGAAGTGGCCCAGAAGCCCCGCGTCGTATTCCGTCACCACGCGCCGACCGTCAACCAGGAACGGGAACTGCCCGCCCAGGTCGGCCACGATGCGGTCGTCGTTGCCCGTGGCCAGGACCAGCTCGTCGCGCCGGGGGCTGCGGGCGGCGGCTTCCAACATGCGGCCGGCCCGATATGTGTCGAAGGATGCCCCCTTTGCCCCGCAGGCCACGGTGAAGATGTCCTGCCACAGCGACGCGCTGTACTCACGGCTGCCGGGGATCGCCCGCTGCAGTTCGAAGGCGAACGCGGGCAGGATGGACGCGATGTCCTTGAAGACCTGCAGAGCGCCCGCATCGTCGGCGTCCCCGAAGGCTGTGGGGGCGACCATCACCACGTCGTAGCCGTGAGCGGCCGCCAGTTCTGCCTGTCGCCGGGCCTCCGATCCTCCCACGGCGGCCATCAGGAACATGTCCTCGCCGTATTCACGCACCATCTCCGCCACCAGGCGCAGCCACCTGTCGTAGAGCTCCAGGCGGCCGCCGGCGAACTCACCGGTGTGGGCGGCCGGAATGACGGTCCGCGCGCCGCTGAGGATGTAGTAGAGCGTGACCAGCCGCTGCCAGTCCTCGACAAAACTCTTCTCCGCGTCGAGGGCCAGAACGCTCGGCACCCAGACGACCCCTCTCAGCATCCTCTCCCGCGTTGCCTTCGGCAGATCGGTCATGGGTGGTGCCCCGTTGCAGTCCTATCCCGATACGCACAATATCGTGACCCATCGGCTCGGCCGAGTCAACCGGGCGTCTGCAGCGACCTGCGCCACCGTGTGACAACGCCGTGTCAGCGGATTCGGCAGATCTCTCCATCCGTGCGTTGACACGGGGAATCAGACGTGGTGCAAACTCCGTGCAGGGTCGCAAAACACCGTTTTATATGTATAACATGACCGTCGGAGGAAAGGCTCGATGTCCTACGAAATTCCCGGCGTGAAGCGGGCGGTCGCGCTGATCGAGCACCTCTGCGGCAGCGATCGTGCGATGGGGGTCACCGACCTGAGCCGGGCGCTCGATATCAACAAGAACATGGTTTTCCGGCTGCTGAAGACGCTGCACGCCGTCGGCTGGGTGGTGCAGGAGGAGGGGCCGAAGTACCGGATGAGCCTCCGGCCCTTCCATTACGCCAGCAAGCCGGCAAACCGGCTCGACCTGCGCACCGCCGGGCTGGGCCCGCTGGAGAAGCTGTGGGAGGAGACCGAAGAGAGTTGCTACCTGGGAATGCTCGATGGCGATCGGGTTCTCTACCTGGAGCACCTCGACGGTGTGGGAGATATCAGCATAGCCGGGCACGTCGGCGGCCGCTACGTGCTGAACTGCTCCGCGCCGGGGAAAGTGTTGCTGGCACATGCCGGTGAGGAACTGTTGGACAGGCTGGCCCAGGAGGGCTTTGAGCGGCATACCGAGAAGACGCTCTGCGAAGCCGACGGGCTGCGGCAGAACCTGGCGGAGGTGCGCCGGCAGGGCTACGCGCTGGACATCGAGGAATACGCGCGCGGGCTGATGTGTTTCGCGGCGCCGATCTACGAATACAGCGACGAGGTGGTGGGCGCGGTCGGCCTTTCGGTGCTCCCGTTGCATTACACCTCGGCGGAGATGGTAGAGGGTCTCGGACCGGAGGTGCTGCGAACGGCGCTCGAAATATCCCTGCGCATGGGCATGCGCGAGGACCAGAAAGCGCGCTTTCGGATGGAAGATTCAGGAGGAAAGCAATGAAGGTCGCGATGGCCGAACTGACGCTGGTAATGGTGTTGGGAACAGCTTTGAGCGCAATCGCAGCTCAGCCCGCTGAGATGTCGCCCGGACTGGGCGAACCGATCGAGATTCACCGGAATCTGCCGGCGGATGGGTGGCCGCAGGTGCAGAATACGCCGCAGCGGACGGGCTTTCGGTTACTGTGAAACGCCTCTCTCCTGCCGTCCTGCTGGAGAGCAGCGCCGGGACGGTGGAACTGTTTGCGCGGGAACAGAAGGCCATTCACGAGGTACGTGTTTACCGTGCGATGTCGGACGGGGGCTACCCCGCACTCCCCGGCGCTCTACCAGGTCATTGCGAGCCCGCGTCGTCCAGCGGGCGCGGCAATCCCGCCGTTCACGTCCGAGAGCCAACCGTGCATGCACGGA
>CAYVBE010000222.1:0-6532 GCA_964448935.1 uncultured candidatus Brocadiaceae bacterium
TGGACCTAAACCGTCCATGGGGGTTCGAATCCCCCCATCCGCACCATTTTTGCGCTCAGCGCAGAAAAATGGTAGAGCAGGAGATAGGAGAAAGTAGAGAACGGCAAACAACTGTGGCGCAAACCTCAAGGTCTTTGCTGGGTTGTGCGCCCTCTCCCGCGGTCCCCTTTCTACTCTCTGCCGTTAATCCGTCGCCGTTTTCCCTTCCCCGCGTACCAGGTCGTGTACCGCGCAGTAGGCGGTCATGCCGAGAAGGGCGAGGCCGGCGGTGGCGAAGACCGCCGCGGCCATCGTGCCCTTGCTCCAGCCGGTGTGGTGGCGGAATTCCTCGATCACGCAGTAGAGCAGCGGCACCGCGAAGACCGACAGCAGCACCACCAACATGCCGCCGAAGGACGGTATGGCCATCGGCACCATTACGTCCGCGCCGCGGCCGGTCGAGGTCAGCACCGGGATGAGCGCCAGGATGGTGGTGGCGGAGGTCATCAGGCAGGGGCGGATTCGACGGGCGGCGCCCACTACGGTGGCGTCCCGGATGTCCCGGGTGGAGCCGATCTGCCGCTCCGCGAAGCTCTGGTCCAGGTAGGTGGCGATCACCACACCGTTGTCGGAGGCGATGCCGAACAGCGCCAGGAACCCCACCCAGACCGCCACGCTGAGGTTGACCTGGTTGACCAGCCCGCCCGTGGCCGGATCAATGGTGGGCATCTGGAAGAGCCTGCGCAGGTTGACCCCGAAGACCGCGAAGTCCATGAACCATGGCTGGTTGTAGAGCCAGATGAGGATGAACCCGCCCGCCCAGGCCACCACGATGCCGCTGAACACCAGGAAGGTGGTGGGCACGGAGCGGAACTGGAAGTAGAGTATCAGGAAGATGACCAACAGCGCCAGCGGCAGGACTACCGAGAGGGTCTTCCTGGCGCGGATCTGGTTCTCGTAGCTGCCCGCGAATTCGTAGGTCACCCCCGCCGGTCGCGCCAGCTGCCCGCTGTCCTCGGCGGCCTGCAGGAACTCCCGGCACTGGTTCACCACGTCCACCTCGGCGTAGCCGGGCTTCTTGTCGAAGACCACGTAACCGACCAGCCGGGTGTCCTCGCTCTTGATGGCCATGGGGCCGCGTTCGTAGCGGATCTCCGCAAGCTGGGCCAGCGGTACCTGCGTGCCGTCCGGCGCGGGCACGAGCACCTCGCCCAGGGATTCTATGTCGTCACGCAGCTCGCGTTTGTAGCGGGCGCGGACGGGATAGCGCTCCCGGCCCTCCACGGTGGTGGTGATGCGGCGCCCGCCGAGGGCCACCTGGATGGTGTCCTGAACGCCCCGCACGGACATGCCGTAGCGCGAGAGCGCCTCCCGGTTGATGTGTATCTCCAGGTAGGGCTTGCCGACAACGCGGTCGGCCACCACGGTGTCCGGCTGGACGCCGGAGACCTGCTTGAGCAGGCGCTCGACGTCCAGCGCGATGGACTCGATGTCGGAGAGGGAGGCGCCCTTGACCTTGACGCCCATGGGGGCGCGCATGCCGCTCTGCAGCATGACCAGGCGGGCGGCGATGGGCTGCAGCTTCGGCGCGGAGGTGGTGCCGACGATCTGGCCTGCCTTCACTATCTCGTCCCAGATGTCGTCGGCGGTTCGTATCTCGTCCCGCCACTGGCGGAACGGGCGCCCGTCGGGGTCGCGGATCAGTTCCCCATCCTCATCCCGGACGAACTCCTCTCGCTCCCTGTCGTAGCGGAAGTTCACCCGATGGCCGGCCTCGTCGGTGATGTATTCCGGCACGTAGCTGATCACGGTCTCGACCATGGATAGCGGCGCGGGGTCGAGCGCCGTGCGGGCGCGGCCGATCTTGCCCACGGCCACCCCGACTTCCGGCACCGACTCGAAGGCCATGTCCTGCTTCCGGAGCACCTCCAGCGCCTCGCCGATGGAAGCGTGGGGCATGGTGGTGGGCATCCAGAGGAACGAACCCTCGTCCAGCGGCGGCATGAACTCCTTGCCCAGGCCCTGCCAGCCCTTCAGGAAGGTCCACTTCAGGATGGTGGCCAGGGAGCGGTTGCGCATGTAACGTCGCCCGGTCTGCTCCTCGGTGCCCCAGTTGCGCCGGCTCAGCTCCACCAGTTCCCGGTCCTTCCGCCAGAGAGGGGTCAGTCCCTCGATATCGTCAAAACCCAGTTCTTCCAGTTGGTCGCGGAATCCGGACTCGTCCATGCGCAGTGCGCGATCGGTCCAGAGCAGGTGGGCCTCCCGCGTCTCGATCAGGCCGGCCTCAACCAGCCGGTCCACCTCGGCGGGCCCGGTCATGGCCTGGACCTGGGCCTTCTTCAGCGGCCCCAGCACGGACCCCGGCCCGAGCCAGACGTGCACGATGCCGAACAGCACCACCAGCAGCGTAACGCCGAGGACGGGCAGCTTGTGCGCCAGGGACCACCGCAGCACCGGCTCGTAGAACAGGCGAACCAGGTAGAAGAACCCCAGCAGCCCGCCGATGAGGCCGCCCACGAAGACCAGGTTGCGGGCCAGCCCGCGCTCCGGTCCCAGCGGGGCCCAGTGCTTGGTCAGCAGGACCGCCACGAAGGCGACGGCCACCGCGGCCGCCAGCCACGTTGCGCCCTTCCGGACGGATGCCGGCAGACGGTCGCCTGCCAGGTGGTAGATGCCCAGCGCAATCATGATGAGCCCGGCCCACCAGGCCAGCGCCCAGCCCACCACGATGCCGCCCACCATCAGCCCGGCCGTGCCGGCCCGCCTGAGGGCGCGCGAGTCCAGTCGCCCGGCGAACAGCACGTGCGCGCCGGCCGGCACCACCATAAGCGCCACGATGATGGAGCCCACCAGGGCGAAGGTCTTGGTGAAGGCCAGAGGGCGGAACAGCTTTCCCTCCGCTCCGGTCATGGTGAACACCGGCAGGAAGCTGACGATGGTGGTCATGACGGCGGTGAGGACGGCGCTGCCGACCTCGCTGCTGGCCCGGAAGACCACCTCCAGCCGGTCCTCGTCCGGCCCTGCGTCCCCCAGGTGTCTCAGAATGTTCTCGCAGACGATGATGCTCATGTCCACGATCGTGCCGATGGCGATGGCGATGCCCGAGAGCGAGACGATGTTGGCGTCCACGCGGAACGCCTTCATGGCGATGAAGCACATCAGCACCGCCAGCGGCAGCGCGCCGGAGATCAGCAGCGAGCTGCGCAGGTGGAGCACCGAGAGGATAACCACGATGATGGTGACCAGGACCTCCTCGGTCAGGGCGGAGCGGAGCGTTCCCAGCGTTTCGTAGATCAGCCCCGTCCGGTCGTAGAAGGGCACTATGGTGACCCGGCTTGTGGTAACCCAGTCGGGCCAATCCTCTCGCGGAGTGGAGCGCAGCCAGTTCATCCAGCCCTCGCGGTTCAGCTCGGGGCCGTCGTATGCCTCGAATCCACGGCTGCGGGCGAAGCCCTCCACCGTCTGGCGGGAGACGGCATCCCGGTCCACCACCGGCTTGACGTCCAGCCCCGGCGCGATCTGCTCGATCTTCTCCTTCACGTTGTTGATGGCGGCCAGGGGGTTGTAGCCGTGGCGCACCACCACCACGCCGCCGACGGCCTCCGCGCCGCCCTTGTCCAGCGCGCCCCGCCGGCCGGCCGGTCCCGTGGTGACGTGGGCCACGTCGCCCACGCGGATGGGCACGTTCTCGTTCACCGCAACCACGCTGCTGCGTATATCGTCCACGTTTTTAATGAAGCCGAGGCCCCGGATGATGTATTCCACCCGGTTGACCTCGATGGTGCGCGCGCCGACGTCAATGTTCGAGTTCTTGACGGCCCGGAAAACCTGGTCCAGCGTCACCCGGTGCGCGTGCATGGCATCGGGGTCCACGTCTATCTGATACTCCTTCTGATACCCCCCGACGGACGCCGCTTCCGAGACGCCCTCGGCGGACATCAGGGCATAGCGGACCTTCCAGTCCTGGATGCTGCGGAGTTCCTGCAAGTCCCAGCCGCCGACGACCTCGCCGTCGGGGTCGCGGCCCTCCAGGGTGTACCAGAATATCTGCCCCAGCGCCGTGGCGTCCGGCCCCAGGGCGGGCCGCACGCCCTCCGGCAGCGTGCCGGCCGGCAGGCTGTTGAGCTTCTCCAGGATGCGGCTGCGCGACCAGTAGAACTCGATGTCGTCCTTGAAGACGACGTAGATTATGGAGAAGCCGAACATGGATTTGCTTCGGATGGTCTCCACCCCCGGCACGCCCAGCAGGGACACCGTCAGGGGGTAGGTTACCTGATCCTCCACGTCCTCGGGCGACCGGCCCATCCAGGAGGTGAACACGACCTGCTGGTTCTCCCCGATGTTCGGTATGGCGTCCACCGGCACGGGGCCGCGCGGGATGAAGGGCATGTGCCAGTCGAAGGGCGCGAACGCGATGCCCAGCCCCACCACCAGGAGGACGAAAAGAAGAACGAGCAACTTGTTCTCCAGGCAGAACCGGATCACCCGGTCCAGAGGCGAGCCCGTGGGAGGGGGGTCGTTGTGCACTTCGTCAGTCATGGTCCATCCCTCCCTCCGACTCTTCGCGTTGCGGCTTCAGCGTGTGGACGACCTCGCCGCACTTCAGCATCTTCGCGCCGTAGAACGGGTTCCGCGTCTCCTTGTCCGGCTGCAGCCAATCGGCGCCCTCATTGTCGAACGCCATGGGACAGTGCAGCACGTAGATCGGCTCATCTCCCGGCACGCCGAAGGTCACCAGCAGTTCATGCACGAGGCCCGACAGGTGGGCGAAGTGCTTTCGCTGCGCTTCTATGCCGTCGGCCTCGACGATGGTCCCCGCGGTCGCGCGCAACGCCGGCGCCCGGTCCCGCCACGCCTGCTCCACGGCCGGATCGTCGAACGACACGTCGGCCGATTCCAGGTTCGCCTGCAGGGCCCGCGCGGCACCCGATGGGCCCTGGACGCCATCTGCCGCCAGCGCCTCCTGGAGGGCGTAGTAGTCCTGGAGGGTCTCCCCGATCAACTCCGCCAGTTCCTCCGGCGCCTCGAGTCTGGCCCTCGCGTGCTGCCGGTGCTCCGGTTCTTCATCCGCGGGGCTCATCATGCTGGGTTTGGCCTGTATCTGAAGGGCGCTGTCTATCTTGAAGTTGCCCCGCATGACCACGCGCTCGCCCTCCTCCAGGCCCTCGGCCACCACGTAGTAGTCGCCCGCCCGCGGCCCGAGCACGATCTCCCGCCCTTCGTAGGTCGGTCTTTCCTGCTCCGGCACCTCGACGTAAACCACCGCCCGCTCGCCCGTGATCAGCGGCGCCGTGGCCGGAATGACCAGCGGCGGCTCCATATCCTTCGCGTCATCCACAAAGGGCAGCGTCTCGGCGCGCTCCAGCGGCATGCCGCAGATGGTGCAGTCCCCGGATTCCTCCTTCACTACGCTCGGGTGCATGGGGCACATCCATTTGCCGCTCATGTCCGGCTGCCGCACCCGGCCGCTCTCGCCGATGGTCGCACGGACCACGGCCCGCACGAACATGCCGGGTTTAAGCCGGCCGTCGGGATTTGGCACATCCACGCGCACCTTGACCGTGCGGGTCCGCTCGTTGAGGATGGGGTCCACGAAGGATATCTTGCCGGTGAACTTGCGTCCGGGCATAGCCTCGACGGTAAACTCGACCTCCTGCCCGTAGCGCACCCAGCTCATGTCGCTCTCGTAGGCGTCCAGCCTGATCCACACGTGCGAGAGGTCGGCGATGGTGTAGATGCGGTCGCCGGTCTTGACGTACATCCCCTCGCGTGCGTGCTTGTGGATGACGGTGCCGCCGATGGGGGCGTAGATGGTCAGGTGGTCCTGCGGTTTGCCGGTCTCTTCCAGCTCCTTTATCTGCTCCCGCGTCAGGCCGGAGAGGCGCAACTTCTCCCTGGCGGCCTCGACCGTGCCGCGGGTCGCGGAGCGGACGAAATCCATCTCGGAGCCCTCCAGCTCCTTCATGGACTTCAGGGCCTGGAGCAGCTCTTCCTGCGCGGAGATCAGCTCCGGGCTGTAGAGGTAGACCAGGTGCTCGCCCTCGCGGACGCGCGTGCCGGTGAAGTCCACGTAGAGCCTGTCCAGCCGTCCCGGCACCCAGGCGGCGATGCGCCGGACGAGTTGCTCGTCGTAGTCCACCTTGCCCACCAGCCGCACGGGCCGGGTTACGAACTGGCGCTGCACGGGGCTGGTCTCGATCTCTGCCAGTCGGCGCGCGCCCTCGGACATAGTAAGCCGACGAGCGCCTCCGCCGCCCGCGCCCCCGTCACTGACGGGGATCAGGTCCATGGCGCAGATGGGGCATTGGCCCGGAGCGGGCTGGCGGATCTGCGGGTGCATGGAACAGGTCCACCATTGGGTCTCCTGCTCGCCCGTGTCGGCGGACGCCTCTTCGGCAGCGGTGGGAGCGGGAGCGGGTTCTTGCACGGCCCCCCGGACCAGGTAACCGACCACGATGGCCGCCAGGACCGCCACAACGATTCCGGCCTTCCCGGCTATATTCTTCAGGTACGCACTCACCTATCCACCCTCCGAAAACCGCATAAAGCTTAT
>CAYVBE010000223.1:0-6528 GCA_964448935.1 uncultured candidatus Brocadiaceae bacterium
TCAGCCGGGGGCGGCTGATCTACACGCTGCCAGGAAGGCGGAACACGTCAATGGCAATACGGTGCGTGGAATTCTTGAATGGCCCTGCAGCAGTACCGCGACGGTTGCGTTCCCGGCCGGGGGTCGCCTATAATCATTGACAGGTGGGGATGTAGCTCATATGGGAGAGCGCGACACTCGCACTGTCGAGGCAGGGGGTTCGAATCCCCCCATCTCCACCACCTTTACCTTCCCGATAATGTGCTTTCCAGCACTCTCCGGATTTACCCGCTCGCTTGCATCGTAGGGGCGGAGTTTTGGGCGAGTTCTTTCGACGGCCAGTTCTACGCGTCTTCGCATATTGACAAGAAGAATATATTTTCTCACAGTGATTTGGAGGAATCCAGGCAGGAGCGTGATGGTGAACTTGATACTGGCCCACAGCAGCGGCTAAGCTGTGGGCGTGATGAATACAGGCATTGATCATGGCAAGCTCGGGCAAGGCTCGGATAGCACAACAGCCGAGCCTTTTGTCATTGGTCCCGGGCGCCGATGGCCGGGAGGCGTCGGCCGCTACCTGTAGCGGATCACAAACCGGGGCCGATCTCTCGTATGGGAGGGCGCCGTCGTGGGCAATCCAGACTGTCTGACAACACTGGGCGTGGATGAAGAGGGGCGCTTGACTATTGAAACGCTCGAGCTGAAGGAGATTCACACGGAAGAGGAGGCACGCCAACAGGCCTATGATATCGGCTACTTCAGTGGGCGTCTTCTCGCAAGGCAAGACGCCCGAAGAGGTCTGGCGGCTCATCCAGCGTTCGACAGTTATTTGGTCCGTACCGCGGCTGAAGAATACTGCGCCCAGGATTATTGGGACGTTTTTGAAAATGCATATGAAGGGGGGTACGAAGACGGCTATGCTGTGGGATATGAACAAGGAAGAATGCTGGCAGGTAAACAGACGGAGTAGCTAAGGAAAGAGGGGGAAAGCAGTACTGGCCTACTTCGGCTTGCAGATTTGGTACAGAAGCTCCCTTTCCAAAGGCCTGAGTGACCCGCACAACCATCCGCACAGCCGGAGCCTATTCTTCGGTGAGGCAAGATATGCCCGGCCGTTTGCTGTAAGCCCTTGCGTACAAGGGCGGAGGAATTGGTGGTGCAAGGTTTACAAAAGACATGTGGGTTTCCGTCACCTGCCCCGCCTTTCCCTTCCCGATCATTCGCCCTCCGGCACCTTCCAGATTACCCGCTCGTATTGATCGTAGAGGCGGAGTTTCGGGCGGGTCTGCTCGACGGCCAGTTCCGCGCGCTTCTGGCTCACGACGTCCAGGATGCAGATGGCCGGTTCGCCCTCCTCGAAGCCGATCTCGACGCGCACGTTCCCGTCCTCGTCGTGCAGTTGCAGGGCCGGATTCCCCTCCTCGATACCCAGCCGTGCTCTTACTCTGCCCTCCTGGTCCACCAGGTGGAAGCCGGCCGCGCGGACGACCGGTCCCTCCGGCGGCGCGCCCAGCCCGCGAGCCGCTGTGCGGGGCGGGGCGCCCATCACGCGCGGGGCGGCCTCGGGCTGCTCGGCCTCCTGCGGCGGAGGAACTCTGAAGGTCCGCGCCTCCGGGTGCGGGGGCATCGGGCTCTCAACCGGTTCCTCGGCTCCGCCGTCCATGAGTCGTGTGGTGACGACTCCTCCGATTACCCCACCGATCAGTGCGACGACGATGGCGATCACAAGCTGGCGTCCCTTCACATCTGGCTCCTCTCATGCTGCAGTACTGGTTTCTTAAAAGTCAGTGGCTATGGCCCGGTGTTTTGTTCCGCAGCCCGGTCATTATAGGCTCGCGGCCGGGGATGCGATACTGAATGGGAGCAGTCCGGTCTTTGACACACACACGGGCAGCGTGTAGTCTCATAGAGGAAGCGGTCTATTTGCTCTGAAAGACGGGGAGGACGCGAGCATGAAGGACGAGATTAAGGAAGCCGTCCAGCAGGCGCGCAAGCTCGAGATTGACGGGGCGGAATACTACACCCAGTTGGCGAAGAATTGCAGTTCGGAAGCGGCCGCGAAGATGTTCCACTCCTTCGCGGGGGATGAGAAGCGCCACCTGAAGGTTGTGAATGACCTGGCCGAGGGCGCGGGGGTGGATACGGGCGAGCTGCCCATGCCGCGCGACGAGATCCGAACCATGTTCAGCGACGCGGCCGAGACGATGGCGGAAACCGCTGAAGCCACCGACGACGAAAAGGAAGCCGTAAGCAAGGCCATGGAGATGGAGACGAAGAGCTTCAAGCTCTACTCGCAGTCGGCGGAGGACGCCGAAGACGAGCAGACGCAGGAACTCTTCGAGCTGCTGGCCCGGCAGGAGAACCAGCACTACGAGATGCTGGAGAACACGCTGGAATACATGAACAGCAACGAGGAGTGGTTCCTCTGGAAGGAGTGGGCGCTCATCGTGGGCGATCAGAGTTCGCTCGGGATGGGATGACCCGGCGCGGCGATATGCGCGCACCGTTCGCTGTATGCGGACAAGAGGAGGAGCGATAACTAAGCGACGGGGGAGCACCGTGGCAAAGGAGAAACAATACACCTATCGAACGTCTGTGCGTTGGACCGGGGAGCGGCGTGGCAAGCTGGCCTCGTCGGGCGAGACCGACCTGGATGTGGCGACGCCTCCCGAGTTCGGCGGCCACGAGGGCGTCTGGTGGCCTGAGAGCCTTCTGGTGGGCTCGCTTGAATCGTGCGTTATGCTGACGTTCCTCTACTTTGCCGAGCGCGCCGACCTGCAACTGGTGGAGTACAGCTCCGAAGCCGAGGGGCGGCTGAGCGTCGGCGGTGGCAAGATGACCTTCGCCGGATTCAAGGTGCGGGCCGAGATAGTGGTGGCCACGGAGGACGACGTGGAAGCGGCACGGAAGGCATTGGGCCGGGCGGCCGATGCGTGCCTGGTGACCCAGTCGCTCGGGCCGGGCGTTGACGTCCAGGCCAACGTGCGCGCGAAGAACGACTGATCAGCGCCGGCAGGTGGAGCAGGCGCTCGAGTTGCACGAGGCGCAGGCGGACGATGAGCGGCCGGCGCCGTTGCCGCCCGAGCTTTTCGAGCGCGCTGCAAACAGCGAGAAGCCTTTGCGCATGTCCTTGCTGCCGCAGGCGTTACAGGTGTGAGCGTCGTCGTTGCCCGCGGACTCCAGGAACTCCTCCTGGCAGCCGCAGGTCTGGCATGTGTATTCGAAAAGAGGCATGTCGGACCTCGCGAGTCTCGTTTGACTATATTCATGGTATTCGGCGCCGCGCCGGCTGTCAATCGGGCTACGGAGATAAGCTGCCATGAAACACTTCGCGGACAGGCTGGCGGAGACCACACTGGCCAAGGCCTCGCAGGTGGTCGTCGGCCTCGACCCCAGGCTGGAGCGGGTGCCCGCCGAGGTCATCGAGAAAGCCTTCCACGAACATGGGCGCACTCCCCGCGGGGCCGCTGCCGCCATCGTCGTGTTCAACCGGGCCGTGCTCGACGCGGTTGAGCCGCACGCGGTGGCCGTCAAGCCCCAGGTCGCCTTCTACGAGCGCTACGGGGTCGAGGGCATGCGGGCCTACGCGGAGACGATAGCAGCGGCGCGCGAGCGCGGGCTGATCGTCATCGGCGACGTCAAGCGCAATGACATCGCCAGCACGGCCGCCGCCTACGCCGCCGCCCACCTCGGGGCGAACGGAGGCGACGGGACCGACGCGGCCGATTTCCACGCGGACGCCATCACCATCAACCCCTACCTGGGCGCGGACGGCGTCCTTCCGTTCCTGGAAGCTGCCGAGGCCCACGGACGGGGCGCTTTTGCCCTGGTCAAGACCAGCAATCCGTCGTCGGTGGACATTCAGGACGTGACCTGCGAGGGGCGACCGCTCTTCGAACGCATCGCCCGGCTCACCGAGCAGTGGGGCGCTTCACACATCGGGCACTGCGGCTACAGCCTCCTGGGCGCCGTTGTGGGCGCTACCTTTCCCGAGCAGCTCAGCCGGCTGCGCGAGGTGATGCCACGCACTCCGTTGCTGGTGCCCGGATTCGGGGCCCAGGGCGCCGGGCCGGAAGACGTGGCGGGCGCTTTCGACTCGGACGGCCTGGGTGCCGTGGTTAACTCCTCACGGGGCATAATCTTCGCCTGGCAGCGCGCGCCCTATGACGAGCGGTTCGGCGAAGGCCGCTGGCGGGAAGCCGTTGCCGCCGCCGCGGCCGACATGCGGCAGCAGCTCTGGCGCGTCACTCACTGACCTGTCTTCCGCCGTTTACGTCCAGCGGCAGTCCCGCGTATATCCGGCAGACGGCGTCCGCCAGCTTGTCCGGGTGGTGCCGCAGCAGGTCCTGCTTCTCCCACAGCACGCGCTTCTGGTCCAGGTCTTCCACCAGATTGGCCGTAAGGACCTTCACGCCTCCGGCCGCCAGATCGGGATCGGGCAGCACGGGCTCCGCGCCCTCCCTCCGGTAGCGGTCCAGGATGTCCTCGGACGGGAACTGCGAGTTGAACAGCGCGTAGTCCACCACGCCCTCGCCGGTGCACCGCAGGATAGCCCGAAGGTGGTCCTCCGCCCCGAAACCGTCCGTCTGCCCCGGCTGCGTCACGATGTTGGCCACGTATATCTTGACCGCTTCCGTATCCGCGAGCGCCTGCCGTATGCCCGGCACCAGCAGATTGGCGCTCACGCTGGTGAACAGGCTGCCGGGGCCGATCATCACGATGTCAGCGTTCAATATCTCCCGCACGGTCTCCTCGCAGGCCGGCGGCGCTTCGGGCTGCAGGTACAGCCTCTTGATGCGGGGCTTGTCCAGCTCGCGCACGTTGACCTCGCCGGTGCGGTGCGAGCCGTCCTCCAGCTCCGCGCAGATGTGGCAGTCCTCCGTGGTGGGCGGCAGCACCTTGCCCCGGATGTTCAGCAGTTTGCTCAGCACGCCGATGCCGTGCATGAAATCGCCGGTCAGGTCCGTCATGGCGGCGATCACCAGATTCCCCAGGCTCATGCCCTCGAACGATCCCTGGTCGAAGCGGTACTGGAAAAGCTCGTTCAGCAGCCGCTCGCGTTCGCCGGCTTCGCTCAGGGCCACCAGGCAGTTGCGCGCGTCCCCCGGGGGCAGCACGCCCAGCTCCTCGCGCAGCCTTCCGGAGGAGCGGCCGCTGTCGGTCACGGTCACGATGCCGGCGGGTTCGTTGCAGTAGGTCTTGCAGCCTTCCAGCACGATCGGCAGCCCCGTGCCGCCGCCGATGGCCACGATGCGCAGCGCCCGGGGCGGCCTGCCCATGTTGAACAGCGAGATCAGGGTGGGCACCTGGAAGATGCGCGCGATATGCACGTCCGGCCGCTCGCCCTCGTCCCGGGGCTCGAACCCGCTGAAGCGCCCGTGCATCATCTGCACCGTCACCGCGCCCAGGTCGTTGCCCACGCGTATCTCCTCCTGCGGCCGGTCGCCCACCACCATGGTCTCTTCGGGCCGCAGGTGGTAGCGGTCCATCAGGTAGCGCATGCACTCGCTCATCAGGCCCCCGCGGTCCACGTCGTTGATGATCACCTCGTCGAAGTAATCTGCCAGCCCCAACCGTTCAACCTTCGCGGCCTGTCGGCGATGCACACCGGTGCTCAGCAGAAAGCACAGAATGCCCTGCTGCCGCAGGTGAGAGAGCGTGGGCTTCACATCCGGGAAGGGGGCAATGGCTTCCACCCGGTCACGGTTGTAGACGCGGAAAGCCCGGTCCACCGCGTCCTGAGGCAGGTCATAGCGCCGCGCGATCTCGTCGAACACCAGGAAGTGCGGCCCGTGCTGCGCGGCCAGCTCCTCCTGCAGGTCCAGCGCCTCCTCTACCGTCATCGGCAGCCCGCCCTCGATCAGCGCCCGCGCGGCCCGCTCTCGGGATGCCTGCAGCAGCGTCCCGCTGCAATCGAACAGCGTGTCGTCCAGGTCAAATACGACCGCTCTGATGCTTCCGGCCATGGTGTTTGCCTCCGCTTGATTTGAGGGCACCTATTGTATCAAAAGGCGATCGGCCACAGAAAGTCCCCGGCGCGCGAAACCGTTGATATTGTCCGTAGTGCATTGTTAAAAGAGATTTCCGACGATTTCGGTTCGTTTCGCAGTGCGCCTGATTTTGCTGTCCACCTCTGCGCGCGACACGCTGCAATCGCCGGAGGACAAATGGCCCGAAAAACCGGACAGCACCCGGACACAAAAACGGGCGATAAGCGCCGGATGCCGGGAAACTGCCGTTTTGCTGTCCTCTTCTGTCATCGGTAGCGGTTTCCGTGTGGTTGTCAACCATTCATATTGCCGTCGAGGCGGCCCACCGGCCGGCTTCGTACGGTCTGCCACCAGCGGTCAAGTCCCGCCGCCCATCGTCCGCCGTCCGTCGTCTGCCGTTACCGTTCGCCGCTACTTCGGCCTTTGCACTTGCGCCGGCCCCGCGTTCCAGCCATGAAGAATGACGGGCCGTTCCCGGCATTCTTCCTGGCCGCCCATCAGGCGGCCCCGCCCACCGGGCGGCCATTATAATCGTTCCCGCCCGGCGGCGTGTCCGCAC
>CAYVBE010000224.1:0-6312 GCA_964448935.1 uncultured candidatus Brocadiaceae bacterium
TGCGGCCGGGGGCGAGTTTCGGGAGGGGTCGGCTCTGTGGCTCCACCTGTGGCCGGACCACGCCGACCTCCTTTGGCTGGACGGGCCGGCCTTCCGGGAGGTGAGGTCGATTCCGGGGAGCGGCGCCGGCTCGGGCGACGTGCCGGCCCTCGTCCGGCCCAGCGTCCTTCGGGCGGCCCTGGAGGGCCTGGACCGGCTTTACGTAACCGGACCCGTCGGGCGCACCGCGCCGGCGACCGGGAGGCTGGAAGAGCAACTGAACGTGAAGGCCACGAACCCCGAGTGGCCGACAGGGGAGGACGCTTCCTCGGGCGAAGAGGAAACGCCTCCGGCGCCCCTGGTGGGGGCGGCAGCCGCCCTGCTGGGCGCCGCGGACGGCCCCCGGCTCAACCTCCTCGGCGCGGGGAGACAGTGGGCCGGGCTGATGCGTTCCCTGCGGGCGCCCCTGTGGGCGGCGGCCGTCCTCCTGCTCGTGCTGGTCGGTCTCTGGGCCGCCTCCGGAGCGGTCATCCGGCATCGGCTGTCCGGGCGTCTGGCAGAAGTCCGGGCCGAGCTGGCCGACCTCTGGCGCGAATCGCACCCGGGCGAGGACGTGCCCGTCGACCCGGTGCGGCAGATGCGGAGCGAGCTGGCCGCGGTCTCCACGTCCGGAGGCGGACGCGAGGTCCGGCGCCTCGGGGTGCTCCGGCTGCTGCGGCACGCGGCCGAGGTGATCGAGGGCGGGCCGGACAACATCCCCTACCGACGCCTGGAGTTGGGACCGGGCGGTCTGATCGTCGAGGGATTCGTGGCGGACTACGCGGCAGTGGACGGGCTGGTGGAAGGCATAGCAGAGAGGAGCGGGCTTGTGCCCCGGGCGCCGGAGATGTCCAGCCGGTCGGGCGGGGTGGGCTTCCGGGTGGAACTGAGACGCGACGGGGGAGGGTGAGGCGTGCGCGGATGGATTCTATACTTCGTCTGTCTGGCCCTGCTGACCGGGGGCGGGCTGTGGGAGCACCTCGCCGCGGCGGGGGACAGGGCGCGCATCGAGCGCGCGGCCCGGCAGCTGCGCGAGGTGCGGGGTCTGCTGGACCGGGTGCCGCTGGACCGCTCCGAGGACGAGTCCGCCTCCCTGGAGGAGTTGAGCGCCCGGAGCATAGGGATCAGCGTGCAGGACGCGGCGGCCCGGAGCGGCCTGGAGCGGGGCAGCATCGAGCAGGTGACCGGCGCGCGGCACGGGCGGGACGGGGCGGCAGGCGTGACGGCCGCCTACGGCGTACGGGTGAAGGGGGTCCGGCTGGACGGCCTGGTGCATTTTATCTACGTGCTGGATGCCGATATGGGGCTGGCCACCGCCCGGGCGGAGCTGACGCGCCGCGCGGACGGCAGCGGCAGATGGGACGCTTTTCTCTCCATCGTGAGGACCATATGACGGAGTCGGCGGAAAGGCTGCAAGCGGACGTGCTGCGGGAGGCCTTCCGGTCGGCCCGCCAGGACGGCGGCCACCCGATGGAGCTGCTCGGGGAACGGACCGGACTGGGTGAGGCGGAATTGCTCCGCCTCTTTGCGGCGGAGATGGACATCCCGTTCCGCGGGTCGCTCGATGCGGCCGACGTGCCGCCGTCTTTTATATCGGGGGTGCCGATCGGCTACGCCCGCCGCCACGGCGTGGTGGTCGTAGACGAGCGGGACGGGGGGCTGAGTATGGCCACGTCGGACCCCCTCGATTTCGCGCCCTTGGACGCCGTAGGGCGGGCCCTCGATCGGGCCGTTCTGCCCGTGCTCGCGCCCCGCGATGAGGTGCTCCGGGCCGTGGAGACCGCCTACGAGCGCGAGATGCGGGACGCGACGAGGGTGACCGAGGACCTGGGAGACCTGGAGGGGCTGGTAGACCAGAGCGCCGCGCTGGCGAGGAGCGAGGACCTGCTGGAGCTGTCGCGGAGACCGCCCCTGATCCGTCTCGTGAACCGCCTCTTCCTCCAGGCCCTCGAGCAGGGAGCGAGCGACATCCACTTCCAGCCGCTGCCGGAGTGCCTGCAGGTCAGGCAGCGGGTGGACGGTTACCTCCACGACATGGTCTCGCTGCCGAAAGAAATCCAGGCGGCGGTCGTCAGCCGCGTGAAGGTGATGGGGGAGATGGATATCGCCGAGAAGCGCCTGGCCCAGGACGGGCGCTCGACGGTCACCATCGGCCGTCGGAGCGTGGACCTGCGGATATCCAGCATGCCCACCTCGGACGGCGAGCAGATCGTCGTGCGGCTTCTGGACAAGGCGAGCCGCCTGCTGACCCTCGACGAGCTGGGTATGTCGGCCGACACGCTGGAGGAATTCCGACCCCTGATCCACGCCCCCCACGGCATAGTGCTGGTGACCGGCCCCACCGGCTCCGGCAAGACCACCACGCTGTATGCCGCCCTCCAGGAGCTCGACACGCGGTCCACACACATCGTGACGCTCGAGGACCCCATCGAGTACCGGCTGGAGGGCATAAACCAGACCCAGGTCAACTACAAGAAGGGGCTGACTTTCGCCAACGGCCTGAGGAACGTCCTCCGGCAGGACCCCGACATCATCATGGTGGGCGAGATACGGGACCAGGAGACGGCGCGCATGGCGGTTCAGAGCGCGCTCACCGGGCATCTGGTGCTCTCCACGCTCCACACCAACGACGCCGTCTCGGCCACCACACGGCTTCTTGACCTCGATATAGAGCCGTATCTGGTGAGTTCCGCCCTCCTGGGCGTGGTGGCCCAGCGCCTGGTGCGCCGCGTCTGCCCCGAGTGCGCGGTCCCCGCCGAGCCCGACGGGTCGCTGGTCCGCCGGGCCGGCCTGGAAGGGCGGGAGGCCGAGTTTCTGGCCGGCGAGGGGTGCGAGGCGTGTTTCCAGACCGGCTACCGGGGACGGGTGGGAATATTCGAGCTGCTGCGGGTCGACGAAGACCTCTCCGACCGCATCGCCGCACGCCGCACCGCCTCCGAGATGAGAAAGGTGCTGCGGGCGGGGGGATTCCACACGCTGCGGGCCGACGGAATCCAGAAGGCCCTCGAGGGCATCACCACCCTCGAGGAGGTGTTCCGGGTCACTCAAGACGACGAGGCGTAGGACAATGTTCAGAAACAGGAAGCCGACCATGCTGACGCTTTTTGCCCTCGCCGTGCTCCTGGCGTCCGGCGTCTTCGGAGCGGGCGGGGAAGACTCGTCGGACTCGGTGAAGTTCAACTTCCCCGAGAGCGTGGAGCTGACCTTCCTCGTGGATTTCGTCAGCGAACAGACCCAGACACGGTTTCTGTACGACGAAAGCCTTTCGGGCAGCATCGTGGTCCGCAGCCCGCTGGAGGTGCGGATGGAGAGCCTCGTCCCCGTGCTCCGCAGCATCCTCACCTTCAAAGGCTACACGCTGACCGAATCGGAGGGCTGGTATAAGATCACCCGATCGGGCCGCGGGGAGGCGGCCGGTGAACCGGCCGACATCCTGCTGACCGACGAGCTTCCCCCCGAACTGCGGCCGGACGGAGTCTACGTGCTCATGCTGAAGCTGGAGTACATCGACCCGGACGAGTTCCGGGGCCTGGTGAAGAACGCCACCGGGGTGGAGGCCACCCGGGCGGGGCGGACCGACACGCTCGTTTTGGCGGACTACGGCCGGCGCATCCGGCAGGCGGTCCGGATGGCCGAGAAGCTCGACCGCCCCCATCCACCCCTGGAACTGTTGTTTTATGTTTTCCGTCACGTCGAGGTCTCCCGGGTGCGCGACCTGGCCATGGGCGTGCTCCGTTCCAAGGTCCTGCACGACCTCGCCTCCGGAGGGCCCGAGGTGGACGGCCCGGCGATGTACGTGGACCAGCCCGCCAACCGCATGATCCTGCTCGTTCCCCCCGAGGAGGTGGACGCAGTGCGTTCCACGCTCCAGACTCTGGACCCCGAGAGCGAGGCCGAACTGCGC
This sequence comes from uncultured candidatus Brocadiaceae bacterium, assembly GCA_964448935.1. Taxonomy (GTDB): domain Bacteria; phylum Planctomycetota; class Brocadiia; order SM23-32; family SM23-32; genus CAYVBE01. The sequence continues at coordinate 3,923 of CAYVBE010000224.1, forward strand.
TCTTACCGGACCGGGTCCGCCGGGCCGGAGGAGGCAGTCACCCTCATCAATGAGCTGGTGAAAGTGAAGGCCCCCGGCCTGCCGCATTTCAGCGTCACCCGGGCGGGGGTGGACCGCCTGGTGGTGCTCTCCCCACCGGCCGGCCACCGGATCGTGGACGAGGCCCTCGAATCCCTCCAGCGGGGCGAGCACCTCGAGCTGCGCTACTACCCGGTCCAGTACGTCCAGGCATCCCGGATCGAACCGGTCGCCCGCCGCATACTCGAACTGGCCGGCGAGAGAAGCGGGGAGATGCTGATGCTGGCCCCCGGCGAGAACACCATCATCGCCCGCCTGACGCCCGAGAACCACCGCCGCCTGGAGGAGGTGCTGGAGAGGTTTGACAGCGAGCGCGAGGCCCTGAGGGCGACGAGGTTGGAGTTCTACCAGATACGCAACACGGACGCCCAGCAGCTGGCCGGGCGCCTGCGGGCGGTTCTGGGGGTAGCCGGCGGCGGAGCGCCGGTGGAGGTCGAGAGCGCCGTGGAGCGCATGCTGCGGAGCAGCCAGTACCTGGGGATAAAGAGGGCCGACCGGGTCGACCGGGACCGCGCCGAGCCCCGGCGTTCGGAGCCGGCGGCCGCTCCCGAGGCGGCCGGCGGGGAAGAGGAGGCGGAGGAAGGCATCCAGGTCGAGGCCGTGCGTATCGTGGCCGACGAGGACACCAACTCCATCATCGTCCAGGCGCCGGTGGAATACCACGAGACCATCCAGAAGCTGATTGAATACCTCGACCGCCGGCGGCCTCAGGTGATGATCGAGGCCACCATCGCGGCGGTCTCGTCCAACAGCGACCTCTCGGTGGCCGTGGAGCTGTTGCAGAGGGAGGATGAAGGTACGGTGGAGGCCCTGGTTTTCAGTGCCTTCGGGCTCTCCGAGATAGACGTCACGACCGGGGAACGGACGATCGAGCCCGGTACCGGCTTCAACGCCAGCGTAATAGACCCCGATGGGACCAGCGCCATCATCCGTGCCCTGCACACCGACGACCGCAGCCGCGTAGTGGCCGAGCCGAGACTGCTGGTCAACGACAACGCTCAGGGCCGCTTCGAGAGCATCCGCGAGGAGCCCTTCACCAGCACCAACATCGGGGACAGCATCTCCACCACCAGCTTCGCCGGCTACGCCGAGGCCGGCATCACCATCGAGGTTTCTCCCCGTATCAGCGAGGGCAGCTTCGTCCGCCTGGAATACTCCATCACCAGCCGCGACTTCACTGAAACCGCGCCCGAGGCCGGCATACCGCCCGCCCGCACCAGCGACACCATCACCAGCAGCGTGACCGTGCCGGACGGGCACACGGTCGTCATGGGCGGCCTCTCGCGGGAGCGGGGGTCGATGCTGGAGGACCGCGTGCCGCTGCTGGGCTCCATACCGGTTCTGGGCGCCCTCTTCCGCTCCACGGAGCGGGGCGAGGGCCACACGCGGCTGTTCGTCTTTCTAAGGCCCGTCATACTGGACGACGAGGACTTCTCGGACCTGAAGGGCCTCTCCCGACCCGGCCTCCAGGGGATCGGCAAGGAGGTGCCGGGCCCCGACGCCATCTATCCCCCGGTCGAGCCGAGGATAATGCGATGAGGGCACTGAGCGGTGCGCGGGTATTGAGGCTGCTCCATGCCGGGCGGGTCCTCCTGTGGGTCCTGTCCGCCGTCTTCCTGGGGGCGGCCCTGCTGCAGGGCCGGGTGTTGGCGCGGTTGTGGGAGGGGCGGGACTCGTGGACATCTCCGGCGGAGGTTGAAGCGGAAGAAAGGGAGCCGGGGACATCGGAACCCCTGCCGCCGGTGGACCACTTCGCGGTTATCTGGGAGAAGATGCCCCCTCCGCCGCCGCCCGAGCCGGAACCCGCGCCCGAACCGAAGCCCAAACCGCCGCCGGCCCCCTATCCCGACATGCGGCTGATGGGCACCATCCTGGGCGGTGGGGGGAACTACGCCCTTATCCGCGTGCGGCGGGGCACCAAGAAGATGCTCCGGGAGGGCGAGTCCTTCGAAGATATCCGGGTAGTCGAGGTGCGGGAGGACGGGGCGACGGTGGAGGTGAAAGGCCGGCGGAAGGAGCTTCGGATAGCGGAGAAGTCGGAGGGTAATGCTCGTTGAATCGTCGGAGGTCTTGCTCTTGAACCTGTATGAGGACAGACCCGTGAAAAGGTGTGCCATAGTGATGGTCTCTATGTCGGCGATGATGTGCTGGGCGTGGACCGGGTGCAGCGACAGGCCGGGAACGGAATCGCGGCGGCCGTCGGAGGATTCCGGAACCGCCAGGCGGACTGCCGAGGCGCCCGCCGAAACCGGCCCCCGGCTGGTGATCGAGGAGAGACAGCACGACGCCGGCGAGGTCAAGGAGGGAGAGAC
>CAYVBE010000225.1:0-6266 GCA_964448935.1 uncultured candidatus Brocadiaceae bacterium
GCGCAGCGGTGATCCGGAAAGGACAACAGAAAACCGATAATTGAATGACCCTGCCGCACAACCGCCGTTGTTGACAGACATCCCCGCCTGTGTTAGTTATCAAAAAGAAACGGGGGGCAATCCGATCTCGAAGATATCGCGGAGGGAACGTGCCATGGAATACGCCATGCTGGGCAGCACCGCGCGGGAAGTCAGCCGCATGGGATTCGGGGGAGCGACCGCCGGACTGCGCAACTACCTGCGGGAGTTCGACCCCGGTAAGGCCGAAGACCGTAAACCCGTCATCGCCGCCATCCGCCGTGCTCGAGAGCTGGGCGTCAACTACTTCGACACAGCCGCCGGCTACGGGGACGGCGCCAGCGAGAGGATATTCGGCGAGGCCCTTCAGGACGAAGACCCGGAGGACATCTTCCTGGCCACCAAAGCCGGCGTCTGGAAACCCGAGGGCGTCCGCGCCTCCCTGGAGCAGAGCCTGGAGAACCTGCGGCGCGACTGGATTGACCTCCTCCAGGTCCACGGGACCGTCTATCACGATGAGCACGTGGAGGCCGTGCTGCGCGACGGCGGGATGCTGGACCGGATGGAGAAGATGCGCGAGGAGGGCCTCATCAAGCACATCGGCTTCACCGTCGAGGCGCAGAACAAGCAGCTCTACCAGCTACTGGAGACCGGACGGTTCGACGTGGTGCAGGTCTGCTACAACTTCATCTTCCAGCACCCCTACGACCCGAGCTGGCAGTCGGGCAGCCTCTACGACGCCGAGGCGCTGGGTATGGGCATCGTCGCCATGCGCTCCACCACGTGCGGCACCTTCCAGAAGTGGGTCCAGGCGGTCAATCCCGAGAACACGCACGATTACACGCCGGACCTGATCCAGTTCGAGTTCTCGAACCCCCTGGTGGACGTGGCGCTGGTAGGCATGAGCAGCCCGGAGCGGGTGGAGCAGAACGTGGCACTCTGCGAGGACAAGACCGGCCGCGTGGACCTGGAAGATTTGCACCAGCGATACGTCTGAGGGAGCCGGAGCAGATGGGAGATGAGGCCTGGTATCGTCGCGCACGTCGGTGGGCGCAGACCAACATCACCGAGATTGACCCGCAGCACTATGACCCGGGCTTCTGGCGGGAGCACTGGCGCCGCACCCGCGTGCAGGGCATCATCGTCAACGCCGGCGGCATCGTTGCCTACTACCCCACCCGCTTCGAACTGCAGTACCGGGCGGAGCATCTGGAAGGACGCGACCTGTTCGGCGAGATCACCGAAGCCGCCCGGGAGGAAGGGCTGGCCGTCCTGGCGCGCATGGACTCCAACCGTGCTGACGAGCCCCTGTACCGCGCCCACCCGGACTGGTTCTGCCTCAGCGCGGAAGGCGAACCCTGCCGGGCCGGCGGCCGGTACCAGGCCTGCGTAAACGGCCCCTACTACTCCGAGTACCTGCCCGAGGTGCTGCGGGAGATCATTGACCGCTACCGGCCCGACGGCTTCACGGACAATAGCTGGACGGGCATGGGCCGGCGCTACATCTGCCACTGCGAAAACTGCACCCGCGGGTTCCGCGAGGCCACCGATCTCGACCTGCCCACCGAGCCCGACTGGGAAGACGAAGCTTACCGCCGCTGGATCGAGTGGAGCTACGGTCAGCGTCTGGAGGTCTGGGACAGGAACACCCGCGTAACGCGCGAGCACGGCGGCCCGGACTGCCTGTGGCTGGGCATGATCAACGGCAACCCCGTGGGCACGCACCTGTCGTTCTGCGACCTGAAAGCGGTGGGAGAGCGTTCCCGCATCATGATGTGCGACCAGCAGTCGCGCGCGGAGAGCGGGTTCGAGCAGAACAGCCTGAGCGGGAAACTTCTGCACGAACTCGGCGGACACGACATAATCATCCCCGAGAGCATGTCCATGTACGTCCGCGGGGAACAGACCTTCCGGCGGGCGGCCAATCCGGCCCCGGAGTCACAGACCTGGATGATCGAAGGGTTCGCCGGCGGCATCTCGCCATGGTGGCATCACGTGGGAGCGCGCCAGGAGGACCGCCGTCAGTTCCGCACCCCGGAGGAGCTGATGCGCTGGCACGAGGAGAACGAGGAGTACCTCTACGACCGCCACCCGGTCGCCAAAGTGGGTATGCTCTGGTCGCAGCGCAACATAGACTTCTACGGCCGAGACCGCGCGGCGGACCGCGTGCAACTCCCGTGGCGGGGCTTCCACCGGGCCATGGTGCGGGCCAGGATTCCCCTGCTGCCGGTTCACGCGGACCACGTGGCGCGGGATGCGGACCGCCTGGATGTTCTGATCCTGCCGGACCTTGCCGTCATGACCGACGACCAGTGCCGGGCCGTCCGGGGCTTTGTCGAATCGGGCGGCAGCGTGGTGGCCACCGGCTGCAGCAGCCTGCTGGACGAATGGGGTGAGAGGCGCGAGGACTTCGCCCTGGGCGACCTGTTCGGCGTGCGGCACACCGGCCAGGTGCGCGGCATCGAGGGCGAACCGACATCGGACTGGGCGGTCCACGGCGGGCACAACTACGTGCGCCTGCCGGGCGAGCGTCATCCCGTGCTGGACGGCTTCGAGGAGACGGACATCCTGCCACTCGGCTGCACGCTTCAGCAGGTGCAGGCCCGGGAGCCCGGCGGCGTCATCGCCACCTACATCCCGGCTTTCCCCATCTACCCGCCGGAGTTCAGTTGGATGCGGGAGTCCCGGACCGACCTGCCGGTCATCGTGGTGACGGAGACCGACTCCGGGGGCCGCGTGGTCTATATGGCGGCGGACGTGGACCGCCGCTACGGTCGCCAGGCGTTGCCGGACCATGGGGACCTGCTGGCGAACGCGGTGCGCTGGGCGACGCGGGGCCGCTTTCCCATATTTGTACAAGGGCCCGGATACCTCGACTGCCATCTCTACAGTCAGGGAACCCGTTTGATCCTGCACATCGTCAACCTCAGCGGTGCGGACGTACGCCCGGGGTATCGGGAGGAATACCTGCCGGTGGAGGGCGTATCGGTCCGCCTTCGGCTGCCGGCGGAATGTCCGGGACAGAGCGTGCGCCTGCTGGTCTCCGGCCTGCGCGTCCGGCACAGCGCGGAGGACGGCGACCTGGTCTTTGCCGTGCCTCGTATCACCGACCACGAGGTCGCCCTCATCGAATGAGACGCCGAGTGGTGCACGCATCAAGCGCCTCGTAACATTTGACTTGTGCTCCCGGAACCGTAAGATAACGAACGAACCTTATACGGATATAGTGGTGAGCGTGCTATGGACGGAAGTGATGCGGAGGAAAACCGTCTGCTATCCACAACAGGCGACGAGAGTCCGCCGGAATCCGACCCATTGGTAGCCGTGCTGGACGACCGGCTGTGCTTCCGGATGGTCAACCGGACATTCGCCCGATGCCATGGCCTGACAACGGACCGCGTTCTGGGACGCGCCGCGCCTGAGGCGCTGGGTCGGGAGTTCTTCGACTCTGCGCTCGCCCCGCACCTCCGACGTGCCCTGGCGGGCGAGACCGCCCGATTCACCTACCGCCTCCATCTCCCGCAGGCACCATCCCGCCACATATCTGCCGTCTGCTGGCCCGTACCGGGCCAGGGCCCGGACTTCCTCGTCATGGTCGGTCGACAGGTCCGTAGCGAGCCCGGGTGGCAGAGCGAGAGGACGTATCGCATCCTGCTGGAGCAACTGGACGTGGCCACCTTTCTGGCGGATGCCGAGACGGGCATCATCCGCGACGCCAACCGGCAGGCGGCCGAACTCGTGGACCGGCCTCGCGACGAGATAGTCGGTATGCACCAATCCCAGATCCACCCGGCGGAGGATCAGAATTATTACCGCCAGATGTTCATGGACCATTGGCAAAAGGACCGCCTGGGGCCTTTCGAAGTTGAGGTTTTGCGTGCCGACGGCTCGCGCGTTCCCGTCCGGGTGTCAGCGGCACGGCTGAAGATCGGGGAAAACCGGTACCTGATGGGTTTCTTCCGGGACCTCAGCGAGCGGCACAGCATCGAGAAGAAACTGGAGGAGTCCGAAGCCCGCTTCCAAACCCTGGTGGAGCAGATACCGGCGGTCACCTACCGCGCCGCACCGGACACGTCGAGCAGCACCTTGTACGTCAGCCCCCAGGTGGCATCCCTGCTGGGCTACCAACCAGAGGACCTGATCGGGCAGCCCGGGCTCTGGGCGGAGATCCTCCACCCCGAAGACCGGCACAGAGTGCTGGAGGAGGCGGCGCGCTGCCGGGAAACCGGAAAGCAGCTTGATTTATCGTACAGGCTTTTCCACCGGGACGGGTCGGTCCTCTGGGTGCAGGACCAGGCTGGTTTCGTAAGGGATGTGCAGGGGCGGCCGCTCGTGCTGCAGGGCGTGATGTTCGACATCACCGAGCAGAAGGAGCGGGAAGAGGAACTGGCCGACCTGCTTGCCTTCCAACAGGGAATGCTGGACACGGCGGCCATCTGGATCAACACGCTCGACACCGAAGGCAACGTGACCTCGTGGAACAGAGCTGCCGAGAGGATTTCGGGCTACTCCCGAGAAGAAGTCCTCGGGCACCGGGGGATATGGAAATGGCTCTATCCCGACCCGGACTATCGGAAGTCGGTGTTCTCGGCAGCTATGGACTTGATCCGGGAAGGCGCCAGCGTGGAGAACATGGAGACGACCATCCGCCGCAAAGACGGCGAAGAGCGGGTCATCTCCTGGCACAGTAACGCCATCCTGGACCACGAAGGGGATCGCGCCGGCACGATCGCACTGGGCGCGGACATCACCGCGCGAAAGGAAGCAGAGCAGAAGCTGGTCAGCTATCAGCGCGAACTCCGCTCACTGGCCTCCGAACTGGCACTGGCCGAGCAGCGGGAACGCCGCACTCTGGCCGAACGCCTGCACGACGAGGTCTCTCAGATGCTGGTGCTCGCCAACATGCGCCTCGGTGTGGCCGCCGAGTCCGCCTCGGCCGAAACCGCTGGCACCATTCGGGGCGTCTGTGACCTGCTCGAAGACGTGGTCGGCAAGGCACAGTCTTTGACGTTCGAGCTGAGCTGTCCCCTGCTGTTCGACGTGGGTCTGGGAGCGGCCGTGGAAGAGCTGGGGGAGCACCTGCCGGCCGGCCACGACGTTGAGTTCGAGTTCCACGCGGACCAGGCGCCCAAACCTCTGCCCGAGGACACCCTGGTGACCCTCTACCGCGCGGCCAGAGAGCTTATCTTCAACGCCCTGCGCCACGCCGGCGCCGGCAAGATCACCGTTTCGGTCACTGGAACCGACTCCGAACTGCGCCTCGCCGTGGAGGACGACGGGAAGGGGTTCGACACCGAGGAGGTCGAATCATGCCCGCAGCGGAATGGGGGCTTCGGGCTGTTCAGCATTGCCGAGCGACTCACCCACCTGGGCGGAGAACTCCGACTGCAGTCCCGGCCGGGTCATGGCACCCGGGCGGTCCTTATAGCACCGCTGACGGCGGATAACCAGAACGAGGGAGATGCGGATGCCTCATCGAATACTGCTGGTTGACGACCACGAGATCGTGCGTGAAGGACTCCGTGCGCTTCTGGAGAAAGAGGCGGGTATGGAAGTGGTCGCCGAAGCCGGCGACGGTCGCACGGGCGAAAAACTTGCCCGCGAGGTCCAGCCGGACGTGGTGGTGATGGATATCGGCATGCCGGACCTGAACGACATCGAAGCGACCCGCAAGATACTGACCCGCCACCCCGACGCAAAGGTTGTGGCGCTGTCCGTTCACACCGACCGCAGGCTGGTGATGCGCATGTTGGAGGCCGGGGCGCGGGCCTACGTGCCGAAGGTGGGGGCCTTCGAGGATCTGGTCAGCGCCATCCGCGCCGTGCTGGACGGGGAGACTTACCTGAGTCCACGAATCGCCGGCTCGATTGTCAAAAGCCATCTCCGTCAGTTGCTGGACGAAGACGCCGACTTGTTCGAGGAGCTTACGGCCCGCGAGCGCGAGGTGCTGCAGCTCATCGCCGAAGGCCGCACAAACAAGCAGATCGGCTGGGAGCTCCACATCAGCGTCAACACCGTGGAGACGCACCGGGCCAACATCATGAACAAGCTGGAACTCCGCAGCGTCGCGGAACTCACCAAATACGCCATCCGCCGCGGCCTCACCGCTCTGGACGAGTAACATCCCCCCGCGGGGCCATCGCCACCACGGAAAATAGAGTACTTTCCGCGCGTATATCGCCAAAGTACTGTATGTCATCGGCAAGTAGTAATGTCCGGTCTCCGGCCGGTAAAAATGTCCGCTGTCC
>CAYVBE010000226.1:0-6230 GCA_964448935.1 uncultured candidatus Brocadiaceae bacterium
TAATTAATCGGCACCCGGTCGGGCTCCTCACTGGCCAGCGCCCGGAGAACTCGTTCCTTCGGTTTCACCGTTTCGGGCCTCCTCGTGGTCTACGGCTCAATCTTTTGCAGCCGGGTGGACCTGGATGCACAGGGTCCGCTGGATATCCTCCACCGCGACGTCCCGCGGCTCGATGCCCCGGCCGGCGGCTATGGCGGCCGCCGTGCCGGAACCGGCGCCGATGGCCAGACAGATGCGTTGCACGCGGTAGGACGCGTGCGCCTCGTGGCTGCCGCTGATGCAGCGCCCGGCGGTCAGCAGGCCGTCCGTCTCCCGCGGCACGAGGCAGCCGTAGGGTATATCGTAGGGCTTCACCGTCTCGGCCAGTCCGCGCGCCTGCCCGACGCCGTCGGGGTTGTGGATATCTATCACGAAACAGGCATCGCGCACGACCGCGGACCGCCGCTTGCGGCCGGCGACGAGGTCCTGGCGGGTCAGGCGGTCGAGGCCGAGCACACGCCAGGTCTCGCGCACGCCGACCGCGCCGGGCATGCGGGAGATGAAGCAGTCCTCGTAGCCGGACGCGTGCTTCCGCAGGAACTCCGTTACGCTGAGCGCCTGGCGCCGCCCCTCCAGCTCCGCGCGGGTCAGGTCTTCCACCCGTGTGCCGTCCGCACGGTTGACCTGCGTGGCGTTCACAATGCGCTCCCCGGTATTCGGCGACTCGTAGAGGCGGATGACGCCGACGGACTCGGGAAGCTCACCTGCGCCCCGCCCCCCCATCACGACGTCGTGCCAGACGCCCTCGGGCACGCGCACTTCGCGGGCCTGCCGCTCGCCGCCGCACAGGAGGCCGCGCTCCTTGTCCACACCGCCGAGACGGAACATGACGCTCATGGGCTGCAGCAGGCCGTCCTCCGGGCGGCCCTTCTCGCAGGCGGCCCCGGCGGCGCGCGCCACGTCCGCGTCGCCCGTGGCATCCACCACCACCTTTGCGCCCAGCGCGAGCGCGCCCTGTTTTGACCAAGCCCGGACGCCGCGCACCGACCGTCCCTCGGTGATCGCATCGCAAACCCAGGTGTGCAGAAGCACCTCCGCCCCGGCCTCGCTCAGCATGTCCGCGTACACCAGGTCCAGAAGCTCCGGGTTGCCGCCCACGGCGGCGTATCGCTCGTCGAACTCGTCCAGGAAGGGCGAATCCGCTCCGCCCATGAGCGGCCCCACGGAGTTCATCACCCCGGCGCCGCCCAGCCGGCCGTAGCGCTCCACGATCAACGTGTCCGCGCCCAAACGCGCCGCGTGCAGTGCCGCCGCCACGCCGGACGGACCGCCGCCGGCGACCAGAACGTCCACGTCACGGAACAGTTCTTCTCCTCTCTCGGATGCAGCATTCATGGGCAGACCTCGTCGTGCGGCTTGAGCCTGTAGCGGTTCTCGGGCGGCGGCAGCGTGTCCTCCAGCCGCAGGAGCCACTGTATGAGCTGTTCCTGCAACCGGACGCGCACGGCACGGCAGGATTCATCGTCCCACCGGTTTTGCAGCTCCACGGGATCGTCGGGCAGGTTGTAGAGCTGGTTGCGCCCGTCGCTGCTGACCACCATCTTCCAGTCGCCGGACCGGATGGCCCGCCGGGTGCCGCTCTGGGTGCGGCTGTTGAGCTCGTCGAAGCCGCCCCACGCCTCGCCGTCGGGCGATGGGCGGAACCCGTCCTCGCGCGGGTCCAGGTCCTCGGTGCCGTCGTGGACCTCGCCACCGTAGCCCTGCTCCACGACGATGGACCGATACCTGGCCGGATCGTCCTCGCCCCGCAGCAGGCCGCCCAGGTCGCGTCCCTGCACGCCGACAGGCATCCGCGCGCCGGCCATGCTGCACAGCGTGGGCAGCAGGTCCGCGATGGAGACGTGCGCCGGGTTTACCTCAGAGCGCGGCTCCACGCCGAAGCCGTTGAAGATCAGCGGTATGCGCGTGGTGGCCTCCGGCAGGCCGGGGCCCTTGCGGAGCAGACCGTATTCGCCGACGAAATCCCCGTGGTCGCTCAGGACCACGATCAGCGTATCGTCGCGCAGCCCGCGCCGCTCCAGGTGCTCCGTGAAGCGGCGGACCTGGTCGTCAATCAGGCGCAACATGCCGTGGTAGTTCGAGCGCGCGCGGTCGAAGGTCGCGTCGTAGTCGGGAAAGGCCCGGCGGAAGCCCTCCCGGCACCAGCGCCACGCGAAGGGCCGGTCCTTCAGGTCTTCCGCGCTGCTGCGGAGGGGCGGCAGATCGTCCGGCGGGAACATGTCGTAGTAGGGCTCGGGCACCTGGTAGGGATTGTGCGGCTCGGCGAAGCTTATCCACAGGAAGAAGGGCTTTTCCGACGGCCGGTCCACCCAGTCGCACGCATCGTCCACGATGCGATACGGGTACTGCAACTCGACGGGAAACGGCGTCGGCTCGCGCACCAGGTGCATCGTGTGTCCCTGCAGGAACGCGTTGAAGGCGCGCTCCTCGGCGGTATCGGCGGGTGCGTTCTGGTGGCCGTACCAGAGGAATTCGTCGTAGCGGTCTTCGGGCAGCGGGGAGTGCTTCTTGCCGCAGAGCGCGGTGCGATAGCCGGCATCGCGCAGGAGGGTGACGAGTTCGCCCTCGGCCACCCAGTCGGAGTTGTCGTTGCAGCGGATGCCCGTGGCACTGCCGAAGCGGCCGGTCAACATGCTGACCCGCGCCGGCACACAGGCCGGGCAGGTGGTGTAGGCGCGGTCGAACCACTGCCCTCCAGCCGCAAGCCGGTCGCAGAAGGGCATGGTGTCCACCGGGTAGCCCTCACGCGCCACCAGGTCGGCGCGCTGCTGGTCGGTCATGATGATAACGATATTGGGCCGGTCAGGCATTCTTGATCTCTCCGGTGCTCAGGTGATCGCCGTGGTCACGGACGGCGAAGAGGCGCAGGCGCTCCCGTCCGTCGGCATTTGGCTGGTGGAGGGCCAGCAGGAGTTCGTCCTCGAAGGTGCGGAACAGCATGGCGTGGCCGCCATCCTCGCCCACCAGCAGCCGCTGGTCGGTCCATGGCCCGGCGATGCGGCCGCTCTCGGACCGCGCGGTCACCACGCTGTAGTGCTCGCCCGGGATGTCGGTGGACCAGAGCATGAGAAGCTCCCCCGCCGCCGTGCGGTGCATGAAGGGAGCGTCGGTGACCAGCGGCCTGCCCTCCTCGCGCACTACGCCAGGCGCGTCGGAGGCGTGGAAGAGCACCCGCGGCTCGCCCACCGTGTCGCTCAGATCCGGCGTTAGCCGCACCGCGTCCATCCGCCCGTCCACCACCTGTACCCACTCGTGGCAGAAGACCATCCACGGCGCGCCGTCCTCGACGTGCAGCGTGCCGTCGAGCGCCATCCACCCGGGCGGGGTCAGCGACTCCTCGCTGACCGCCTCGAACGGTCCGAGCAGATCGTCGGCGACGAAAACGTGCGTCCCCCGCCTGCGCAGCTCCGGCCAGTCCGGGGAGTCCACCGGCCGTTCCCCGTCCAGCCGTTCGTGGAAGGTGAGCGTGGTGAGCAGATACCATCGTCCGCGCCACCGGTGCACCTCGGGCGCCCAGACCATGTGCAGGTCGGGTTCCGACGACAGATCGAGCACCGGTTCCGGCTCGCTCCAGCGCTCAAGGTCGGGGCTGCTGTATGCCTCGACACCGAGGAAGTCGCTGCCGGTGCGATTTCCGCTCTGCGCGTAAAGCCGGTAGAGACCGGCCTCAGCGTGGGCCACGATGAAGGGGTCGCGCACGCGGATGTCGCCGCGCGCCAGGGGGTAGGTTTCGTCGGTCATTGTCCGTTTCCACCGCCGGTCAGTGTTATCTCGATCTCGCCGGCGGCGAGTCCGTCGGCGTCGAAGCAGACGTAGCGCGACTCCTCGATGGCGCTCATCTCGAAGGGCACCTCCGCGCCGTCCACGTGCACGGCGACGGCCGTCCGCCCCTCCGGCAGCAGCACCTCGAAGGCGCGTTCGTCCGAGTTGGCCGCCACCCCGATGTGCAGGGACTCGTCCTTGCGCCGGTAGCTGTAACGCACGTAACCGCAGCCCTCGTCGTATCTTATGCAGGCAGTTACCTCGCCGACGCCGGTCGCCGGCCAGCGGGGAGTCAGCCGCAGCGCGTCCATGTTGCGTCCCTCGTCGTGGACGCCCACCAGTCCGCGCACCAGCGCGTGCATCAGGCCGCCCGCGCCCCAGGCCGGGGGAACGCCGCCGTCGGTCGGCACGGGCATGAAGAAGGGCGGCGCGTCGCTGGCGGTCAGCGCGACCACAAACCATTCGGCGCCGTCCCGCGAGGCGCGCAGCTCGATGCGCTCGACCTCGCGGTCCGGATGGGGGTTCTCCAGGCCGTGCGCGGTCAGGCCGACGCGCCAGAATTCCTCGTTGCCGCCGGTCCACGCCACCACGGTGTCGCGGCACTCCCGGCGCGACTGGTCCGGCGGTTCGGGGCTCCACCACCTGGCCACGTGCCGACCGCGCATGATGTATTGCTCGTGCTCCGTGCCGTCGGCGTAGACGATTTTCAGCTCCCCGACCACCTGCCCCCCGCCGCCCGCCGCGTGCAGCAGGTAGAGCGACTTGAACCGCCTGTTTACCGATATGCAGGCGGCCTCCGCATAATCCCGCTTGTCCCTCGCCAGCCGCAGACATCCCCGGCCATCGTTGCCGGAGGGGTCTATGATGTCGAAGGGAACGGCCTCGAACTCCTGCCGCCCGGTGGGCAGCGTGCGGAGGTCGTTGCCGGGCTCGTCGGACCAGCCCGGGTGCTCCTGCCTCCGGGTGCAGACCAGGTCCGCGTTGGCCGCCTCGCGCAGGTCGAGGGTCCGGAAGGACCGCTCCGGCGGCTCCGGCATCGCCCCGCGCAAGCCGGGAACGAACGTGTCCCCGTGCGGCCAGAACAGGTCCAGGCAGCGGCTCAGGATGTCGGCGCCGTATTCCTCGAAACCGTGCTCGAACGCCCCGTGCGCCAGCTCGCCCCCGGTCATGATGGTGACCGCGCCGTTGGTGTAAACCCACTCCGGCAGGTGGAAGCCGCGCTTGAACGGCGGGTAGATGCCGAACCACTCCGCCGGGCTGCTCTCGGGCATCTCCTCGCGAATGCGCCGGTAGGTCCGCACGATCGCGGCGACCTTCTCGTGGCCGATCCCGCGGCCGGTGGCGTAGGCGTTGGAGAGGGAGACCTGCTTCGATTCGTCCACGCCGAAGTCCCGCTCAAATCCCGGGTCCTCGCTCACGTGGTGGGTGTAGAACTCGCCGTTCCAGGATACCTCTTCCAGCCGCTCCAGCAGGTGCTCGGAGAACTCCCGCGCCTCCTTCGCCTCCTGGTCCCGCCCCACGTGCTCAAGCATCTCGGCCAGCTTTCGGCAGCTATCGGCCATGCCGGTGTTGTCGCCGTGGAAGACGCCGTAAACGGTCACGCCCGGCTTGGCATCCATGATGTCGCCGTCCACGCGGGCGGCGTCGTACTGCGACTGATAGTCCCAGAGGTCAATGCAGTAGGGCCGCTTGAGAAGCTGGTACTTCTCCGACCAGAAGTAGGGGCTGGTGCGGCTGAAGTTCACCGCGGCCAGCGCGCTGTCCAGCTTGCCGGCCATCCACTCGTCGTCGCCGGTAGCCTGCCAGATCATGTGGATGCCGCCGATGTACATGTGCTCCAGGTCGTTCATGACCGGCTGGCGGGCGAAGATGGCCTGGTCGCGGTTGATGCGCTTGCTCCACTCCTCGCCCCAGCGCCACTCGAAGTGGTAGGGATAGCGGGGATCGGCGGTCTTGCTGAAGTCCCAGATCATGCCGTCTTCGCGCTGCTGGTCGGCGTGCAGGTCAATGACGTCCTTCAGGTGCCGGCGGAAGTAGATGCCGCCCTTGAGGGCATGGATGGTGTCGCGGCTGGTGATGCTGTGCAGGCGATAGATGCGCTCGCCGTCGCCCACCACGAAGTCGCGACCGCGGAAGAAGCTGGCGATGGTGTGCTCCAGCATGTAGAGCAGGCGGCGGAAACGGCCGCCCTCGTCGTCAATGGCCGTGCGGCAGTCCACGGGGAAGGTGGCCCGTGCGATCTCCGCCCCCGCGTCGTCGTGCAGGGAGACGACGTGAGTGCCCAGGGCGCCGGAGGCCCGGAAGGTGGTCTCCGTGCCCGTGTCCTCGTGGTATAGCCGCCCCGTGCCGTCCCAGACGCGGATCGTTCCGGCGGGTTGCGCCGATACGCCGATAAGGTCCAGCGGCAGCGCCGGTCTGTTGTCCAACGA
>CAYVBE010000227.1:0-6170 GCA_964448935.1 uncultured candidatus Brocadiaceae bacterium
GTTCTTGACCGTCACTTCCAGGCCCAGCTCTTTATTCTGCACCGACGGTATGGCGTAGACATCCTCCGCATACGCCTTGCCGGTCGTCACCAGCTTTACGCTGTCCGTTATGCCGGTGCGCGTGTGGCCCTTGACGGGGAAGTCGAACTGCATGGTCATGCCCTGGTTACTGCTCATGTCCCCTAAAGGATAGTTGAATCCGAACCGTGCGTTCTCCAGGTCGCGTACGTCGGAGAGGGCATAGTAGGCATCCTTGATGCCGACCCATATCTCGTTGACCTCGCCCGGACGGATGGCATCGGTGACATCGGCGATGAAGCCGGTGAGGGCGGCATCGTGAAAGGCGCACCGTTTGCCATTCACGAATACCGTGGCCAGCATGTTGATCTCGGTGAAGTCCAGGAAGAAAGACTGGCCCTCAAAGTCGGCCGGCACGTCCACGCGCGTCCGGTAGAGGTAACGGTGAGCGAACACCAGGTCGGGGCGCAGGTCGTTGCGGTTTCCGGGCACCGAGATGGCGGACCAGTAAAGCTCGTCCGCGTCCGGAACGCCCTGGATGGGGCCGGTGCGGTCTTCGACCAGGCCCACCTCGTCGTAGCGGGCGATCTGCCAGTCGCCGGACAGCTCCAGCTCCGCGCGTTCGCCTTTGGGCGCTTCTGCGGGCATCTGGAAGACGTGCTCGGCAGCGGCGATGTCGCGCTCGGTTTGCCAGTCGGCGCCGGGCTTGTGCCTGCCGTTGGGGCGGAAATCGCCCTGGTAGAGGCAGAATGCGTCGGCCTCGTAGATGATCCGCTGCGGCTTCTTGTTGTCCCCCTCGCCCTTATAGCGAATGGTGTGGCGGGTCTGGAGCGTGTGGGTGCCGGGCTCCAGCGTCGCCTTGCCCATCTCCACCCAGGCGACCTCGACCCAGCGGTCGATTTCCATCATGTCTATGGACAGGTCCTCCCTCGGGTCAATGGTATCCCAGGGGCCGTCGTCAATGCGCCACTCGAAGGGCGCACGGACGAACTCGTGCCCCAGCCGACCCCAGACCTCATACTCGCCGGCGGAGTCCACGTCGAACTCGTAGCTGATCAGCACGCCGCCTTCGGGCACCTTGTCCTCGACCTCATTGGCCCCGATGCTGAAGTGCAGCCAGCTTTCCTGGGAGAGCCACTGAGAGTTGCCCCAGCCGCTTTTGTTGGTCTCGAAGTTCTCGGAAGACGGCTCCTCCGCCTCCATCCAGATGTAAGGGGGCGTCTCATGCCGGGCCGTGGCGACGCTCTGTGCCGGGGAAAGCCCGGCCTCCGGCGCGCCGCCCTCCTTGCCGCATCCGCCGAGGAAAAGCAGGCCGACGATCACCACGCCGACGAGTGCCGCTATGCTGCGTCTCGAGCTCTTACCCATCGTCTACAGGCCTCCGGAAGTTTGCTGCGTTGCCTCAATGTCACGAAAATCCCTCGCGTACGCAGATGCTAAGAGTTGTCTCCTTCGAACGCAACGGCCGGCACCTTCTGCGGAGCAGAGGCTACTGCTGCTGACCCGCCGTCAGGCCGATCAGCACCGTCATCCCGTGCTCCTCACCGATGTCCGTTATTCGGGCCTCGACCGACTCGATAGTCTGGCCGGGGCGCGGGTTGGTCCACTGCATCTGGTAGAGCACCGTCTGCCGACCGCCCCCGGCCGGCGCCCGCCAGGCCACCTCGGCACGCGGCAGGTCCCCGGGCTCGCGCTGCAGCCAGTTGGCCACCTCCCGGCCGTAGCGCACGGGGACCTGCGCCGTCTTTCCGTCGGCGTAGTGGACGACGTAGCTGAGGAGCACCGACGAGTCTGCGCCCGTATCTGCCTCTTCCAGGAACGTATGCAGGAAAAAGAGTGCGTCGGCCTTCCGGTCCACGGGCACCGTGGCCATCCGGACGCCCTCGAAGTCCCCGTAGCTGCCCAGGCCGACGACGTTGGCATCGCCGGGGGCCAGCGGGTTCTCGAACACGTTGTAGGTCACGCCCCTGAAGGCCGTCCTCCCGGTTGGCAGCCGGGAGAGGTCGTCCGGCGAGGTGGGCCAGTTCTTGCCCCTGGCCAGGAAGAGGTTCGGCTGGTCGCTGAAGACCAGCGGAGTGTAGCCCAGTGTCTGCCGGTCCACGGTCAGCTCTTCGCCAAAGGCGGCGTTGAGGTTGACCAGCAGGGCCTTGACGATACTCTTCTTCTTGCCGGCGTTCTCCGGGTTGACCTCGGATTCCATCAGCTTCACCTGGTTCAGCAGTATGCCGCCCTCCCCCTGCGGATACCGGTTCAGGACCCCGGCGGTCAGCATGGGGCGTACCCGGTCGTAGAACTCCTCCGAGCGCTCCACGTAGAGCCAGATGTTGTCTATGCCGATCACCTCGCGTTTGTCGTTTTGCTCCCACCGGGTGATGTTCATCCCCACCTCCTCGGCCGCGCGGGGCTCGAAGCGGAAGTGCTGGGGCTCGACCTCCTCGTAGGGCTCGAAGTCCAGCGTCACGGGGCCTTCACCGTCGAACGTGAGTTCCATCTGTTCGAGGTGTCGGTAACCGGTGTTCGGGATGATCTTGAAGCTCTCGACGGTCTCCCGCCGCGGGAGCTCGCAGGTCCACTTGGTCGGCGGGTCGTCGAAGATATGGATGTAGAAGATGAAGCGCCACATATCGCGGGCGGTCATACCGTTGACCATATTGATGGGCGCGTGGCCGGCGTTCACCGGGTCCTCGTCCTCGTGTTTGAAGTAGGTCGCCGGCGGATATTCGCAGAACGGCGCGATGTCGTCGTAGTCCACCGCGTAGCTAAAGGCGTTCTTCGACGGGATCTCCGTGTTCATGAAGCGCATGTACTTCTGGCCGGTGGTCATGGCAACGTCGCGCTCGGAGATGCCGATGGCCAGCGGATCGAGCGGCCGCCTCAGCGAGGCACGCTCCTGGCGGTAAGGCCGCATCAGGTGGTCCACGCCGACCAGCTCGTTGAAATCCTCAAGCCCTTCGGGCGTGACGCCCCAGAGCATGATCCAGCCGCCGTCCTGCGTGAAGGAACGGACCTCCTGCACGTTGGCCGCCAGCTTGCGCAGGTTGGCCTCGGTGGCGTCCACCACCACGATCTTGCCCAGTCCGCCGCGGATGGCTTCCATGGGGTCGTCGGTGCGGCGGAAAGCCAGCTTCAGGTCCTCCAGGAATTCCACCTTGGGGTGGTCCGCAGGCGCGACGACAGCCACGGGGTTGACCACGCGCTCGTAGTCAAGCGCGTAGCCCACCATGTTGTCGAACAGCCGCTGCGCCACGGGATCGGTGGCCAGCTTGGAGCCGACCGCCGCCTGGCAGAGCAGCATCAGGCCGTCCTCCACCTGGCTCTCAAGCATGGCGCTGTAGGCCAGCTCGCTGTCGCACTGCACCAGCGAGCGTGCGCCTTCTGTCGGCTTTTCATAGGCGTTGCGGTAAACCACGTGATCGTCGGAGCGGCAGAACAGGTCCTTCTGCTCGATGCCCCGGAAGATGTCGTGGGTCACGCTCTCGATGAAGGCGATGCGGCCCGTGTAGTCGGTAGACTTGAAGTCGCCCTCGACGGCATTGCCCAGCAGGGGATGCTCCTGGTCCAGCACGAGCAGGCGCTTCCCGTCGGCGGCCAGGTCGCGCCAGACGGCCTTCTTGGCCGCGCCCTGCTCCACCGCATCGGCGCCCACGATCAGCAAGCGGCTATCCGCCGGAACGGCGTCCGGTCCGCCCACCTCCACGAAGGGCAGCCCGCGCGCCTTCAGCCGCGCCTGCACGAGGCCCGCCGGGTCTATCACCGCGATCTCTCCCTGCTCGACGTCGGGCATCTCCGCCTCGTCCGGGTTGATGACGGAGACATCCTTCTGTTCCTGGAAGACCTCTTCGCCGTCGCGCTCGCAGCTCAGCGTCAGCATGCCTTCGATCCGGCTGTCGGTCTTCGGCATCCGGAGCGATATGCCGAACTCCTCCGCAGTGCCGGCCTCCAGGTTGAACTTCCGGGAACCCTCGTCCACGGTCTGCCCGTTGAACTCCAGCTCCCAGCGCGCGGTGATGGCTCCGTCGTGTCGGGTCATGTTGAAGACCTTCATCCGGTGCTCGACCGTGTCGCCGGAGCCGTGCGTCCAGTCCCATTGGCGACAGAAGAGCGCTATGGGCTTGAAGGAGTTCTGGTAGAACCCGGGCCCGGTCAGGAAGTCGGCGGCCGCTATGCCCTGCCAGCGCATGCCCTCGCAGAGTATCTGAGCGAAGAGCATCCGGGCCTCCTCGCAGTGGGCGATGCCCCGGAAACAGGTCTCCCCGCCCACACTGGCAAACCAGCCCAGGCTCTTGCCGCCGGTGTAGTAGCCTTCGCCGACGAAGACGGGCAGGCTCATGTCCAGGATGGCGCGCCGGCCGTGGCGGTTCTTTTTTGATTCCTCCCACGTGTAGGCTTCCTCGGGGTAGTAACGCACCTGGTTGACCGTCGGATAATGGATGCCGGTTACCGGCAGGTTGCCGGTGGCCCCGGCACCGTCGTTCATGGTCGGCCGGGTGCCGTCCACCTCCATGACGGCTTCGCTGATGCGGTCCATCAGGGGGCCGCCCTGCTCGGCGTTGCGCAGGTTGATGAGCACGATCTCGTTCTGCAGGCTCCAGAAGCCGATGGACGGGTGATTGCGAAGCCCTTTCGCCCAGTGCCGGATCATATGCTCCGCATTTTCCCAGATGCCGGGGTTCTGGTCCGGGTTCAGCTTGTAGTTGACAAACATGCCCTCGAAAGGCGACGTGGTGCGCACGATGATGCCATTCTCATCGCAGAAATCCAGCCACTGGCGATAGTTGAGCCCACCCCAGCGGGTCAGGTCGCCCAGGCCCAGGCGCCAGCGCTGTATATCAACGTTCGCCTCCCGCATGGCCTCCAGGCGCTCCCGGGCGGTTGGGCCCTGCGAGTGGAAGTGGCTCTGCCACAGCTTCCAGGTGATCCCATTGAGCTTGAAGCGCGTGCCGGACCAGTCCCACTCGCGGAAGCCGAAGCGCGTCTTCTTCACATCGAGCGTCCGGCCTCCCGCGCGTAGCGTGGTCACCACGTTGTAGAGCTGCGGGTCGTCCGGCCACCAGAGTTTGGGATCATCCCACTTCTCGGTAATCTCCACCACTTCCTCGCCGTTCGCGGGCACCTGCACGCGACGGACGCGGAACTCCTTCTCAACCTTCGAGCCCTTCCAGGGCACGACCTCGTTGGTCATCTCGACTTCGATGGCCCCGTCGGTGGGATTCTCCAGGGTGATCTGAAGCTTCAGCTCGCCATTCTCCACGGAAGTCTGCGGGAAAACGTCGGCGGTGTACGCCCGGCCGGCGGAGACGAACAGCGGACGGTCCAGCAGGCCGCAGTGCCACATCAGGGCGATGGGCATGTCCAGCACGTTGGTCAGGTAGCCTTCCCGGCTGCGCAGCGGCCGTATCCAGCTCCGAACGGTTCCGTCCGACGTGAGTTTGGGGGAGATCCCGTAGAAGCAATCCTTGATGCCGACCCACAGCTCGTTCTCCCGGCCCGGCTGGACGGCATCGGTCAGGTCGGCGGTCCACTTTGCGTAGGGGGCCTTAGTCCAGCCGCAGCGCCGGCCGTTGACGAACACGGTGCCAATCATGTTCTGCATCGGCACTTCCAGGTAGAACGAGCGGCCCTCGTGGTCCTCGGGGACGTAAACGCGGGTGCGGTAGAAGAAGCGGTGGGCGTCCAGCAAGTCCGGGCGGAGCTCGTTGCGGTCACCGGGCACCTCGATGCTGCTCCAGTAGAGTTCGGAGGCATCGGGCGTTTCCTGAATCGGCCCCAGGCGGTTCTCGATCTCATCGGGATCGTCGTAGCGGGCCACCTGCCAGTCGCCCGACAGGTCCAGTGCCACGCGCTCGCCCGTGCCGGGGTTCCCGCCCAGCCGGAACGTGTGCTCCTCGGCCTTCAGGTCTCGCTGGGTGCGCCACTCTTCGCCGGGCTTATACTTGCCGTTGGGAGACCACTGGCCCTTGTAGATGCAGAAGGCGTCGGCGGCCCACAGGAAGCGGGGTTTCTTGCCCTCCGGTTTCTCCATGCGGATGGTCAGCGTGTGATCGCCGGCCTCCAGGTTCTGCACGGCCAGACGGGTCCAGACGAGCTTGTGAAACCTCTGGATGTGCATGGCCCCCAGCATGGGATAATTGTCGTTCGGCGCGTCCGCCCAC
>CAYVBE010000228.1:0-6032 GCA_964448935.1 uncultured candidatus Brocadiaceae bacterium
GACCTTGCCAGAATGGCTCTGAACCCCGAAACTCAAGTGTTATGGACCACTAGAGCGTCCGGTTTCCGAGTCGGGCTGATGCCATTTGCCCGACGGGCGGCTGTTGGCATAGTCGTACATCTTCAGCTCCCCGGGCAGGGCCGGCCGTTGGCGGATGGGCACGGAGATCCCTTGGGCGACCGGAAAGCCGCCCTGCAGCCTCAGCGGGATCAGCACCGGCGCGTTGTCCATCGAGCAGGAGAGCATCAGACCCCGCTCTCCTCCGTCGAAGATGACGGCCGGTCCGCTGCCGGGAACCAGGAGGCGCGGCTCGGAATACGGCCCCATGAGGCCGCTGGCGGTCGCCACGAAGCTGTCCTCGCGCTTCACTCCGTCCACATCGGTCATCGCCGACCAGACCAGCAGGTAGGTGTCGCCGTCCAGGAAGAGCGAGGCCGCCCTCGGCGCGAACTGCCGGGCGCACCATTCCGCGTTCGGGTAGCCTTCGACCTGCGCAAGCAGGTCAACATCCTCCGCACCGTCCGCTGTATTGCTCAAGTCGTCCTTCATGCGGACCATGAAGCCCGGTCCCCAGACCTTGTAGACGGCGCCATCACTGTCCACGAAAAGCGATCCGTACCCCGGACCGACGGAGTTCCTTTCCCACTTGACCCTGCCATCGGGCTGCTTGTAGTAGTAGCGATAAGGTCCCTGGATCCTGTCATCCCGGCTTTGCATCAGGCCGAAATCGTGCCCGCACATGGAATGCCCCAGATACCAGTTGCCCCGGTGGAACAGGAACCGGGGCGAGGTGACCGCGCGCGTCAACGGCTCGCCTACTTTGCGCTCTGGATGCGCCCAGCGCCGGCCGCGCCAGTTATCCCAACTGGACCCTCCAGGCAGGGCCATCAGGTCCCATACCAGCCCCTCGTCCTTCCAGTTGACCAGGTCCTTGCTCGACCAGAGCCTGACGCCGTCGTTGTCCAGGAAGTCCGGCGACCCGTCCGGCCGCCTCCGGGGCAGAGACTCCGAGAGGACATAGCGGTCCGCGGCGTATTTGGGTGCATCTGGCCGCAGGCGCCACTCCCGGCCCATGGCACGGGTCCCCGTGAGATACCAAGTGCCGTCCGGCCCGCGGGTAACCGCCGCGTCGCGCAGCGGTTCGCCGATTTCAGGTTTGATGATCTCCGCCGCGTTGGCGGCGAGGGTGACGGCCGCCAAGAGGATGGCGGCGAGGACGATGGTGTTTTTGGTTCTTTGCATGGTGTTTACTACTTGTGTCTGATTGACAGATCTCACTTAATGGCTCCTACTCTCCGTAGACGCTCATGTCGCGCACGCCGGCCTGGTGATCGTATTGCAGGGCCACGAAGGGCTTGTCGCCCATCTCCAGGTGGACTGGCAGGACAAACGCTCCCCCTTCCTTCGTGGGCGACGACATCCAGTGATGCGAGTGCATGAATTGAAAAACGGTGCGCCAGACGCCGTCCTTGCCACGGGCGATCATGCCGTGCCCCATGTAGGGGATGGTGCCGATCTCGCATAAGGGCCCCAGGGGCGAGTCCGAGACATAGAAGCGACCGCAGTAGCCCCGCCAACCGTTAAGGCTGCCCCACAGGTATTTGCCGTCGATCTTGCCGTAGGGGAGAAGGTTGCAATCGGTGCTGACAATCGTGTTCATGTCGGTATGGACCTTGAAACAGTCCTCATGGTTAAGCGGTTTGATCCACTCTTTGTCGATGGCGGTGAGATCGTCGGTGAGCTTGACGATCGTGCTGGCGCGGCCGGCCCTGACACCGTAGACCTTGCCGTCGGTGTCCTCGAACAGGGTTTCGAACCCGAGCGGCGCGTGAAAGGCGTATGGGCCCTCAGCCTTGCCGCTGGTGCTCTTCAGCAGGGGCCCGGCATCCCCTCGTTTGCCCGGCACGTTGTTCATGACCGCTTTGAGGTAGTAGTCACCCTTGAGATAGTAGAGCCCGCAGGTCCAACTGATTTGCCGGTCATGGTCCAACCAACCTGGCTTCATCGGACCCGCAGGCCAGTTTTCTTCGGCAGCACCCTGAGCGTGGGTGTAAAGGTGCCCGAGGTATTCCCATTCCTTGGTGTCCGGTGAACGCCAGACCGGCACGCCGCCGTCATACTCCTTGAAGAAGGAAGCACTCAAGCCGAAATAGAAGCGCCCGTCCGGCAGATAGGTGAGGCGGAAATCGACAGGTTGGGGCAGGGCGTTTGCCCTTTTCACGCCGTCCCAGGGGCCGCGATGGGTGTAGTAGTTGTAATTGACCTTGCGGGGCATATCGTGGAAGCCGAACTCCAAGGGCACTATGCCGGGCCGGTCGCGGAACGCGGCCGAGGGGTCGGCGCCGTAGAACGAGGCGTAGAGCTTGCCGTCGGGGCCCTCGAAGACGCTGCTCTGGCCGCCGTGGGGGATCATCAGGACGGGGGAGGTGTACGGTCCCAGGGGCGAGTCGGCTCTCGAGACGAAGGTCTCGCGCAGGGCGCGGGCCGTGCCCTGGCTGATGGCCGACCAGGTCAGGTAGTACCTCTTTTGATTGCTGTTGGGGTCCATGGCAGTGAATACATGGGGGGCGGTGTTGTCCCACATATCCACATTGTCATCGGCCAACCAACTCACCTGATTGCCGCCCAATTGCAGATAAAGTGAAACGGGCGCGCCGGAGAGCGCGGTCATGTCGTCGTTCATGCTGGCGGTCATCAGGTCGCCCCAGAGCCAGAGCGGTTTCTCTCCCTCTTCGATGAGGAGCGAAGGTGAGCCGCCCATGTTGGTCAGACGGCCCAGGTCCTCGTAGGGACCGTCCGCCTTGCCCGTCTTGCTCTTGAGAAGGCCGGTGCCGCGCCCGTTCATGGAGTACGGAATCCAGTAGGTCCCCCTGGCGTAACGGATCTCGGGCGCCGTCACGCCCCGGCAGAAGCGGGTGAGAATGGGGTTGTCAGCCGGGACGCGGTGGCGCCTGGCCCAGTCGTTGCCGTCGCGCTCGATATCCCAGACCTTGCCCAGTGGCGTCCAGATGTTCAGGTCGGTGGACTTCCAGAGGTAGATCCCATCATTATTCTCGAAATCGGGTTTGCCGTTGGCCCGCTTGCTGGCGACGGTGCCGGTCAGGTAGTAGCCGTCGTCCCCCTTGGCGATGCAGATGTCGGTCATGGGCAGGTCGAAAAGCGGCACGAGCCTGGAGCGCCCGGTTTCGGAATGGGGCTGATGCCATTTTCCGGAAGCCTGGCTGTTGGCGTAATCGTACATTTGCTGATTGCCGGGAAGCTCGGGTTTGACTGGCGTGGGGGCTTCAATGCCCGAAGCCGCCAGTGTGCCCTCTCTGCGTTCGAGCGGGATCAGCACGGGCGCCTCGTTCATCGAGCAGGAGAGCATCGGACCCCTGTCGCCGGCATCGAAGATGACCGCCGGGCCGCTGCCCGCCACCAGCAGTCGCGGCTCCGAGTAAGGGCCGTCCAGGTTCTTCGCCGTCGCGATGAAGCTGTCCTCGCGTTTCATCCCGCCCGTGTCGGTCATGGCCGACCAGACCAGCAGGTAGGTTTCGCCGTCGCGATAAATCGAGAATGCCCGGGGCGCGAACTGCCGAGCGCACCACTCGGCGTTGGGGTAGCCCTTGACGGCGGCCAGCAGATGGCGCGGATCGCCTTCGGGACCGATTCGCAGGTGTCCCTCGACTTTGATGGGTTCCGTCCCTTCGGGCATGCTCAGGTCCGCTTTCATCTTCACGATGTAGCCGGGCCCCCAGATCAGGTATACCGCTCCGTCGCGGTCCTCGAACAGCATCCCGTATCCCGGGCCGCGGGACGCCCCCCAGCCACCGACGCGATTATCGCCCTTGCCGCTTTGTTTGTAGTGAGGTCTGTAGGGTCCCATGATCCGGTCGCCCTTGCTCGCGAGCAGACCGATCTGATGGCCCGCGTACGATTCCACGAGATACCAGCGGTCGCGGTAATGAAAGAACTTTGGCGAAGTCAAACCGCGGACACGCCGGTCGCCGACCTTACGCTCCGGCAACGCCCAGACCCGTCCGCGCCAACTGTACATTCCCGGTTCGAATTGCATCAGGTCCCAAGCCAGCCCGTCGTCCTTCCAGTTCACCAGGTCCTCGCTCGACCACACCTTGACGCCGTCGTTGTCCATGAAATCGAGCGAGCCGTCGGGCGCGGTGTTCTGTTTCGATTCGGTCAGACAATAGGGATTGTCGAAACTGTCGGGCTTCACCGCCCAACGCCGGGCCATGCAGCGCGTGCCCGTCAGGTAGAACGTCCCATCAGGCCCGCGAGTCACCGCGGCGTCGCGCAGCGGCTCGCCGATTGCGGGGCGGATTTCCGCCGCCAACGCGGCCTGAATCAGGGCCAGCGCCAGCAACGCAGTGATCGGTTGGCTGAGCATTATTATCGTCCTTTCAGGAAATCCTTGAAATCGGCGGCCAGCGGGCCGTGCTGCTCGTCCAGCCAGGCGCCGAGGCGTCGGCGCATGTCGACGAGCACCTCCGCCGGCGGGTCGTCGGAGTTCAGCAGGTTGTTCAGCTCGTACGGGTCGGTTTCGAGGTCGTAGAGTTCTTCCTTTGCCGGATTACGCGTCCAGTCGAGGATCAGCTTGACGCGCGGATCCGTCGAGCCTGCCTGTTCGGCTTCGAGCAGGGACAGCATGTAGGCTTCCGACTGCCGGCTGGCGCCCTTCGGCCCCTGGAGTGGACGCCCTGCCTCAATGGCCCGTGCGTATATGCGCCCCCGCATTTTGCCCGATTCCGTGGCGGTCCATATGTATTTCCATTTCCGCGTGCCGACCGAGCGGTCCTTGCCGTAGGCGCCATAAACCTCCTTGCGGAATTGGTCGCTTTTGCCCATGAGCACAGGAAGAAAGCTCTTGCCATCAACGCCCTGAGCGCGGGAGGCGCCGACCAGATCGAGGAGGGTGGGCATGACGTCCACGTAGTGCATCAACGCCTCGCAGCGGCGCCCGGGCTCGATCTTGCCCGGCCACCAGGCAACCATGGCGGCACGAACGCCGATCTCGTTGCAGGAGATTTTACCGCGGGGGATCTGACTGCCCTGCTCGGTGAAAAACAGGAATAGCGTGTTGTTTGCATACGACGAAGCCTGCAAGGCGTCGAACATCTCGCCCACCTTGTCGTCGAGGGCGGTGACCTCGCCGTAGTATTCAGCGAGCACCTTCCGGATGGCCGGGGTGTCGGGCATGTAAGGCGGCAAGGTCAACGCCGCTGGATCGTAGGTCACCGAGCCCGTGGTGACCCACGGCACATGCGGCTCGTGCTGGCCGACGTAGAGCAGGAAGGGACGGTCATGAGACTTGCCCAGGAACTCTGCCGCCACTGCCGAGGGTTCGGGCCCATACTCCGGGCTAAGGACCGTGTAGTTGAACAGTTTAGCGTCTTCCGGAAACTTCTTCTCGTCAGGCAAGTGCCGCTTGCCGGCGATGGCCGCTTCATACCCCGCGCGTTGAATGAGTGAGGGCAGTGTATCGTACGGCTTCTTCACTTGATCCAGTCCCCGATAGTTGTTGCCGAAGATCGAGCCGAACGCCGGCATGCGCCCGGTGTTGAGCTGGAAGCGGCTTGGGGCGCAGACCGAGGTGCAGGTGTAGAGCCGGTCGAACACCGCGCCTTGCGCCGCGATGCGGTCGAGGTTCGGTGTCTTGGCGCAGGGACTGCCCATGAACCCGAGGTCGTTCCAGCTGAGATCATCGGCCAGAACGAGGACGATGTTGGGGCGCACGTCGGCTTCATCGCCGCCGTATGCGAGCCACGGCGCCAGTGAAACGCCAAGGCCGGCGGCTGCCGCTTTCAGGAAGTCGCGTCTGCTTGATGCCATTCTCATCGCCTCCTCTGAACATCCGGTTGGGCCATGCCGGCTTTCCATTGGCGCCAGAGCTGCTCCAACTCTTTCACGAATTCGGGGTGCTGGGCGGCGAGATCGTTGGTCTCGCCGATGTCGGGCATCTACTCCGTACCTTGCCCATGCTTAGCTCGACCCTCTCCGAAAAGGTGTGCTGCGGGTATTTGATGCGTGACAGCGAT
>CAYVBE010000229.1:0-6011 GCA_964448935.1 uncultured candidatus Brocadiaceae bacterium
GCCGGGGCGGGGACTGAGAGTGTTCCCGCTTTCGAGTGGTTGCATATCTCTTTCAAAGAACGGGGTATGCGCTGCCGAGCATACCCGGCGGATGACCGAACGCGGGCCACCACCGGGCTCAGAACGTGCATATCCCCGGCGGGGAAAACGGATGCATGCGGAAGCCGCGGTCGGGCCGTTTCGCCTGAAGGGCGCACAACATATCAGCCCGTGCCCGGTAAACCGGGCCGTTGGACGCCGGAGGCGTTCTACCCTCGTGGTCCCTCAGTCCTCCGCCAGCTCCAGGGTCACGGCGAACAGGCGCAGTTCCTGCCCTTCGAGGGCCGATATCCTCAGCGTATCGGCGGTCAGCGGGGCCGGCAGGTCGAAGCCCGAGGTGTCGGCCAGACCGTACATCGCCCCCGGCTTGAGGGCGTAGCGGACCCGGTCCGTGTCCACGTGCGCCATGCCGCCGCCCGCCCAGATGTGCTCCCCCAGCGGCGCCCACCAGTCGCACAGGTGCAGGATGTTCAGCAACTCCTCGCTGAAGACCACCTTCCCACCACGCTCAAGCTCGACCACGGCCGCCGGTTCCGGTTCCCCGGCGGTCTTGTGCGCGGCGACGATCAGGTGCAGGTCTTTCAGCGGCAGCTCGGGGAACTCCAGGTCCACCGGACCGATCTCCGGGGTTATCTCCACGTGGGTTTGGTGCTCGTCGGCGAAAAGGAACGGGATGTCGTTCACCGTCTCCTCGCCGACGGGAAGCCCGCCGACGGGCAGGAAGCTCCGGTTGAACTGTTCCGAGAGGTCGCAGACGTAATAGCCGTCCCGCCGGCCGGCCTCTGCCCGCTCGATCTCCGGCAGCTTCGCATAGCTCGCCAGGACCTCGTCGCAAACGCTCAGCGAGACCTCGATGTTGGGCCGCTTGTTCGTGCGCAGCCAGTCGGCCTCATAAGCTTCGCGCACGTCCTCCAGCTCGCCCCGGATATCCTCCACACGCTCCTCGACCTCGCCGGGCGCCAGGCCCTTCACGTAGTCCAGGGCGAACTGCAACCGGTGGACCACGCTCAGCGTGCGCAGCAGCGAGACCCGGAAGTGCTCCAGGTGCTCCTCCTCCCTCGCCGCCTTCTGCCGGGCCGCCGGCAGGGACTCCAGCGCCTCGGTCAGCCGCCGCTCGTCCGCCGCCAGGTCCTCGTAGGCATCCGGGTTCTCCACGGCCCATCTCACAGTGCCGAACGCGTTGCGTCGGAAGTGAGCCCAGATGTCGCGCGGCGACAGGGAAAGCTCGCCCGCCAGGGACTCGACGATGGGCATCAGATCCGGGATTTCGGCGCCGTAGAAGCTGACCTGGAAACGTCGCTCGAAGTCCTCGCGCCGGGCGTGGGAGCCGGACCATGCGGCCTCGCCCAGGTAGGCGAACATGTTCCACGGGAGGTCGCGATGGTTCTCATATCCGTTGTCGCCCCACTGGGATGCCAAAAGCGCCGGCGTCTCCGTCTGCGACCCCACCCGGCGCCAGGCGTCAATGTTCGATTTCCCTCGGTCGAAGTCCGGCAGGAAGGCGCACCACGTGCTGTAGCCGGCCAGTCCCCAGACCGGTCGGCCCTGGTCGGCCAGCTCCCGCTGGTGGGGCACTTCCTCGCTGCAGCCGTACTGCCAGTTGACCGGGATGATGTTCTCCTCCAGGCGCTCGATCATCTCGTAGCCGAAGTGGTTGTAAATCATGTCCACCCACATCGGCATCTTCTTGCCGTATTTGCGCAGCTCCCGTGCGCACCAGTTCGCGTGCGCCAGGAACTCCTCGGCGCCCACGCCCTGCGTCTCGTCGAACCCCCCGTGGAAATACGGGCAGGGGAACAGCTGGCAGACGTCCCGGATCACGTCGGCCAAGAACTCCCGCACCTCGGGTTTCGTCACGTCCAGGCTGCTCATGGACTGAAAGACCGCCCGCCCCAGGTGCGCGTATTGCGGGTCGGCCAGCAGGTTCTCCTGGTGCCCGATCAGGGAGTATGTGGGCATGATCATGACGTTGTGCCGCCGCGCCACGCGGTGCATCTCCGCCAGCTCGGCCGGCATCAGGCGCCCCCGTCCTTCCCCGATGTCCGGGTGCGATTTCAGATACAGCATGTCCTCCATGTAGGGCGTGTAGACGTTGATCTTGTAACCGGAGAGCTTCCGGATCATGCGGCAGAAGTCGTCGAGCTTTGAGACCTGCTTGCGGGAGATGTCGTCGTGGTGGCCGCGCAGACGGAACTCGGGCCAGTCCACGATGTGCGCGCAGGGCAGCTGGCTGCGGCCGTCCAGCATCTGCTCCAGCGTCACCAGGCCCCAGTAGAGGCCGTCCACGTCATGCCCGTGCAGGCAGAGGCCATCGGGGCCGACGTGCAGGGCGTATCCCTGCTCCCGTTGAGGCGGCGCGGGCGGGTCGCCGGCCGGCTCTCCCACGACCAGCGTCGGCGGGTCCATGAACCGGCTGACGCCCCAGGGGACACCGAGTTCCTCCTCCACCTTCCAGGCCACGGCCGTATGACTTGCCGACCGGGGGTCGAGTAGCCAGTGGAGCCCCTCCACGTCGAGGGAACCCTCCAGAGGCTCCACGCGCCTCGGCACAGGTATCAGATCGTTCAGATTGCGGGACATCGCGGTTTCCTTTCGGCTATCCACAGGATCGAATCCCCACTTGGAGAGTTTGCGGGCTTTTGCCTCCCCTGTCAAACAAAGCAGGCAGAGAATGCGGGAGGGACGCCTTTCTACTTGCCAGCGCGCGGGCTATCGCACATAATCCAAGTGGGCTCGTTGAGGGCAGGGGGCCGGCCGGCCCTCGCGAAGCGGCGCACATAGCTCAGCCCGGCCCGACGTTCGTAGGACTGACTTGTATGAAGGGGGCTTCACGATGGCTTCGGAATCCGGGGAGATATGCGATCTGGCGGCCAGAGAATGCGTGCCGTGCCGCGGCGGCGTGCCGCCGCTGGAGGGGGAAGAGCTGGACCAGATGGCCGAACAGCTCGACAACGACTGGTCGGTGGTGGAGGGGCACCACCTGGAGAAGGACTTCGAGTTCGAGGATTTCCGGCAGGCGCTCGATTTCGTCAACAAGATCGGCGAACTGGCCGAAGACATCGGGCACCATCCGGACATCTACCTGACCTACGGCGAGGTGGGCGTCACCATCTGGACCCACAAGATTGACGGGCTGGCAGAGGCAGATTTCATCTTCGCGGCGAAGGTGGACAGCCTGCTGGAGGAGTGAGCCGAAAGGGGACAACTCATGGCCGAGACGACCGGAGCTGTGGCGGGCCGGGTGGCCCTGGTCACCGGGGGGGCGAAACGCCTGGGGCGCGCCATTGCCGAGGCGCTGGCCGAAGACGGCGCGGACGTGGTCGTCCACTACCGCACCTCGGGGCAGGAGGCCGATGACGTCGTGGCTCACCTGGTCGCCGCGGGCGCCCAGGCCTGGAAGGTGCAGGCGAACCTGGCTGATGCAGAGGACGCCGCCGCGC
Organism: uncultured candidatus Brocadiaceae bacterium; assembly: GCA_964448935.1. Lineage (GTDB taxonomy): Bacteria > Planctomycetota > Brocadiia > SM23-32 > SM23-32 > CAYVBE01. The sequence continues at coordinate 3,480 of CAYVBE010000229.1, forward strand.
TGCTGGGTCGCGCCCGCGAGGCCGCGGGCCGCCCCATCGGCATACTGGTCAACAACGCCGGCATCTTCAGTCCCAGCCACGTCCTGGAGTTCTCCCGCGAGGAGCTGGACGCTCAGGTGCAGGTGAACGCCTTCGCGCCGCTGGCCCTGTGCCGTGCGCTGGCCCGGCAGCAGTGCCCGGCGCGCCCGCCGGGCCCGGCGCGCCCGCAGGGCCCGGCGCAGGTAGTCAACATGCTGGATACGCGGATGCTGGAATACGACGCCGATCATGCGGCCTACCACCTGAGCAAGCGGATGCTGTTCTCCCTGACCAGGATGCTGGCGCTGGAGCTGGCGCCGCGAGTTCGGGTGAACGGCATCGCGCCGGGCCTCATCCTGCCGCCGCCCGGCAAAGATACATCCTACCTGGAGGCTCTGAGCGACACCGTGCCGCTGAACCGCTACGGGTCCGCCGATGACATCGTGCGGGCGGTGCGGTTCCTGGTGCACAGCGATTTCGTCACCGGCCAGGTCATCTACGTGGACGGCGGCCGACACATGCTGGAGAGAGTCTATGGGAGTTGAGGAACTGGACAAGATACACATCCGCGATCTGCTGCTGCGCTGCGTGATCGGCGTGCGGGAGTGGGAGCGGAAAATGCGGCAGAACGTTCAGCTCAACGTCACGCTCTACGCCGACCTTTCGGCCGCAGCGGCCAGCGACGACATCGAGGACACGGTGGACTACGTGACCATCAAGAAGCGCATCATCCGGCTGGTCGAGGATTCGGAATTCCACCTCGTGGAAGCGCTGGCACAGATGGTGGCCGATGCCTGCCTGGAAGACCCCATCGTGCAGGCCGCGCGGGTAAGCCTCGAGAAGCCGGGCGCCCTGCGCTTCGCCCGCACCGTTGCGGTCGAGATACTGCGGGAGCGCGAGTAAGATGCCGCGCCCCGAGCCGGTCCAGGCGTTCATTGCGGTGGGGTCCAACATCGAGCCGGAGCAGAATGTGCCCCGGGCGCTGGAGCGCCTGATGGAGCGGGTCAACGTGACACGGGTCTCTACCCATTATAGGACCGGGCCCCTGGACCGCCCGGAGCAACCGCCGTTCGTCAACGGCGTCTGGCAGACCCAGACCACCGCGGGCGCACGGGAATTGAAGTTCCGGATATTGCGCGGTATCGAGGCCCAACTGGGCCGGGTGCGCACGGAGGACGACTATGCTCCCCGGACCATAGACCTGGACATCGCACTGTTTGGGCAGGCCGTGATTGAGGAGCCGGACCTGGTCGTCCCGGACCCCGACATCCTGGAGCGGCCCTTCCTGGCGGTACCGCTGGTGGAGCTGGAGCCGGACCTCCGCGTGCCGGGCACAGAACGTCCCCTGTGGGAATATCCGGTAGCCCGGGACCGGAGCGGCCTGGAGCCGATGCCCGAATTCACCCGGACTCTGAGGGAGAAACTGGAGAGATGAACACGGAGCGAGTCGCAGAGCTTGTGCGAGAGCTGCTGATCGAGATCGGCGAGGACCCCGACCGCGAGGGACTGCTCAAGACGCCCATGCGCGTGGCAAAGGCATACCAGTTCCTGACCAGCGGCTACGAGACCGACCCGCAGGAGGTCATCAATCAGGCCCTGTTTGAATCGGCCTCCAACAATATGATCATCGCGCGGGACATCGAGGTCTACAGCCTCTGCGAGCACCACATGCTGCCGTTCTACGGACGCTGCCACATCGGCTACATCGCGCGAGACAAGGTGCTGGGCGTCAGCAAGCTTGCGCGCCTGGTGGACTGCCACGCGCGCAAGCTCCAGATCCAGGAGAGGCTGACCGAGAGCATCGCCGAGGAGATAATGGAGGCGGCGAACGCCCGCGGCGTAGGCGTGGTGATGGAATGCCGACACCTGTGCATGATGATGCGCGGCGTGCAGAAGCAGAACTCCGTCATGCAGACCTCGACCGTCCTGGGCAGCTTCCACGACGACAAGGCGACGAGGACGGAATTCCTCAGCATCATCAACCGCAACGTGGACTGGTAGGCGCAGCGGTTTCCGCTTCAGTGCACGGCGTAGAGATACCCGTCATCGCAGCCGAAGAAGACGGTCTCCTCCGTGGGCCATGGCGAGGAGATGATCTTCTCGCCTGCTGCAAACTTCCACAACTCCTCACCGGTGAGCGCGTCCAGGGCATAAAGGCTGCCGTCGTCGCAGCCGAAGTACAGGACGCGGCCGGCAACGGAGGGGGCGGACTGAATCCTGGCATCCGTCTCGAACACCCAGCCCCGCTCGCCCGTCGCGGCGTCGAATACGCGCAGCTTGCCGTCGTTGTTGCCCACGTACAGAAGTCCATGTGCCAGGGCCGGGGCAGCCAGTATCTCGTGCCCCAGCTCGCCCCCTGTTGTCACGGCAACCTGGTGGGGCCACGTAAACTGGTGCCACACCCGCCGGCGTTCGCCCGGCCGCCCGCACACGATGTCGCCGCCCATTGAGCCGACACCCTAGTGGTCCATAACAGTTGATTCTTGGGGTTCAGCCGGAGCGCCGGTGGGCCAG
>CAYVBE010000230.1:0-5997 GCA_964448935.1 uncultured candidatus Brocadiaceae bacterium
CCAATCCGAAATGACGCGCCCCGCAACCGTCGTGATCGGCCGACACGGCGGCGATCAGTACGAGATGCGGGCGACCTCTGAGGTTCGGAAGTAGAAGGAAACACACCATGAATGGCGGAAAAGGCACGCGCGGTTTAAAGCTGACCTGCATCGGCGGAGGGAGCAAGAACTGGATACCGCAGATCATGACGGACCTCGCCCTCTGCGATGACCTGACGGGCACCGTGGCCCTCTACGACATCAACCTGGAAGCGGCCCGGCAGAATGTGGTGCGCGGGGATATGATCTTCTCCCATCCCGATGCGCGCACAAGGTTCATCGTGGAACCCCACGCGGACATCGGGGACGCGCTGGACGGCGCGGACTTCGTGGTGATCGCCATCCAGCCGGGCAGCATCACGATGATGGCCGGCGACATAGACATCGCGAAGCGCTACGGCGTGCCCCACGCCGTGGGCGACACGGCCGGCCCGGCCGGCACCGTGCGCAGCCTGCGCACCATCCCCATCTACGTGGACTTCGCACATCAGATCATGGACCATTGCCCGGATGCCTGGGTAATGAACTGCACCAACCCCATGGCCATCTGTGTCTCCACGCTTTATGAGGCGGAGCCGGACATCCGCGCCTTCGGCTACTGCCACGAGGTGCTCAACACGCAGGACCACCTGTCGGAGGTGATCGAGGAGCACTTCGGCGAGAAGCCCGACGATCGTGAAGATGTGGACATCGAGGCGTCCGGCGTCAACCATTTCACGATGGCCACCTCGGCCGGCTGGCAGGGCACCGATCTGTTTCCCATCCTGCGGGAGCGGATGGCGCGGGCGGGTTTTTTCGCGGACAGGACGGAGATCAGCCGGGACCGGAAGTTGGAAGGGCAGTGGTTCACCTCGGAGTTCCTGATCGCCTACGACTTCCTGAGGCGCTTCGACGTGTTCGGCGCGGCGGGCGACCGACATCTGGCCGAGTTCGTTCCGTGGTATCTGTCCACCGAGGACACCCTCCACCGTTGGGGCGCGCTGCTGACGCCTTCGAGCTTCCGGCTGGAGAAGGCAAAGGCCGAGGACAAACCGCCCGAGCCGCCCGAGAAGCTGGAACCTTCGGGCGGGCAGAACTTGCGGCAGCTCCGGGCACTGATGGGCCTGAAGGACCTGGAGACGACCACCAACATCCCCAACAGCGGGCAGGTGCCCGGCCTGCCGCTCGGGGCGGTGCTGGAGTCGAATGTGCGCTTTCGGCGGGACGCTATCGAGGCGCGCGTGGTGGCGCCGCTGCCGCCGGCCGTGCAGGCGCTGCAACGGCGCATACTTGACGTTCACCGGGCCACCCTCCGGGCGGGGCTGGAGCGGGAAAAGGACCTGGCGCTGCGGGCCTTCCTGCTCGACCCCCTGGTCCATCTCTCGCCGGACACCGCCCGCGAGATGCTGGACGAGATGCTGGAGGCCACGAAGGAACTGCTGCCGGGCTGGGACTTGTGACATTCTGCACGCAAACCGCACATCGGGAGACGACTGATGGATTGGCAGGCCGAATGGATCTGGCATCCGACGCGCGACGAGATGGACAATTTCTACCTGCACGCACGGAAGCCCCTTGTCCTGGGCGAGGTGCCGGACGAGGCGAAGGTCTTCGTCACGGCCAGCAGCCTTTACAAGCTCTACATCAACGGACAGCCGGTCGGGCGCGGCCCCAATCCGGCGGACCCCTCGCGCTATTACTTCGACACCTACGAGGTGTCCGAGCACCTGCAGGCGGGCGAGAACGTCGTCGCGGCGCTCTGCTACAACTACGGGCCGGAGTCTCGCGGCATCCTGAGGCAGAACTGGGGCCGGGGCGGATTCCTGCTTGAGCTGAGGGCCGATGGGGAGACGCTGCTGGCCACGGACGGCTCCTGGAAGGTCCTTCAGGCCCCAGCGTGGGACCAGGACGCGCCGGTGAACTGCACGCTCTACGGCGATTTCAAAGAAATCTACGACTCCCGCCGGGAGCCGGAAGGGTGGCTGGAGCCCCCCTTCGACGATAGCGAATGGCAGGAGCCCGACGTGCTGGGCAAACCGCCCGTGGAGCCCTGGACGAGGTTGATCCCTGCCGAGATACCGCCGCTGGGTGGCGAGCGCGTCCGGCCGCTGAACTCCTTCTGGGAGAGCGCCAGCGTGACCTATAGCTGGCGCGACGACTGGGAGGTCTACAACGAGGGCAGGCTGGCGGGAGACGCTCCGCAGGCCGCCGAAGAGGACACGCGGGTCATGAAGACCCACGCCGACTTCAACCCGTCGGTCATCCTGGACTTCGGCAGGGACGTGACCGGCTACGTCGAGATCGAGATAGCCGACAGCGCCGGGGGCGTGATGGACGTGCTCTACGGCGAGGACCTCTACCTGACCCGCGTGGACACCTTCGTCTTGAAGGGCGGCCGCCAGGTACTGCGTCCGTTCAACCGCCGGACCTTCCGGTACTGCAAGCTGTTGTTCCGCAAGACGCCCGACTGGGTTCACATCGAGGATGTCTCGGTCGAGATGTCCACCTACCCGGTCGAGCATCGCGGCGAGTTCCGGTGCTCCGACGACCTGCTCAACCGCATCTGGGACGTCGGCCGCTACAGCATGCGCCTGAGCATGTTGGACCACTTCGTGGACTGCCCGTGGCGCGAGCGGACGCTCTACGGCGGCGACATGTACGCCGAGAACCTGATCGCCCACTACGCCTTCGGCGACCCGCGGATGAACCGGAAATGCCTCCGCCAGATGGCGCACATCCAGTATCCGGAGGGCCCCCTGCCGCCGTGGGGACCGTACCGCGGCTGCGGCCGTTTCTACCCGCCGTGGTCGGCTTTCTGGGGACTCGCCTTGCTGGACCACTACGAACTGACGGCCGAGAAGGATCTTTTAGAGGAACTCTGGCCGAACCTCCGCAGGCTGCTGGAGTGGACCATCGAGCAGAGCGACAACGAAGTCGGCCTGATCGGCAGCCCTTCGGCCGGGTGGTTCAAACAGAGGCGGCGTGAGGATCCCTTCCGGGCGTGGATGGAAGCCGAGAAGACGCAATATCTGGTCTGGCACAACGCGCCGTTCGCTCCGCTGCTGCGTCGGGCGGCCGCGGCGGCCCGCGTGCTGGGGCGTGAGAAAGAGGCGGAAAGGTATCGGGCGGCCGGGGAAGACTTCGCGGCTGCGATGCACGACGCCCTGTTGGACGAGGAGACGGGGCGGTGCGGGGACTACGATCTCCAAACGGGCCGGACCGACGGCGGGCAGTCCCGCAGCGGTATGGTCCTGTGGAGTGGGGCGCTGGACGCCGGCCCCGCGACGAAAGCCGTCGAGGCGCTTTTTGACCGGGAGCGCAGCGGCATCGGCGCACCGTTCCACGGGCTGCTGCTGGTCGAGGGCCTCTACCGCTATGGACGGTCGCAGGAGGCGCTCGATTTCATGCGGCGCTACTGGGGTGAGATGCTCCGGCGGGGCGCCACCACGTTTTGGGACAACTTCAGTCTGGACTGGCGCGACGGCAAGGTGGCCGGGCGCAACACCAGCCTGTGCCACGGGTGGGCGGCCGGGCCGACCTACTCCCTGGGCGCCCATGTCCTCGGAGTGCGCCCGCAGGCCGCCGGCTTCGCGGAAATCCGCATAGAACCCGAGCCCGGTGACCTCGAGTGGGCCGCCGGTGCGGTGCCCACCCCACAAGGCGACATAGAGGTCCGCTGGACCCGCGCCGCCGACGTCTTCCGCATCGAGGCATCCATCCCCGAGGGGTGTACGGCCTCCGTGGCACTCCCGCCCCTGCCCACGCGCGCGCACACGGTGAAGGTGGACGGCGTCCGCACGGAAGCCCGGGTGCAGGGACCGAAGCTCGTAGTGCAAGTCCCCGCCGGCAATCACGAGATCGTGCGGCAAGTGGGCTGACAGGGCGAGGGGCTCAGCGGAGGATTGCTGCCCACTGGCCTTTGCCGGGGGCTGCGAGGGTAACCGATGCCCCGGCGCGGACTTCGGTTACGTCCTGCCAGCCGCCGCGGTCCACGTCATACCAGCCCAGTTCCAGCACGCCGTTTGCCTCGCTCAGGTCCAGGTCCACCTCGCCGCCGGCAGGGAAGTAGACCGCGTACTGCTGACCGGCCTCGGCCAGGCAGAACGCCTCGTTGTCGGCGCAGCGGGTCAGCAGGGCCGGCCGCGGCTCGCAGCGGAAGATGTTCAACTCATCGGTCACCTGCCGGGCGGCGTGGATCATGCGCTGGCCCTGTTCGCTGAGGCCGATGCCGGAGTCCGGACGGTGGAAACGCGCGGAGGCGCACCCGACGAAGATGTTGCGCCAGAAGCGCTCCGTTCCGTCCCGAGAGCCTCCGAAGCGCCCGTCGTCGGCGCCGTAGACCTTCACATTATTGAGTGGCCTGGGCGAGTCGGCCACGCGTTGCCGCGCCCAGAGGGCGTTCTCGTAGTGCTGCTCGCCGCGCTGGTGGTTGTTCTGGGAGATATCGGCGAAGCTGTAGGTCTCGGGGTGATCGAGGGTGGCCAGGTGCATGGCGTGTTTCAGGGAGTGCGGGTCCCACATTTCCGTCGTGTGAACCTTGCGGCCCGCCTTACGGGCGGCGCGCTGCACGTAATTGGCCCAGTAGGCGCCCCATTCGGACGTGACGGACGTCTCGTTGTCCATGCAGTACAGCACATGTCCGCAGGGCAGGGCGAACTCGAGTATCCTGTCCACGAAGCGCTGCTGGTAGTGCAGGACGGTCTCCCGGTTGTTCTCCGCGGGCACGGACCAGAAGAAGTTGTTCTCCGTCCCGGTGGGATGCGTCGAGACCTGGGTCGGCAGGCCCGTTTCTTCGGCCGTGTAGTTGACGTTGTTCTTCGGGTTGAACGGGTTGCGGTCCCAGTTGTCCCGGTAGTAGTCGAAGGTCGCCCAGAGCTCGATCTGCACGATCACGTCCCTCTTCGCGGTCTCGTCGAGGAACCTGGAGAAGCGCTCCCAGTACTCCGGGTTCCACCGGTCGAGATCGTATTCCTGCCCGGCCAGGGCGAAGGGCCAGACGTTGCCCTGATCGCGGCTGGACATGGTGCAGCGCACATAGTTGCCGCCCGCCTTCACCAGCGTGTCCAGGTGCTCCGGCAGGTTCTCGATCTGGAACAGGTTGTCCTCCACGGACCCGCCCAGAAGCAGCACCGGCTCGCCCTTGTATTGCCAGTAAAAGGGATTCTCCGTGTAAACGTCTATGGCCTGCGTCTTCTCGTCGTTCATCTCCGACGCACCCTCCACGCAGATGGGCAGGAGCAAGAACACCAGCACTGTCTGAAGCAATCGTCTCATCTTCCTGCACACATGGTCTTCGCAGACGGGCCGGATTTCAAGTGAGCCATTTGCGGTGATTGCAACGTGAGCCGCTGCGGAGAGTTGGCGAATCGGTAGAAAAGTAGTTAGACCAGGTTCGGCCCCCTGCAGGCCCTCTGGCCGGGTGCGGCCGCCGAAAGCCGGTGATTTTACCCCAGAACAAATGTGCGGTTTCCTTTGGCGTATGTACCGGTTTAACGGTAAGATACGTCTGACTCAAACAAGGAGACCGCACAATAGCCATTATACCACAGAGGCGCTGTTTTGGTGGGACGATGTGGAGAATCTGGGCGAGCTGAAGCGCCTCGAACTCGTGCTTGCGACCTTGCCCGACGAGCTATTCAAGGACGGCGAGGAGTTCTCTGAGGCAGCCTGAGGTACATCTCCCGGGATACGCGATGCAAATCCCATCCACAACATTTGACAATATCTCGAGAGGGTCAACAGTCGGGTGGACGTTTCGTTTGGCTTTGAACGGCACTGCATCCGGGGTCAGGCCAAGATGCGGCTGAGGTGCTCGCTGGCTCTGATGGTGATGCTGGCGATGGCGCTGGGCAGGGCGAGAGAGAAAAAACGGCAGGAAGGAGAGGAGGACAAAACCGCTCCCACGGTGCGCAGACTGGTGGGCGCCGCGTAGGCGCCTTCCGGGGCCGCAGAAAACAGCGATCTGGACCCGGCCCAGAG
>CAYVBE010000231.1:0-5976 GCA_964448935.1 uncultured candidatus Brocadiaceae bacterium
AGGCCCCAAAGCACCGCGGCCGCCGCCTGCGTAAGCCAGTGCACGTAGCCCTCCTCACCCAGGCTGCGCACCGTATCCGGCAGCACGGGCCAGGCGCCTTCCGGCCTCTTCGACTCGTCGGGCCCTTCGGGCGTGGCGTACCCCAGGGGGTTGACGTGCAGCACGTTGAAGCCGGCGCTGACCAGCTCCGGATGTGCGCTCATCTGCGCCCCGTAGCCCGGCACGTGAAACAGGACCGGCCCCTCCCCGGACGGGCACGGCTGCCAGAACCCATAGAAGGTCTCAGCATCCCCGAGGGTAAACTCCACGTAGTGCCCGCCCGTATGCCGCACCCCCATCCGGAAGGCATAGGGATCATCCTCCAGCAAACGGGCCTTCAACCCGGTCGCCTCTGCATCGGCCAGAATCCCCTCACACCAGCCATCCACCTCAGCCGGTGCCGAACAGTAATTGCTCGGTTCCGTCACGCTCGTTCCCCTCCGCAGTGCAAGGAGAAGAGAGCTTACCCCGAGTCGGCTGGCAAAACAAGGTGCATCGGTCCCGTCCGGCCTACAGGCCGATCAGCATCGCCGCCAGCACCAGCGCGGCCAGCAGGGCCAGGATGATCAGCAGTCGCGGGAGGGCGGCTTTCTTGCCCCCGTGGAACTCGCGTTGCACGAACTCCTCGTAGTCGAACTCGTCGTCCTCGGCGTAGCCTGTCGGGATGCCGGCGCCCCATTTTTCGGCGTCCTCGGCCCAGCCGGTCGCGTCGTCCGAGCCGCACTCCGGGCAGGCCCGCGCGCCGCGCCTCACCTCGGCGCCGCAATGCGGGCAGACGAAGTAATCGTCGTTTGACTCACTCGGCACGCAACGCCCCTCCAACCATCAGGAATCCGAGGGCGGATATTTCACGGAGCACCCGTAGGGCCGGGCCTTCGGCGTCTTCACCGGCCGGTCCGCCAGGACGTCCTCCAGGGCCTGCTCCACGTAGTTGGTCGGCTCATCAGACCTGCCCCGTGGGTCGTCGTCAATGCCGCCGTTGTAGACGACCAGCCCGTCGGTGTCCACCACGTACATGTGCGGCGTGGTCTTGGCATCGTAGGCGCGGGCGACCTCGCCGCTGCGGTCAATGAGCATGGGATATCGGATGCTCACCTTCTGCCGCCACGTCCGTGTCCGTTCGGCCGGCATGTAGTGCGTGCTGTTGACGCCCAGCCAGACGACACCCTTCGGCGCGTACTCCCGGGCCAGGTCGCGCATGGTGGAGCGCTTCTCGTGGTGACGCTGCACAAACGGGCAATCCGGGTTGATCCACTCCAGCACCACGACCTTGCCCGCGTAGTCGGAGAGGGAGATCTCGTTCCCGTCCTGGTCCTCCAGCGTGAAGGCCGGCGCTACCTGCGGTGCCTTCTGGTCCCATTCCTTGAAGAGCGTTTCGTTCGCCGGCTGCGCGCTTGTGCCGACCGGCAACTGCGCGCGGAACTCGCCCTCGCCGGGAACGCACTGCTCTTTGCAGGCCAGCCAGGACGCATTGGCCCGGACGGTCACCGTGCCGCCCGCCTTGAGGTCCTTCGGCGGCGTGACGTCCGCCATCAGCAGGACGCGGTCGGAATAGCCGTATCCCTTGACGTCACCCGGCTGAGTGAACGTCTCCGGTCGTGGCCACCTTAATGGACCCACCTCGAAGCCCTTCGGCACGTCGAACTTGACCTCCGTGGCCAGGCCCGACTCGCCCGGGTGCTTCCAGTAGATGTGCCAGCCCTTCTCCATCTCGAACAGCACGCCCACCCGGAACGCTTCCCCGGGTTGCACCGCTTCCACGTCGGTCACCAGCCGCGCCTCCAACTGCTTCGCAGCCCCGGCCGCCGGACCGGTTGCCGGCGACAGGATCGCCAGCGCAAACGACAGCGTACCCAATGCCTTGCTCATGTGAGAGAACATCGCCTTACCCCCTTTTCGAATGACACCCCGGCGGCTACCCCGGCCACCGAAGCTCGGCTAATCCTATCTTCCACCTCTACTTACCACACTACACGGCGTAATCCGTGTGTGCAACGTGCGAAGGGATGTCCTGGGTTGATGCTGACCCGCCCGCGCCGGATATCCCCCGGTTGCGGCGGGTCGGGTGCATGAGCTTTCGGGTCTGGAAGGAAACGCGTCATCGGGTCAGCATCATCCGCAAAGAAAAATAGGAGGCAATGTGATATCCTCTTTGCTTTTCCGCCCTACGGTAAAGCAGAGGAGCACACATGCCTCCTGTGAGGTATTCTACCGTGATCAAGGCAAAAGATGAAGGGTTTCGCTTCGAAGTTCGGTTCTTAATGGTCAAAGACGCAAAGCGACTCGGCATTCGCCCCACCGCGGGGCCAGAGACGGTCCACCAGCACGCGATAGCCGTCTTTGGGCGACGGTTCTTCGTAGGCGCGCTTCAGCTGGATCGGCATGGTCGCCACCTTCCCGGCCTACTCGATGTTGCCCTCTTCCTCGCAGTAGCAGGCGTCGCTCTGGAACTTGTACCAGTCGGCGCGGAAGGACTCCAGATCGTTCAGATGGTCCAGCACGTCCCCCGGGCCCTGGAAGACCTCATCCCCGTCCCGGAGCACGGGCAGCCTCGCCGCGTCCAGGTCCTCCGGCACATCGTCGGGCGAATCCACCTCCGTGCAACGGGGACAGCCCGGCGTCCTGTACAGAATCATCGTCAAAGCTCCCCGCCGCTCAGTCATCTCTCCCGGCCCCGTCCGCGCGGTTCAGCGCGTCGAACAGCGCCGAGACCTGATTGCTCACGATGTCCCAGTCGCGCTGAAGTTCCCGGAACAGGCTGTCCCAGGCGCCGCCGGAGCTGTGCGGCCCCTCCGGCCCGCGCTTGATGACGCGTTCGTAGAGGGGCAGCACCCTCTCCACGCAGCGATCCACCGAGAAGGGCCGTGCGGATTCCCGCGCGGGTTCCCGCAATGAGCCGTCCTGCCCCGCAACCCAGGCCAGGCCCTCCGCAAATGCTTCCTCCTCTTCATCTTCGATCAAACGGCCATTCTCGCGGTCGTGCACCACTTCCCGCGAGCCCGGCGCATCCAGGGCAACCACCGGGCATCCGGCCGCCAGGGCCTCCACCAGCACCATGCCCTGCGTCTCCGTCTTCGAGGCGAACACGAAGGCGTCCATGGCGTGGTAGGCGTCTACAAGGTCCTGCCCGGTCGTTTTGCCGGCAAAGCAGCAGTGGTCGGCGACTCCTCGTTCGGTCAGAATCTCCTTCATGGTTTCCATCGAAGTGCCATAGCCCACCACCAGGAAGTGCGCGGCTTCGTCCCGCGCCAGGTATCGAGCCACGGCACGACAGAGGAAACTGACGTTCTTCTCCGGCGCCAGCCGGCTGACGATGCCGCAGAGGAAGGCGTCGCGCGGGATGTCGAACCTGTCCCGGGCGACAGGGCCGTCACCGTCGGCGTATTCCTCCAGGTCAACACCTGTTGGAATGGGCTCTATGGGCCTCCCGACGCCTCTTTCCAGCAGCAATTCCCGGATGCTCTCGCTCGGAGCTATGACCTGGTCTGCCAGTTCGCAGTAGCCCGTGCCCAGACGCGCCGCGAATTCCCGTGCCGCCGCACTGTCGGGCTGCACGTAGTGGGCGTAGTATTCGTAACGCGTGTGATACGTGAAGACGAGCGGTATCAGGTGCTGCGCCGCCACCCGCAGTGCCATGGAGCCCAGCATGTAGGGATGATGAGAGTGGATCACTTGCGGTTCCACTTCTGCCATTGCCCCCTCCACCGTGTCCCGCAGGGGCAGCGGGAAGGCCACCTCCATGTCCGTCATTTTCTGGATGGCGGGAATCCGCACTACGTCCTTCTCATCCCGCGGACATCCCCTGTACTCGGGGGCCACCACCAGGACGCGGTGACCGCGCTCCCGTATGCCCTTTGTGAACCGCTGCACGGAATGGGCCACGCCCCCCACGTGCGGCGGAAACACATTCGTAAACATGGCAATTCTCATGCACCTTCCTCCAGTCCGTGCCCGTCCGCCTTGTCCACCCGTTCCGCGGCGCGGAGTAATTCCTTCCGCGCCAGATAGGCGATCAGCACCACCGCCACCGCCGTGCCCGCCAGCCCGGCCCAATAAGGCCAGCCGGAGCCGGCAGAGGACTCCTTGCCCCCGGTCACCCCCGCAAGGCTGCGCATGCCCGCCCCGATATAGACGCACAGGAACGTGCCCGGCAACATGCCCACCATCGTGGTCCACAGGAACCGCCACGGTGGCACGTGCAGGGCACCGTAGAGGTAATTCAAAAGTGCGAACGGCGTGAGCGGGCTCATGCGCGTCAGAAGCAGCACTCTTCTGCCATCCGACCGGGCGGCGTTCCGCACGACGGCCACGGCGCGGGCCTCCCGCGCGTAGCGCAGAATCCTGTCCGCCAGAAGGAGCCTTGAGACGCCGTAGCCCACCAGTGCACCGACCGTGCTGCCCCCGATGGCCACCGCCAGCCCCACGGGCAGCCCGTAGACAAACCCCGCCCCGAACGTGAACACGGATGTGGGCAGGATAAAGAGACAGCTAATGGTGTAGCCGACGGTCACGACCAGAGGCCCGGACCAGCCCGCCCCGTCCGCCCAATCGAGCAACCCGCGGGCGATCCGCTCCAGCGGCAGCAGAAGGCCCATAACCACCAGCACAAGCAGCAGAAACGCGGGCCAGAGAAGCGGCACCGCGTAGACCAGCGGCGAGCCGCCCTGCGCCTCAGCCGTGGGTGCTGAATGGGGTTTATCGCTCACTGCAGCGGCTCCAGGTTAACGGACCCCGTTTCGTCTCCACCCGGACGCTCCGGCTTCATGCCCGGCAGCATCACGCGGAGTTCCGGCGGCTTGGCGCGCCAGTCGGCATCCCAGCTCACGCGCGCCGTTCCGTCGTCCTCCGGCTCAATGCACACCCTCACCGGCCCCCACGGCGTGGCCGTCGGGCCCAGGAGCAGGCGATCACCCCCCGCGAGCCACTCCGGCGCGATACCCGAACCGATGATCAGACGCTCGCCCTCCTCCCGCACGAACATGTTTCGCAGCATCATCACCCACTCGGCCGCCGCCCAGACGTGCTGCCCATCCCCCATGCAGCCGCCCTCGGTCTGCGGATGCACGGCCTCGGGCCACTGACCGGTGGGGCTGGCCGCCTCGGCCACCGCTTCCACCAGCGACAGGAACCGCCCGTCTCCCGCGCGCAGCAGCACCTGCGCGATGTGCAGCGTCAGGTAGGCGTTCATGCCGGAGTGTATCATGTCCTGAAAGAACATCCCTTTCACCATGCAGTTGTTCAACAGGTATTCGGCCGTGCCCAGCAGGCGCGCGTCTCCCGGCGGCAGCAGTATCAGGGGATATCCGGCCGCCAGAGAGCCTACGGCGCCGGAGTCCATACGCCGGCAGGGGGAGGCGGCCATGCCGGGATGATGCCGGTTGTGCTCAGAACGTTCCAGGCTCCGCTCGATGCAGTGCATCAGTCCGTCCGCCCGGCGGCAGAAGCGGTCCGGCCACTTCTCGTCGCCCCATTCCTCGCACAACTCGGCCGCGCTCCGCAAGCCGGCCACCGACCAGAAATCGTCCCAGTAGTAGTAGTCGGTGTTGCCCAGGTGCTCGGCGCTGAACCCGGCCGGCAGCAAGCCGGCGTAGGGCTCGTCGCCGCCGGGGTCGGTGCGCTTGCGCTCGATCCACCGGGCGGCCCGCGCCACGGGCCGGTGCCACTCCTCGCTCAGGGGCTCCCCGGTCAACCGATGCAGTCGGTTCAAAGCCCACAGGACCTCGCCGTTGGCGTCCCACTCGCCTTCCTGGGAATGGAAGTAGCCGCTCGCCGACTGCCGGTCCCGCCAGCGGCGCGCCACGTCCCGCGCGGTATCGTGCAGCCCGGCGGCCAACAGGGCGTTCAGGATGAGCGCCGCGTCCCGGAACCAGAACCTTCGGTAGGTGTAACCGTTCACGGATTTCCTGAGAAAAGTGGTGACTTTGGCCTCGGCGTTCG
>CAYVBE010000232.1:0-5963 GCA_964448935.1 uncultured candidatus Brocadiaceae bacterium
GAGGAAAAGCGCAAGAGCGCGTCCCTGAAGAAAGGCGGGGCCCGCGAGGACTAGAACGAGGGCGGAGCCACGCCGTTTCCGTTGAGGCCCATAGGGCCGATTCAAGGGTAGCCCCGGGCGCAAGCCCTGGGGTCATGGCCGAAAGAGAAAACGGAGCCCCGGCAGGGGCGACTCAAATCCGCAAAGGCACGGCCTCAGCCGGTGTTTGCCCTCCGGTTGTGGGGTGGGGCGGCTGAGCTTAGGTGGTTTGCGTGCAGCGAAGCACCATCCCGCGTGTAGCACAGGCACCCAACGGGCTGCATAGCCCGGAGGGCAGCGGGGGCTCGCCTGTGTTCGTTGGCGTGCTGTTTCCGTTGAGGCCCATAGGGCCGATTCAAGGGTAGCCCAGGGCGCAAGCCCTGGGGTCATGGCCGAAAGAGAAAACGGAGCCCCGGCAGGGGCGACTCAAATCCGGAGAGCAAGGCTTGACTCGCCCGCTGTGCGGCGGGCTGACAACCAAAGCTCCCCCGTGGTCGCAAGCCCCAAAACACGGGACGCCATCTGTCCCGCGTCACCTGCTATCCTCCCTGTGTTGAACCACGTTGGTGGAACGTGGGAAACCCAACTTACCTGGAGGATGGACACATGGAAACCGTGGTCAGGGAGTGTCTGGAGGGGCTGGAGTTCGGCGACCTGCAGACCGAGCGCAATATGGCCGTGCTGCCGCTGTTCAGCGAGGCGAAGGCGGGGCGGCGGTTCGTGGTGATGTCCGAGGCGCTCGAAGCGGGCGTGTTGACGATCACCGAGGTGGACGCCGGGGGCTCCGTGCCGGAGCTGAAGGTGCGCAACGCGGGCGATCAGGCGGTCCTGCTGCTCGACGGCGAAGAGCTGGCCGGGGCCAAGCAGAACCGCGTCCTCAACACCACCATCCTGGTGGAGAAACACTCGGAGATCATCGTGCCGGTCAGTTGCACCGAGCACGGCCGCTGGCGCTACACGTCCCGCGAATTCTCCGACTCCGGCAACGTCATGGCGCCCGCACAGAGGATGCGCAAAGCCCGCTCCGTCTCCGAGTCGCTCCGGAAATCCAGGGGACACCGCTCCGACCAGAGACAGGTGTGGGACGACATCGCCGAGACCTCCCGCGAGGCCGGCGTGCAGTCGCCCACCGGCGCCATGCGCGACGTGTTCGAGTCGCGGGATGAGGACCTGACCCGCTACGCGGAGGCCTTCCCCTGCCTGGACGGGCAGCGCGGGGTGCTGGCCTTCATCAACGGCACCGTGGCCGGATTCGAACTTCTTGCCAGAGAGCACGCCTATCGCGAGCTGCACGACAAGCTGATCAGGAGCTACGCGATGCAAAGCAGCCTGCGCCGACGGGAGGAGGCCCCCGAGGCATCGGCGGAACGCGCCCGCGCCTTCGTGGACACCGTGCTGAACTGCCGGGAGGAGCCGTTCGACTCCCCCGGCCTGGGAACCGACCTCCGCTACCGCAACGACCACGTGGTCGGCTCCGCACTGGTCTACTGGAAGGCCACCGTCCACGCCGCGTTCTTCAAGGCCGAAGGCTCTCGAGATCAGTCCAAACTGCGCAGCTACAGGCGCCGGCGACGCTTCAGGATGTGAGGATAGCCACAGAGGGCTCAGAGGACACCGAGGACAGCAGACAGACACGGTGCCCCTCGTTCCGCATTTGCCCTCCGGCCCTGTCGGTTTACAATGATGTCCGGCTGCTATATCCCCTGTCACTCACGGGAGACGCATATGTCACCGAAGCGCGGGACGGGCAGCAAGTTTATGACGCAGTGGCGGCATATTGCCGTCATTGATCGGGAGATTCGCTCCGGCGGGTATCCCAGCGCGCCGCAGATGGCCCGGATTTTGGAACTCTCGGACCGGACCGTAAAACGGCACATCGAGTTCATGCGCTACGACCTGGGCGCGCCGATATCCTACGACGCCTCGGAAAAGGGCTACTATTACCGCGAGCCCGACTGGCTGCTGCCGCCGATCAAGGTGAGCGAGGGCGAGCTGTTCGCCATCGTCCTGGCGGAGCGGGCGCTACGCGGGATCAAGAACGCCGACCTGGCGGAAAAGATACGCCGCGTGTTCCAGAAGATCGCCATTCAGCTCCCCGACGAGGTGCAGCTCAGCCCGTCCGAACTGGCGCAGGACGTGGGATTCCAGCCGGGACATGTGGCGCCGCCGGACCCGGAGCTGTTCGACGCCCTGGCCCGCGCGCTGCGGGATGGCCGCACGGTGCGCGTGGACTACCACAAGCTCGGGGCCGACGAGACCGTCGAGCGCAACCTGGACCCCTGCCTGCTGCGCTGCATTGACGGCGAATGGTATCTGGTGGCGCGCTCCCACGAGACCGGTTATGTCTCCCTCTTCCACACCAACCGGATCAAGGCGTGGGAGGAAACCGAGGAAACCTTCGACCGCGAGGCGATGGATTTCAACCCGGAGGAGTATTTCGAACACAGCCTGGGCGCCAGCCACAGCACCGAGGCGCGGGAGGTGGCCATCCGCTTCACCGGCTGGCCGGCCCGCTATGTGGCCGAGCGGGACTGGCATCCCAGCCAGGAGAGACACTGGAAGTCCGACGGCTCGCTGGTGCTCCGGATGGAGCTCGGGTGGCTGCCGGAGGTGGCGACCTGGGTGATGCAGTTCGCGGACCACGCTGAAGTCCTGAAGCCACCGGAGCTGCGCGAGATGGTTCAGCAGCGCCTGCGCAGGGCCTTGAGCCGATACGAATCCGAATGACCGCGCACACCCGGAAATCTGCCTGTTCTCAAGACGATGGAAGGAACGCGACGATGAGACACTTGCTTGCACTGAGCTTCTGGGCGTTCGTTCTCTGCTGCGCCGCCCAGACGCCATCGGCCGACCTGCGCGCGCAGGAGGAGTGGTTCGACTTTGCGCCGCCGGCCGATGAGTTCTCCGACGAGGCGCTGCTGGACCTTCGGGAGTTTAACCGCGGACGCGCCGGCTCGGAGGGATGGGTTGTGGCGCGCGGGGACGACCTTGTCTGCTCGGAGAGCGGACGGGTCCTCCGCTTCGCAGCGGTCAACGGGCCGGTGCCCTGGTCCGGCGCCTGGGGCAACTCGGAACAGCGGGCCTACCTGGCGAAACGCCTGGGCAAGCTGGGCGTAAACCTTGTCCGGCTCGGCCCCGTGCGCGGCGCGCACAAGATCACCGATGGAAACCTTGACGGGCTCCAGGAACTGGTGGCCCGTTGCGCGGAGGAAGGCGTCTATACCATGCTGGGGTTCTTCTTCCCGCTGGAGGTCAGGGTGCCCGGAGTCGAGGGCTGGGGGAATAAGAGCGTCCAGAGCCTGGCTTTCTTCCACCCGAAGGTCAAGGCCGCCTACGCGCGCTGGCTGGAGAAGATGATGACCGCGCCCAACCCCCACACCGGCCGCCCGCTGGCGCAGGACCCGGCCGTGGCGCTGATCATACTGATGAACGAGGATAACCTGTTCTTCCACACCTTCCGCCCCAGCAACTGGCCGGACGAGGTCCGCGCCATACTGGAGAGGCAATTCGCCGACTGGCTGACCGAGCGCTACGGTTCGCACGAGAAGGCGCTCGACGTCTGGGGCAAAGGCGCACGAATGGAGGAGGACCGGCCCGACGAGGGGCGCGTCTACGTCTATGACGCCTACCGCTTCATGGACGCCGACTGGGCGCGGGAGCAGCGCAACCCCGAACGCGCGGCGGACACGCTGCGTTTCCTGGTGTATCTGCAGCGGGGCTTCTTTGCGGAGATGAAGCAGAAGCTCCGCTCGTGGGGCTACGGCGGATGCACGATTGCCACCAACTGGAAGACCACCAACCCCCGCCAGCTCGATGCGCTGGAGAAATCCGCCAACATGTCGGCCGACGTGATGGACCGCCACGCCTACTTCGGCGCGTTCCGCAAAGCGGGCGGCGCCGGGTGGAAGGTGAACGAGGGCGACATCTACGTCAGCCGGTCGCAGTTGACCATGCCCGATTCCCTGATGTTCGGCGTGCAGTACGCGGGCTACCCGCAGGTGCTGTCGGAGCACTTTTACCCCGCCCCGAACCGTTTTCGGGCCGAGATGGTCTGGCTGGGCGCCCACTACGGCGCGATGACCGGTCACGACGGGTTCGCCATCAACGAGTTCCACACCGCCGACTGGCCGCGCGTGCCGCAGAAGCGGTTCGATGCCTACACGCCGGTGAACGTGGGGCAGTATCCCGCCGCCTCGCTGGTCTATCGCCTGGGCCTCATCGAGGAGGCCGAACCGGTCTACAGCGTCACGCGGACGCCCGAGCAACTGTTCCATATGGCCGGCACGCCCGTCTGGGACGACATGAACATTGACGACATGCGCGCGCCCGAGGTGGCCGGCGCACCGAACGCGGGCGAGAAGGCACTGGACCTCCGCGCCTGGCTGGTGGGACCGGTCCGGATCAACATCGCCGACCGGCCGGCCCCGACGCGTATCGCCGATATCTCGCGCTACGTGGACGAGGCCGTCGGGGTCGCCCGCAGCCGGACCGGCCAGCTCCGGTGGAACTGGCAGAGGGGCGTGGCCACCGCCGACGCGCCGCGCGCGCAGAGCGCCTGCGGATTCCTGGGCGCCGCCGGGCCGATAGACCTCTCCGATGTCCGCATCGAGATGGACAACGAATACGGCGACGTCTGGCTGGTCAGCATGGACGGCCGGCCCCTGGCGACCTCCGGCCGGATGCTGCTGCAGGTGATGACGGAACAGCGCATCGGCGGCACGGTGCTGGAAGAGACGACGCTGGAACGCAACGGCGAGAATCACCCCGCCGTGCGCATCGCGAAGAAGGGCCGCGGCCCCATGCAGGTGCGCCGCGTGCGTGCCAGGGTCCGGCTAAAACGCCCGGACGCCGCTGACCTGGAGGTCATCGCCCTCGGCCACAACGGCTATCGCCGGAGCACTGTGGACGTGCAAGACGGCCGGATCGAACTGCTGCCCGAATGCCTCTACTACATCATACGAGAGAAGTAACGGGCGGAGGCGGATTGCAGGCGCCATACACCATCAACTAACAGTTGTCAGAAGGTGGCAAGGTGAAGAGAATCTACGTTCCAACGGAGGGGCCGGAGGACTGGCGCCGGCTCCTGGCGAAGCCGGACCGGCACTGGCGGGAGGGTTTTTCGGCCAAAGCCCTGGCAAAGGCCTGGGAAGAAGCCAGCGGATTCCCCCGGCGCGTCGAGGCGGTGCTCGAACCGTCCTTCGAGGGCATCGAACCCTTGATCATCCTGCCCGAATACAAGACTCCCCTGCCCGGCGGAAGCAGGCCCTCGCAAAGCGACGTCTGGTGCCTCGCTCGGACCGACAGCGAACTCGTCTCGATCGCCGTCGAGGGCAAAGTGTCCGAGTCATTCGGGAAGCCGGTGGCGAAGTGGAACCCCGAGGAAACGCCGGGGAAGCAAAAGCGGTTCGCTTTTCTGAAAGAAACCCTCGGCCTCGACCACATTCCGGAGAACATACGCTACCAACTGATCCACAGAACGGCCTCAGCCCTGATCGAAGCGGACAGGTTCACCGCCCGTCACGCCGTGCTGCTCGTCCACTCCTTCAGCCGGGACAGAGATGGGTTTGATGATTTCGCCGCCTTCGTCGCCCTCTTCGGCTGCGAACCCGGCGTAGATCAGATGGTGACGGTGGACAGGGATGAGGGTCCCAACCTGCACTTCGCCTGGGTGCAGGATCGAACGAACCCGTTCGGCAGATAGGCCGAATGCGGGCATAGCGGACCGGTCTATGAGCGTTCTGTTCCGCCCATTCAGGGCTCGATTGCTTTCCGTCGCATCCTCACCCAGGGCTATGCCCTGGGCTGTTATGTCGGGCCCTTGCAGGGCGCCGGCACCCCGCCCCCCTCGTTGCGAGCCCGCGCCGTTCAGCGGGCGCGGCAATCTCGTCGTGTAACCGTTCACGGATTTCGGCTCACCCAAGTTCCGCAGTTTAGCAGAAACTCCG
>CAYVBE010000233.1:0-5909 GCA_964448935.1 uncultured candidatus Brocadiaceae bacterium
TCAGCGCAATGATGCTGACCTTCGAGGCGCGTCGCCCGGGCGAGAAATCCACGTGTTGCGGGGCGCGGCGCTCTTCCAGCGTCATCCGGATGCCGTCCTCCCGGTTGTCGTCAAAGACGATCAGGGCATCCTTAAGCCAGGAATACGGCCCCTTGCTGATGGAGATGTCCGTGCCGGTGAAGACCTCCGGACGGTCGTAGGTGAAGTCGGCCCTGACCTCCTCGCCCTCCCGCTTCAGGGGCTCGCCGGTGTCATCGTCGAAGGGGAAAAACCGGATGTAGTGGAATATCTCGTCGCGGGTCAGGCCGTCCGCGAGTCTTGCGTCAACGCCGCTCAGGTCCCCGAAGGAGGCCACGTCGCGCCCGTCCACGACCGTCGTGAACATCCGGTCCGAGACGGCGGCCAGGTTCATCCAGGGCGCGAGGATCGTCTCGCTCCGCTGGTCGAAGTCCCGGTCGGTCAGGCCCATGAGCAGCTCGTCCGTCAGGGCGCGTATGCTCACCTTTTCCCTGCCGAAGGGCCTCATGCGGTGCTGTGCGCCCACCAGCCGGTTGAACGCGTCCAGCGCGTCCGGCTCGACGTTCGTCAGCATCAGCCACCGCCCGTTCTCGCAGAACGCGCGGACATCCTCGCGGTGCTCCGCCAGCCATTCCACCGCCGCAGGTGTCCCCCGGACCACGGCCACGTCATTACCCTCGTCCAGGCAGTTCCCGAGTTCCTCCGCCTTCGAGTAACCGAGCGAGACTCCCTCCAGAGTGCTCGTCAGGGCCTTGTCACCGGCTGTGTAAGCCGTTGTCACACCAGGCGTTGCGCCCGCGCGGCGGGCGGCCCAACTCAGGGCGTTGTAGAGCATTCGGTCCGCCGTCGGGTCCACGCCCAGCTTCTGCCCGAGCAGCATCTGGGACAGCAGATAGCTGCCGCGGCCACGGCGTACCTCCAGCACGGGCGTCTGGCCCAGGCCCTCGCCGGCCTGAATGATGTTGATCGTGCCGCCGGAGGGCGTCTCGTAGGGCAGCACGTAGCAGGTCTCCCCGCCGCTCCAGGTGAAGAAGTCGGACGCTTTCAACCCCTCCAGCACGGGATGCGCCGGCGCCACGGGATGGGCGATGCTGCCGGCCGCGCCCGAACGCTGCGCCTGCGCCACCGCCGCCAGCGGGTCGAAGTCGGAGGAGCCTGGCTCCATCTTCTGCTCCGAGTCCGTAACGGCGATCTCCGCCGCGGGAAGCTCATCGCCGGCCAGCGGCTGCGCTTGCTCCAGGACGACAGCCGTGTTGCCCTCGGAGACGAACGCGCGCACCGTGGCCGCCGCCGTCTTCCGGTTCTCCTTCGTCAATGCGTAAGGGCCTATGAGCAGAGTGTTTGCAGCGTCGGGCAGGCCCTTCAGGTGGTCAAGCGCGGTGAACTCCGCACCGCGGTCCTGCAGCCACTCAGCCACCGCGCCACGGGGGTCGTATACGCACAGAGGGCCGGCGCCGAGCCCGGCGGGCGCCGGGGGATGCGGCAGCACGGACACGGCCTTATCGTCCTCGAAAACGCGCTCCCCCCGCGCCGATAGCTCCAGCACCAGCCGCCCGTCCCGGCGCTGCCCCACGCGCGGCAGCGTTGCGGCGATCGTATCCTCCTCGTGGTGGCCCGGCTCCACGTCGTAGGTCTTCTCGCCGGAAGCTACGTTCTCCCCATCCAGCTCGATGCGCCAGCGGAGCGTCAGGGGGTCGGTCCTGCGGCCGTCGTTGAAGACGGCGATGGTGCGCCCAAAATCGGAGCCGCCGAAGAAAGTGCTGTTCTGCTCACGCACGAACACCGCCCGCGCTTCGCTGCTCTTCGCGCAGTGCGGCAGCACGCGCGTCCAGGGACAGATGCCCGTAATCCCCTGCCATCGCGCGCCTTCCAGCCCGATGCTGCCGTAGCGACCGGCGGACTCGTCCTGGTCGGCCCGGCTGCGATACACGCGCGGTCCACCGAACCAGGCCATCTTGTCGCTGGCGGTGTAGTAGAACACCTCGCCGTGGATGTACGGTTTGTCGCCGGACCAGCGGTACAGAAGTCCGCGGTCCTTCACGGGGCGCGGCATCACCGGCGGGCCGGTCGGGTAGCTGTACCAGTCCTCGGGGAACTTCTCCAGCGAGCCCCAGGCGTAGTGCGGGTTGTGCATCTCGATCAGCCCGCCCAGGTCGCCGCCACCGTCCTGAAAGCTTGGCCGGGTGGGGTCGAGCTCGGCGGCAATCTGGCTCAGCTTCGCTGCCTCCTGCTCCCAGCGGCGGTAATCCTTCTTGAAATACAGCCGCGCCTCGACCAGCATGATCTCGTTGCCCAGGCTCCACATCACCACGCTGGGATGATTGCGGTAGGCCCTGACGGTCTGGCGAACATTGCGCTGGAAGTTCTTCCATACCAGCGGATTGTAGTGATCGTGGGTGCTGACCATGCCGTCTATGCAGGTCGAGAGTCGCCCCGGGATGCCCAGCCGGTCAAACTTCTCCAGCGATTTCTCCCGGTAGCCGAACAGCTTACGGTCGCCGCTGGTGAAGCGGTGGAAGCGGTTGTTCGCCGCCTCGTATTTCTGCAGCCATTCCTCGATCGTCTCCGCACCGCGGATGTGCCAGTTCCAGAAGTGCCAGCGGATGCCGTTCAACAGCAGGTGGCGCCCCTCGCGGGTGATCTCGCGGAAGCCGAACAACTCCTCCTGAGTGTCTACCTCCTCGCCATCGTCCATCAATACGGTGCGTAGCCGGTAGCACTGCGCGTCCCGCTCGGGCCACCAGAGCCTGGGGTCCGGCCAGTCCCCGGCCACGGTGACGGTCTCGGTCTCCCCGGCGGGAACGCTCAGGTCCTTCGGCCCGAATGTGGCGGCCACCTGCCCCGTTTTGTCGTCCACCGCCTCGCACATGACGCTCAGGGCGGCGTCGCTGTCGCCCGGATTGGTGACCTCCACGTCCGCCTCCAGCCGCTTCTTCTCGACGCTGGTTCGGACGAAAACATCCGAGGTATAGACCGGCCCGGTGGCCACCAGGCTGACCGGGTTCCACAGCCCGTTGTTCAGCCCCTGACCTTCGCCCTTGCTCGAGTGGAAAATGGCATCCACAAACCACAAATACCGGAAGTGCTGCCCGGAAGTAGGCCGGTCGCGCAACACCTTCAACGGCTGCCCGACCTTCTCGGTGTCGAAACCATACCAGGAGCTTTTGATTCCGATTGTGATCCGGTTCACCTGACCCGGTTCGATGTGACGCGAGACGTCCATATCCCACGGCACCAGGACCGAGGTGTGATCGCCGACGAACCGGCCGTTGACGAAGACGCTGACGATCCAGTTCGTGCCGGCGAAGTGCAGCTTGAACCCGCGCCCGTCGAACTCCCGCGGCACCCGCACCCGCGTGCGGTAGAACACCCGGTGCGCCAGGGCCACCTCCTCCCGCGCCTCGAAGTAATTCCCCGGCGCCTCGATGCCCATCCAGCGCAGCGGATACTCCTCCGGTTCGGGCAGCGCCCGGATCGGCTCGTAGGGCGCCTCGTCCATGTCCGGATCGTCGTAGCGCGCGATCTGCCAGGGGCCGCTCAACTCCACGCTGGGCCGCGCCTCGGGCGCCTTTCCGGCCGGCAGTTCATACACCTTCTCGCGCGCCTGCCGGTCTGCCGGCTCATCGTAGCTCTCGCCCGGCTTCAGGTAGGTCTCCGGCACCCAACGCCCCTTGACGAAGCACATCGCGTCCAGCCGCAGCAGGAACCGCTTCCCGGTCGCCTCCGTGCAGCGCAGCTCCAGTTCGTGCTCGCCGACGTTCAGCTCGACGCTCTCCCCCTTGTCCCAGCCGATCGTGTTGAACTCGTAGATCTGCATCAGGTTGGTCACCCAGTCCTCGGGCGACATGCGGCGCCACTGGCCGCCGTCCACGCGCCACTCCACCGGCGGCCGCGCCTCGTTGAACCCGATGCGCAGCCAGAAATCGTAGGCCCCCGCTTCGGCAATGTCGAACCGGTACTTCACCGTGTAGCCGCCGTCCGGCACCTCGCCGGCCGGAATCCCACGCCCGTCCAGCGTCTCGCCGCCCGAAGTAGCCGGAGCCGGCGAGACCGACAGCTCCGGGCTGCAGGAGACATACTCCTCCGCCTCAATCCAGGCAAAAGCCCGCATCGCATCGGCGCGGGCCGAGGCGGCCGTGAAAAAAAAGACAACCGCCGTCAGAAGCAGGACGCGGAATCGCCGGGATCGGTTCATCATCTTGCCATCCCTTCGTCGTCAAACGAGTCGCAGGACCATCGGCCCCGTCCGGGGCACCCTCCAGTACACCGGACGGCGGCCGTTCCGTCAAACTCCGCCGTCCTGTTTCGCGCCAGCGGCGTGTGCTTTCATGTTTGGCGCGGGCCGGTGGAATGCTCCCTAAAATATGATCCAGGTGCTGTGAGAGAGTCTCACCGGCACATTTCTCCGTCAACAGGAGGGGACGCTGTGCTGGCAAACTGGCTAAGACCGTCTTGACAGCTATCATCCCCGCCACTACAATCTGACTGCTGGAAGCGCGTTTGTTTGCAGGTCATTCGAAGGAGGGCCGGAGTTTCGAGCAGAAAGCTGGATACGTCGGGCGCTATCGCTTGGAGATGGGGGGAAAGTGAACGGACAGGAGGGTCAGCAAGAAGCGAGAAAGCGCCGGCGACTTTTGCTCACTCTGAGTTGTGTGGGGCTGCTTCTGTTTGTGTTGCTGGCGGGGGCGCTGGCGAAGGCCCTTCTTGCCGTTACTCTTGGGGTGGGCGCGTTGTGGGTTCTTGGTGGAATGTGCGCCGAGCTTTCAAGTTCTACCGAACCGGGTTCGCGAAGAGCAACGTGGTGCTCGCACGTTGATCGGGTAACGCAAAAGAGTTTCGAGATTCTCCGTCTCCCCTTGGGTTTGAAAACGAAATCTCAGAGGGCGACTGTTATTTGTCTCGGAGGAATAGGTATCGTGGCCTCCCTTTGGACGTTTTGTGCCTTGAGTGGACCACAGGGGTTCAGTGATCGTGGGACATCACCCGAGGGAACCATCACCACATCCAAGAGGGGGGTCCTCAAAGAGAAACTCCCGCTTACGACAGTGACTATCCGCGGGCGGTGGCGGGAAGACGATCCACTCGATGATGACGATCGTGCGTGGTCTGGAAGTGGGTTTGTGGTGAGTCGAAGCGAGAGGAATGGACGTGTCGTCCTCGTGACCAACGCGCATTGCCTTTCTCTTTCGGACTTGGCTATGGCCGACGGCAAAGAGGACGTGGAAATTCTCCATTACAGAATGGACGTGGAGTTCCCGAGTGGAGTTAAGAAGATGGCGGTCCGGATAGCGCAGGCGGTGAACTTTGACCTGGGAATGATAGAGGTATCTGGATCAGGACTGCAGGAAGGTCGGGACTATGTGGTAGTGAAGTATAGGCCAGAGCTTTCAGTCACTCAGGGGGAGCGGGTCGTTACGGTGGGGAACCCTCTGGGGCGGTTCGAAGGGACCATCACCCGTGGTGTCGTGAGTGCGGTGCGCGACACGATTTCCAACGACGAGACATGTCAGTTTTACCAGATCGACGCTGCCATAAACCCTGGCAATAGCGGGGGGCCGCTTTTCTTGGAGCGGGATAACAAGTACTTTTGGCTAGGTGTTAATACGCTCAGTGTCGTCGGCACGAATACTGAAGGCTTGAATTTTGCGATAGCAGCCAGAGAAGCCGTCAACGCGGACTACGTGTGGGCCAGTGCCGACGCTGAAGGGGCTGCGCAGATGATTCGCAAGGTTTATGGCGTTGGTGCCCATGGCCCCGGGGACTACTGATACCACTCGGTGTTGGGGCTAAAGGACAGGACATTTGCACCGCTCGGTTTTGCGGGAAGAAAGAATGAAAGTAACCGTTCACGGATTTCCTGAGAAAAGTGGTGACTTTGGCCTCGGCGTTCG
>CAYVBE010000234.1:0-5834 GCA_964448935.1 uncultured candidatus Brocadiaceae bacterium
CGCCGACGCGCGTGATGGCCGCGTCAATCATCGGCACGTCCAGCAGCGGCTGCACTCGCCGGTAGTCGAACTTCGTCCGGTGCTCCTCGGGCGTCGGCACGGGCGACAGATCGAGTTCAGCCGCGCCGACGTATTGCGAGACGACCAGAGCCAGAAGAAAGATTGAGCCGATGGACTTTATCTTCATTGCTGCGGCCCCCTCGCATAGGGATGCTTGCTGACCACTTCCCAGATGGTGTCGTTCACGATTCCGGCACGCTCGGGGGTGATCTCCACAAAGGGGTATTTGTCGTGGTGCGGGTCCTCACCGTATTTCTCCTCATCGTTGTAGACACCCCAATCCAGAGCCTTCGGATGCTCCTCGAACATGACGGCGTAGAAGGACGCGGCGGCGGTGTAGCGGGGCAGCCCGGCGCGGATGTGCTGCACGTCGGTGTAATACTCGCCGATGGAGTCAATGCCCGGCACCTCGCCGGCCTTCATCTTACGTTCCAGGGCCATGAAGATATCGCCGGTGGGGATCATCCGCAACCTGCCCTCCCGCCACAGCTTCGGGAACTTCTCCTTCAGTGTCTCGAAAAGCTTGTAATGGATGTCCTGACAGCGCCAGTTGTGTTTCCAGGGACGCTCCTTATTGCCGCCGACGTACTTCTTGCCCAGCCACTCCTCCTCGTAGTTGAACTGCTCGCGCTTCGGGAACTCGGCGCGCGCAATGCGGACACCCTCTTTCTGCGCCCATTCCGGGCGTTCGTCTTCGGGAGGTATCTGACCCGCTTCCATAGGCGGCCAGTCGGCGTAGATGTAGGCCCGGCCCTCGGGATTGGTCTTCAGGTAAAGCCGGATGATGTCGGAAGCGGCGGCGATGCTGCCGACGTCGGTCGGCTCGTCGAATTCCGTGCCCCAGATATCTGTGGTCGTGTGCTCCAGCGAGGAGAAAAACGGCTGCATCACGATGGCATCCCAGGGGGCCCCCCTGTAGAATTGTTTGGCCTTGTAGGATGCCGACTCCATGAACTCGGGGGCTATGGTCAGGTCGCCCCGGGGACCGGTGGAGAGCTCCGCCTCGCCCGGCCTCAGCTCCCGCCGGTGCATCCACAACGGCCACCCGGCGCCCGCCATCATGTCGGTCACCCACTGCTTCCCGGCGCTCTCACCAAGTTCCTCGTGCCACTGAGGATTTGTGCACCCGGTCAGGCTATTGCCAAAGTAAAACGTCCGCAGCTTCTCGGGACCGCCGCCGCCAGACTGCGCAAGAGCGCCCGTAGCCAGAGTGCAGATCGTGAATGCCAAGAGACACCACTGCTTCATGGTAACCCTCCTCCTCCAATGTAGAGCAATCGCCCGTAACCTGCTCAGACTTCCGTCGCCCGCCCGGTGTTCGTAGCGGGCTATTCGCGCAGTGCCTTCCGGCGGCGTCGGAGCTCCACCTCGTCGGCCACGTCAATCAGCAGTTGGCCACCCACCAGATCCACCTTGAGTGGTATCACGCCCGGCATGCCTCTCCAGGAGCTGAAGTTTTCGTTGCCGAACATGGTGGCCCACCAGTTGCCCAGCCGATCCCGAAAGACGCTGCCGTGGCCGCCGTGCGGGACGCCCGTGCGGGGGGTGGAATACTCGCCGAAGAGCTCGTCCGAGTAGTAATAGCTGTAGTCGTATGTCGCGAAATAGCGACCGCCGGCGCCCCCCACCAGACCCAACGTCGAGGGGCCGTTCCACTCGGTGACAAACTGCACGTACTTTCCCTTCATCTCGACCAGGCAGGTGCCCGTGTCGTCGTTGGCATCGGAACCGTCCGCCGGCAGGATGTGGTGCCCTCCCGGCTCCGCGCCGCTCATGTCCGCCTTCATCGGCGAAATGCCGAAGGCGCCGAACGTGTGGTAGATCGTGCCGTCATCGTCCACGAAGAACGAAGGCTGCGAACGCACCTCCGCCCCCACAACAGGCTTGTAGGGGCCCTCGGCCTTGCCCGTGGTGCTCTTGAGCAGAAATCCACGACCGCCTTCAATCGCCTTGCCGCCGTAAACGTGGTAGGCGATGTAGAAGGTGTCCTTCAGGTAGTGTATCTCGGTGTCCATGTAAGTGAACACGTTTGGGCGCTTCGATTCGCGGGGGTCGGGAAAGGGTTCGGCGAACAGCTTCTTCTGCCGGTCCCAGTCCCATGCCACGATTTCCTCCCAGTTGACCATGTCGCGCGACTTGAAGACGTAAAGCTTGCCCTGGGAGTCCACGTTGACGAACGAGCCGGTCAGGTACACGCAGCCGTCCGGGCCCAGCGTTGCTTGCACGTCCCGCATTCTGATCGTCGAGACGGGGCGCATCAGCGTCCACGGGCCGCGCTCGGTGATCACGTGGCGGGGTTTGACAGGAATCGACACGCCTGTGTGCCCGAAATAGCTCACGTTCTCCGTCCACTCCAGGGGAACGATCGCCGGCCGGTCGCGGAAGCGAGCGCGCGGGTCGTTGCCGCTCATGGTGGCATAGTAACTGCCGGCGCCATCCTGGAAAACGGTGGTGTTGCCCCCGTGAGCGATGCTCACAACCCGTCTGGTGTAAGGGCCGTAAACATCCCTCGACCACGCGACGAAGGTGTCGTGGCACGCGGCACCCAAGCGCGCGTTGCGCTCTGCGGCCATGAGGTAATAGATGCCGTCGCGCTTGAAAAGGAAGGGCCCGCCGCTGCCGACCCGGAGCGGCCAGTCCCCCAGCTCGCCGTGGGGGGTGGCCTGCAGCAGGCGCGGCCGCTCGGCCAGACCGCTCAGGTCGTCCTCCATGCGGGCTATCCAGCCCTCGTCGAACAGCCAGTACACGGTCCCGTCGTCGTCCTCGAACATCGAGGCGTCGCCGCCCCGCGTGGTGATCCGGGCATGAAACTCGTAAGGCCCCTCGGCCTGCCCGGTGGTGCTGCGCAGCAGACCGGTGCCCTGCCGGTTCATGGAAAAGGCTATCCAGAAAGTGTCCTGCAGATAATGGATCTCCGGAGCCTGCACGCCGCGGGCCCGCCCCGCCTGTGGCGCATCGGGGACGATCTGCAGTTTCCGAAGCCAGCGCAGCCGGCGACGCGTATGAACGAGGCTCTCGGTGATGTCGAACACCTTGCCCAGCGGCTGCCAGTCCCGCAGGTCCTCCGACCGCCACAGGTAGATGGCGTCGTTATTGTGCCAGTCAAGCGTGCCGTCGGCTTTGCGGCCCGGGCCGGTGCCCGTCAGGTAATAGGCACCCTTCGGCCCCCGGCATACGCTCACGTCGCGCAACGGCTCCTCCAGCACGGGGTCCACAGCCACGGGTTCCGGCAGTTCCTCCTCGGCGGCGCGCGCAGACCCGGCCACAGCACACACCAGCAGCAACACGCCGATCAACGGCGTCCGAAGTGTCGTATCGCACATGCTCAACTGCCCTCCTCATGAGTATCCATCCCGATGTTCGCTACCTGGCGACGGCGGTCCATTTCCCGTCCGGGCCCTCGAACAACGTTACCTGTCCCGCCCTGGGGAGGACGATCCGGCGGCCCTCGTAGGGACCATAGACCGAGTCCGACGCGGCCTCCACCACGTCGCCCCAGCGGGTGGTGGCGGTCAGGCGGTAGCGGCCGTCCTGCCGGCGCAGGAAGCAGCCGCCCTTGCCGACCTGCAGGGGCGCGCGTCCCGGTTGTTCGCTTTTCAATCTCAGCCGGCGCGGAACCTCCGCCATGCCGCTCAGGTCTTCTTTCATCTTCGCGATCCAGCCGTTGCCGAACAGCAGATACACCGATCCGTCGGCGTCCTCGAACAGGCACGGATCGTAGCCGTAGAAGTACGCGTCGCTGTTGCTCTCGCTGCCGGTGCCGGAATCGGCCACGCAGGCCACCGTGCCGTGAACGCCGTCCGGCCCGATCATCTGGTAGGGCCCCTTCGGCTCGCCGCTCCTGCTCCGGAAAACGGCTACGCCCTGGCGGCTGAGCGACGCGGTGAGGTAGTAGTTGCCCTTCACGTGGTGCAGTTCCGGCGCGATCAGCCCGCGGTCGTAGCGGGGCTCCAGGCTGTCGGGCGGCGAGAAGTAGTATCCCAGGGGGCCGAATCCGCGCACAGTAGCGTCCGGTCCCATGTCGAAAACCTTTCCCAGCGATTCCCAGTGGTTCAGATCTGTCGACTTCCACACGTAGATGCCCGTGTTGTTGTGGAAGTCCATCTGCCCGTTCATCTCCGTCCCCGCCGTGCCGGTCAGGTAGTAAACGGTCTGTCCGTCTTCTTCCACAGGGCAGATGGCCGGCTCTCTGATGGGCAGGTCGTCGGGGATTTCCAGGACCGGGTATGCCGCCTGGATATCTACCGGGCCGGGCCGGAGGACCTCCGGCTCGAACTCCCACGTCAGGCTGGCGTCGCCGGGGTTGGCGGATTGGACCGTGAAACGTTTCCCGTTCCACTGCAGGTCAATCGGCACGGCGCGGACACCATGGTCAGGCAGAAACCCGTCGTTGGTGAACGAGGTCATCCACCACTGCCCCTCGTCATCCTTCACGATGCCGGCGTGGCCGCCGTGGGGCAGCACGATGCGGCTGTGGTGATAGGGCCCGCCGATCTCGTCCGACCAGAAAACCTGGATATCGTAGGTGCCGAAACGGCGGTAATTGCCGTGCCACGCGGTCCCCAGTATCACGTATTTGTCGCCGATTCGATAGTAGTACGAACCGACATCCCCGCGGATGAACGAGGATCCGTCGTCGGTTTGCATGACGTACGCCCTGGCCCTCTGGCTGAGCGGTGGTTGCCAACCTTCCCGCTCCGTGGGCAGTTCACGGTCCGCAGCAAGCTCCAGAGCCCACGTCATCGGCCAGAGGAAATCTCGCAGGCCAACCCACAGGTCGCCGTTCAGGTCCTCGACGAGGTGCATGGAGCCCCGCACGCCGCCGGGCAGACCACCGCGGACGACCTCCCACGGGCTCGTCATGGAATCCGAGGTGCTCCGCAGGATAAAGGGTCCGTCTGGACAGCCGGGCTG
Source organism: uncultured candidatus Brocadiaceae bacterium (assembly GCA_964448935.1). Classification (GTDB taxonomy): domain Bacteria; phylum Planctomycetota; class Brocadiia; order SM23-32; family SM23-32; genus CAYVBE01. Next base: position 4,975 of record CAYVBE010000234.1, read on the forward strand.
CCCCGCAGTGGCCCAGAAGGTGCCTCGGGCGTGAAAAAGCTTGCAGTGTACCATGCGGCGCCACCAGCCGCGCAAACCCTCCGGGTTGTAATTAGGCAGGTCCGTAACTTTCTCCAGGCCGGGGAATTCAACCACCTCCCAGGGCTCCGCCCCGGTCAGGTCCTTACCGCGGCAGAAGACGTTGGATTGCTCCAGTCGGTCGTCGCTGTGCAGCCCGCTGAAGTAGTAGTAACCGTCCCGCCCGTTGACGATGCCGATGTCCCGGAACGTCAGGTCGTTGAACGGCCGGGCGTTCTCCCAGCCCCACGCCTCGGTGATGACCTCGGGCTTTTTCCACGGCCAGCTCAGGTCCTTCGGGTAGTAGTACCTGACCGTCCCCACCCAGTCCACGGGGACGATCGCCGGCCGATCGCGCAGGGCGGCGCGGGAGTCCACCCCGCTGAAGGTGGAATACCACTGCCCGTCGGGCCCCTCGAACATGGTGGCCTGCCCGCCGTGGGGCACCGCCAGCAGCCGCGGGCCGTAGGGGCCGTAGATGGAGTCCGAGGTGGCTACCCAGGTGTCGTAGCACGGCACGCCGATGCGCCCGTGGATGCCCGCGGCGACAAGGTGGTATTTCCCGTCCTTCTTGAACATAAACGCGCCATCAGTCCCTACCTGCAGGGCCTGCCCGCCCGGACCGTTGACCGCCTCCCGGTCATCGTGCGGGCGCAACAGGCGCGGCACCTCCGCCAGGCCGGTCATGTCCTCTTTCATCCGCGCGATCCAGCCGCCGCCGAAGACCCAGTACACTGAGCCGTCGTCATCCTCGAAGAGCGACGCGTCCCGGCCGTCGGTGGTAATGAGGCCCATGTCCTCGT
>CAYVBE010000235.1:0-5830 GCA_964448935.1 uncultured candidatus Brocadiaceae bacterium
CCAACGACTGTTGGGGAAATCGTCATTGGAAGGCCGCGAAGCGGGCGCTTCAGACGTAACGAAATGAAGGCTGCCAGCACCGGTGGAGAATGTTGAGCAGTTTTCGGTCCATCCTTCTACACTCTGTTTCGGGGAGGCAGCCGGATGAACCACTTTTGTCACAAGTCGAGTTCAGAGCCTGCCCGAACTGCGTCGGCAAGGGCTGAGACTCGTCCGGATGGCGATCTTCGGACCGAAAAATGCTGTCTCGGTCCGTATACAGCGCCACCGGCCCGCCGTGTTTGCGCACGTAGCGCCCCAGAAAGCCCATGTATGCCTCGGTAGCCTCGCCGGTGTTGGACCTCGCCACCACCTCGCTGGTCGCATCGCCAATTATCACCACCGGCACCGTGCGGGATCCCCGTCCTTCCAGCCAGTCATGATGGCTCCTGTCGGCCTGGACCAGGTCTCCCCAACGCGGACGCCTGCGGCAGTGCACCTCACTCCTGCGCCGCCTCCCGCCGGGTAAGCTTGCCCTCCAGCCCAGGTGCCATGACCTTGAGCCGGTCCCGTTCCCGCTGGCTCATCGCTATCCGGTCTCCTTCCGTCCGCTCTCCTCATCATAAGGGCAGCGGACGTTTTTACCTGCCGAAGACCGCACATTACTTCTTGCCGATGGCGCGCAGCTTGCGGCCGAGAAGGGAATCCGCGGGCGCGCCTATGAGCAGTTCGCCCTCCTCCAGACCAATGGCCGGCCTCGACCCGCCACAACCCAGGGATACAGCCGGACTTCCCTCCCGGACGACACCCGCCGTGCACGTCCCGCAGGCGGCGCCTATGCCGGCCATGGGGCTGACCACGCGCCGACCCGTCTGTGACACGTGCCCCTTCACCATTTTGTATCCCTCGTGAGCCGTCCCGATCCAGACGAGCACGTCCGGCTCCAGTTCGTCCTTCGGCGGGCAGGCGAATATAATCTTCGTGAACGATTTCTCCAGGCGGGAAGCGGACCGGAGAAAATCCAGGGCGGTGTTCTGGTCCGCCGCATCGCCCCATCCGACAAGGGTACGGGCCAGGTCCGAGACGTCCGTCTCGCCGATCGAAAGGTTGTACCGCGCCAGGGGACAGGAGACGGCATCCGCCGCGACCCAAAATGGCTCCCGCCGCCGCGCCTCGCCGATGAACCGGCAGAATTTGTCTTCTCGGTCCAGTTCGGGGATGCCGTAATCGGCTCCCTGCGAAAAAGTAATTCCCACCGGCGAGTCGGTTCCGCCCCGCATTGCCCGACTCCTCTCTGCGAAGTTCCACGCTGTCATCCTCCCATTGTATGCCACCGGCCCGGACGTTGCACCCACGCTCCGGGTGCAATATGCCGGGCGGCGCACTATACTGTGGCCATTGCAGAAGCCGATCCCCGGCAAGTTCAGTGCGGGTGACCGACGCATGGATGAGTTCAGCCACGAGGCGCGCGCGACCCTCGAACTGTCGCTGTGCGAGGGCGTGAGCAGCGGGACCATCTTCCCGCTGGTCGAGCACTTCGGCTCGGCCGTAGAGGCTCTTGAAGCGGCTCCGCAGGCGCTGCAGGAGGTCAACGGGATAGGGCCGACCACGGCCGCCTCCATACGGCGCGGTCCGGACGCCGGGGCCGTCGAGAAGGAGTTGGACCTGATGGAGCGGCACCGGGTGCGGCTGGTGCCGTTCTTCTCGCCCGATTACCCGGCCCCTCTCAAACACCTCGACCGGGGGGCGCCGGCGCTACTACGCATCAAGGGCGACTACCGACGGGAGGACCAGCTCGCGGTGGCCATAGTCGGCGCGCGGCGATGCACCGGCTACGGACGCGGCCAGGCCGGGCGGATGGCCTCGGACCTGACGTCTATGGGCTTCACGGTGGTCAGCGGCATGGCATGGGGCGTGGACTCCGCCGCGCACCGGGGCGCCCTGCGGGCCGGCGGGCGGACGCTGGCGGTGCTGGGCTGCGGCCTGGCGCACCGGCTTTCCCCGGACGACCGCCGGCTGGCCGAGGAGATCGTCGCCTCCGGCGCCGTGGTCAGCGAACTGCCCATGGAGGCGCCGCCCCTCGCGCAGAACTTTCCGCCCCGCAACCGCATCATCAGCGGCCTGTCGCTGGGTGTCGTGGTGGTAGAGGCCGCCCGACGGAGCGGCAGCCTCATCACCGCCGGACATGCCGGGGAGCAGGGCAAGCCGGTCTTCGCCGTGCCGGGCGACGTGACCAGCCCCGTCAGCCGGGGATGCCACGCCCTGATACGCGACGGAGCAATCCTGGTGGAGAACGCCCGCGACGTGGTGGAGGGACTGGGTCCGCTGAGCGAGCCGATCGAGCTGCCCGACGCCGGTGCGGAGGCGATTCAGACCGTTGAGGACGCCAGGGTGATGGCCATGAACGACCGGGAAAAGCAGATATACGAGATGCTGGGCAGCCGGGCCATGCACATTGACGACGTCATCGGCCGCACCGGGCTGCCCGCCTCCATCGTGTCCAGCACCCTCCTGACGCTGGAAATACGCGGGCTCATCCAGCAGGTGTCCGGCCAACGCTACCTGCGCGGCTGAGGCAGGGCATCTGCTTGACACCGCGTCGTGCAACTGCTGCAATGGGGACTTCCATGACCGAGGAACTCGACAAACTGGTGGGTCAGCAGGTGGTGGTGGACGTGCGGGCGCCCCTCGTCTACGTGGGCACGCTGAAGAGCATGGACCCCACCGCGATCGTGCTGACCGACGCCGATGTGCACTTCTGCCGCGACTCGCGGACGACCGTGGAAGTCTACCTGATCGAGACCAGGCGCAACGGCGTGCGACCCAACCGCCGCGAGGTCTTCGTCATGCGGAACGAAGTGGTCAGCATCGGCCGGCTGGAGGATGTAATCCTCTACTGACCCGTCGCGGAGCCGGCGCGTTCCCGCAACGCCTCCTTTACCTCGTCCGCACCGGGATACTGCTCCAGGAATTCCTTCAGCGCCTCCGGCGCGTGCTCGGACAGCGCGTCCAGGCAAGCGCGCGCCGCCGGCAGATACTCGGGGTCCAGCTTCACGGCGTGGCGGAGCGTCATGAGCCCTTCCGCCTCCGCGTCGGCAAGGCGAAGCCGCCAGAGCCCGAGCAGCAGATACCCCCTGACCGAGTCCGGAAACCGGGCCAGCCAGTCGCCGAATTCTCCCTGCACCCGCTCCGCCTGCCCGGTCCCTATGGCTTCCAGCGCGCGGGCGAGCGACCCCATACGCGGCGGCAGCAGTTCGGTCCGCACGTCGGGCAGGGCGGGCGGCGGTTCGTCTTCCCGCAACCGCAGCACGGTGGTGCAGTAGGCCCGCAACAACGCGGCGGTCGGCAGACTCTCCGCGGCCCGTTCCAGGATTGACCGCGCCTCCCGCAGCCGGTCCTCTCGCTCCATCTCCAGGGCGCGGTCCAGCGCCAGCCACGCGGAGCGGTCGGCCCCGGCCGTCCGGTGTGCACCCGGCGCGGGCTGGAGGCCCAGACGCCCCGCGGCCGCCCCGACCACGTCCCGCACGGCGCCCTCCAGCTCCGTCCAGTCGTCCGCGCCGTCCTCGATGGCGCACTCGGCGCTTTCGGTCCAGCCCTCTCCCGTGCGGTCGAAGAACGCCAGTCCCCAGTTCGTGCGGCGCAGCCCGCGGGCGGCGGCCAGCAGCAGCACATGTGTTGCCTCGGCCTCCTGCCGGGCCTCCTCGATCTGGGCGTCCCCGGCCTCCTCCGTCATGGTCCGGCCGGCGACGACCCGGAGCCCGGGGTAGAAGGCCATCCGGTGGCGCACCAGCCGGCGCGCGGCCCGCGCGCGCTCCTCCAGGTCCTCCAGCGCCGGCGGCCCCGTCGCCTTGACCACCACCAGCAGCTTGTGCTCGGAAGGCCGCTCCGGCCCCTCCTCTTCCTGCCCGGTGAACAGGAAAAGGAAAGGAACGATGGCCGCGGCAATCAACAGGAGCCCCACCAGCGTCCAGTGCGAGAACGCGCGCGGCGGCTCCGGCTCGGCATCCCCCGGCAGGGCGCCGCTCCATCCCCCGTCCTGCTCGATGCGCCGGACGCATTGGAAAAGCTCCTCCAGCGCCTCCTCCGGGTCGGCCGGACGGTCGGCCGGGTCGAGGGCGGTCAGACGGCCCAGGAAGTCCTTCAAAGGCACCGGCAGGTCCGAACGGGCCGCCACCCGCTCCGACAGCCGACCTTCCATATGCCCCGTGATGACTTCCGCCGCCGTTTCGCCATCCACCGGCTGCTCCGCAGCCAGCATCCGATACAGGACCGCCCCCAGCGAGTAGAGATCCGCCCGTATGTCGGCCGTCCGTTCATCGGCAGCGCGTTCCGGGGCGACATAAAAGGCCGGCCCGCCCGCCGTGCCGTCCTCGCGGGGGAAAAGGCGGTTCAACCGGTGGTGCCCCACGGCGGAGGGATTGTCCAGCCTGGCCGTGCCGTCCTGAGCCACCAGAATGGTCTGCGGCCGCACGTCCCCATGGACTGCACCCGCGCCGTCCAGCGCCGCCAGCCCCCGCAAAACGCCCTCAGCGATGGGCAGGCACCGCTCCGCCGACAGCGGTTTGCCCCGCGCCGGCAGTTCGTCCACGGACCGGGGCGCATACTCGAGCACCATGAAGTACCCGTCCCGCAGGCGCCCGATGTCCAGCAGGCCGGCCACGTTCAGGTCACGGATGGAGCGGGCCGCTGCCGCCCGCTCGAACACATCGTGCACGTAAAGGGCCGCGTTGCGCGGGTTGTCTTCCGGGAAGACCTTTATCCGAACGTCCGTGCGCAGCCTGGCGTGCCAGCCACGATACAGGGCGTAGTGGAGCCGCGATGCCAGCCGTTTCTTCAGCTTAACGGGGCCGATCTTCCGGCCGATGAAGGCGTCTTCCTCGTCCGGCGTCTCGGGGGGCGGGGCATCGCCCAGGGCGCCCCCGCAGGCGGCGCAGAAAAGGTCGCCGTGCCGGTGTTGGGCGGACACCTCGTAGGAGCAGCCACAGTCCGGGCAGTGTAAGGTGACGGATTCCATACCCATGAGTGTATCGAAAAGCGCGCTCGGGCACAAAACGCGGGTGCCAAAGTGACAGTGCCCGCCGCCGGGAGTGGTCCGTGGCTTGCCAGATTGACAGCGTCCGGAGGGGCAGCCCGCAGGTCCCCGCGCCGGCCAGGGGGGCTGTGGAGCGGTGCCGGCGCTCTGTGGGGCACGGGAACGGAAAGTGGTATGCCTTTTGCACGCCTATTGGAAGGGAGTTTTTGCCCGTCTTTACACAGTTTTTCTGAAAGACTTCAGCAGGAGGAGCCGCTCATGGCTACGATAAGGCCCCTTGGCGATAGAGTCCTCGTGAAGCGTCTGGAAGCCGAGGAGAAAACCGCAGGCGGGATCGTCCTGCCCGACACGGCCAAGGAGAAGCCGAAGCAGGGCAAAGTGATTGCCCTGGGCGACGGCAAGCGCCTGGACTCGGGCGAGACGGCCGATTTCCAGGTCGAGGAAGGTGACACCGTTCTGTTCGGTTCCTTCGCCGGAACCGAGGTGACGGTGGACGGCGAAGAGTACGTGCTGATGTCGGAGGACGATATTCTGGCGATCATCAAGTAAGGGAGGATGCGCCAATGCCTGCCAAGAAGATAACATTCGACGCGGAAGCGCGCGAGGCCATGCGCCGCGGCGTCAATCAACTCGCCCGGGCCGTGAAGACCACCCTGGGCCCGCGTGGGAAAGAGGTCATCATCGAGAAAAGCTTCGGCGCACCCACCGTCACCAAAGACGGCGTGGCCGTGGCCGAAGAAGTGGAGTTGAAAGACAACTTCGAGAACATGGGCGTCGAACTGGTCAAACAGGCCGCCAGCAAGACCAGTGACGACGCCG
>CAYVBE010000236.1:0-5784 GCA_964448935.1 uncultured candidatus Brocadiaceae bacterium
AAGGCGGAACACATCAATGGCTATACGGTGCGTGGGACTTTTGAATGACCCTGGTTGTGCGGCTGGCACTGCGCCCCAGCGCCTGCTATACTGATCGGACAACGGTCTGCCTGCTTTGGGACTCACACCGCGTTCAGGTTGCAGGGAGGACCCCGTATGGGGTTGCAGCGTTATCTTCGGGCTCTGGGAGAGGACGATCTGCCGGATCGAATCAGAGTTTCCGACGCCGTGTTCCGGTTGGAGAAGGAGTTCAAGCACAACGGACTGGCCGCGGTGGGCCTCTATGCGTGCGGGGCCGACAGGGCGGTGCTGAAGTGCTACCGCAGGGCGCCGTTCCTGGGGCTTCCGCTGGAATGGGCCGGACGGCTGATGGCCCGGTATGAAGCGGCGGTGCTGCGGGAGGCGGAGGGCATACGCGGTGTGCCCGCCTTCCGGGGTTTCCACGGGCGGACGGGACTGATACGGGACTTTGTTCCGGGCCGGCCGTTGAGCCGGCACGCGGACGTGGACATGCGGTTCTTGAAGCACCTGTTCGGCACCATCCGGGCGCTTCACCGCCGCGGGATCGCCTACGTGGACCTGGAGAAGGCGAAGAACATCGTGATAGGGGAGGACGGCCTGCCGCACCTGATTGACTTCCAGGTGGCTTTCTACGTGCCGGAGCGCTTCTTGGGGCGCACCTTTCCGGTGCGCTGGCTGCGCGGCTTGCTGAAGGAGGCCGACCTGTATCACGCGCGCAAACACTTCCGCCGTCTCATGCGGGACCGCCTGAGCCGGCGTCAGAAGAGCCAGCTCCGGCGCAAGCCCTGGTTCGTTGACCTGAGCAACGTGCTCCACGCGCCGTATAAGAAGTTGCGCCGATGGCTTTTCGGGAGGGGAGCTTGATGCGGAACGGTTGGGGATGGGCAGGCCCGGGGCGTTCGGCGGGCATCGTGCTGGTTGCAGCGGTGTGTCTTCTGGCTCCGGCGTCCGCGCTGGGGGAGGTGACGCCCGCGGCCCTGGACGGCAAGATACAGCAACTGGCACAGGACATCCGGGCGCAGCAGAAGGACGACGGCTCATTCGGCGGGGGGCGTTTCACCATCGGGGAGACCTCGCTGTGCGTGCTGGCACTGCTGGCGGCGGACCTGCCGAAGGACGATCCCGCGATCCAAAACGCCGCCCGTTTCCTGGCTGAGAACGCGGCCCGCGATGACCGCGGCGTGTATCAGACCGGGCTGCAGACGATGGCCCTGCGCAGCGTGGACGCCCAGCGATACCTGCCCCAGATCCGGGCCGGCGCCGTGTACCTGATCCGCGCACAGCAGCAGTCCGGCGGCTGGAGCTACGGTCTGTCCGGCCGCACGGACAACTCCAACTCCCAGTTCGCGCTGCTGGGCCTGCACGCGGCCGCCCTGACCGGGGTCACGGTGCCGCCGGAGGTCTGGCAGGACGCGCGGCAGTACTTCCTGGCCGGGCAGAACAAGGACGGCGGCTGGGGATACCAGACCCGGCAGAACAAAAGCTACGGCAGCATGACGGCGGCCGGGGTGGCCAGCGTCTACATCTGCGACCTGTGGCTGCACGTGGCCAGGGGGCGCTGCGGGCAGTATCCGGACGACCGGCCCCTGGGCGCCGGGCTGATGTGGCTGGCGCGCAACTTCTCCGTCACCCGCAACCCTGCCCGTGACAACTGGAAGTTCTACTACCTCTACGGGCTCGAAAGAGCGGGCTCCATCATGGCGCGCCGCTATTTCGGCTCGGGCCAGTGGCGACGGGACTGGTACCGCGAAGGCGTCGAGCACCTGGTGGGCGATCCCGTCAACGTGGTCATGGCCGGCGGGGGCAGCAGCAGCTCGCTGGCCAAGGACTGCTTCATCCTGCTGTTCCTGGCCAAGGGCAACGCACCCCTGATCCTTCAGAAGGCGCAGTGGCCGGGGGTGTGGAACCCGCACCGGCACGACGCCCGGTTCATGGTGCAGTTCGCGGGGGAGCACCTGGGGCGTCCGCTGGACTGGCAGATCGCGCCCCTGGCGCAGGGCGTGGAGCTGGACGTGCTCATGGGGGCGCCCATCCTGTACATCAGCGGCGGTGGGACGGCGCATTGGGGCCCGGCCGAGACGGAGCTGCTGCGGCAGTACGTGCGCGCCGGACGGTTCGTGCTGGTGGAGGCGGCGCGGGGGAACGCGGCTTTCGACAGGTCTTTTCGCCAGAAGATTCGGGAGGTGTTCCCGGACGAGCCGCTGGTGAAGGTGCCGCGGGACCATCCTATATACACCTCGCACTTCCACCTGCCGGCGCAGGAGCGACCCCCGCTGGAGGCGGTTTCGGGGCCGTGCTGGCTCTCGCTGGTGTATGCGCCGCAGGGGCTTTCCTGCGAGTGGGACGTCGCCCGTTTCGACCACCCGCACTTCAAGCTGGGCGCCAACATCATCGCCTACGTCACGGATGTAAACCGTCTGGAGGGCAAGCTGGTGAAGCCAGAATACTACGTGCCTTCCGAGAAAGAGCGGGAGGAACGGGCGGGCGCCTTTGTGATGGGCCAGATAGTCCATTCCGGCCGCTGGCAGCCGCACAAGGTGGCCTGGCCGCGCATACTTGAGACAGTCAGCGAACAGGCGGGGCTGACCGTCTTCAGCCGGCCCCAGCCGATTGACCTGGAGCAGGAGAGTCCCTTCCAGGGGCACATGCTGTATCTGACCGGGGTGGAGGAGCTGGAGATGGACGCCGAGGCGCGGGAGAAGCTCAGGCTCTACGTCGAGCGGGGGGGCTTCATATTCGCCGAGGCGGCCTGCGGAAGCGAGCGGTTCGATCGGGGCTTTCGGGAACTGATGAAGGAGGTGTTCCCGGCGCGGGAGCTGCAGCCCATGCCGGCGGGCCATCCCCTGCTGGAGTCCGGCGATCCGGTGGAGCCGGTGAACTACACCGAGGCCGTCTTGCGGGAGAATCCCGGACTCCAGCGTCCCTACCTGGAGTTCATCGAGTCGGAGGGCAGGGCGGTCGTAGTGTACAGCAAATACGACCTGAGCAGCGCCGTGGACGGCCACCCCTGCCGCCGCTGCCCGGCCGTTCTGGAGCCGTCGGCACACAAACTGGCGGTGAAGATCATCCTCTACGCGCTGTCGAGCTGAGGCCGGGCGGGTCCTACACGATGTGAATGGCGGCCAGACCCAGGGCGATCAACAGCAGCCAGGCCGGCTCGCCGTTGCTGAAACAGCGCCGCAGCGACCAGTCGGCCAGGCGCACCCCGCCTCCGGCCGAGCGCAGGCGGGTGGGCACCAGGGCGTGGGTCCGGCTTTTCCACTCCTCCCAGTCCTCCCCGAAGCGCCGGTGCAGCTTGTCGTCCTCCCGCAGGATGGCGGCGCGGTAGAAGACGAGAAAGAAGAGCACCCAGACGGGTATCGCCCACAAATGCCCGCTGGCCAGCGCAACGCCCAGGGCGATAAGGGCGTTGCCCGAGTACTGAGGATGCCGCACGTAGCCGTACGGACCGCGCGTTTCCAACTTCTGGCTCTTCCGGATGTAACCGGCCGCCCAGACCCGAATGGCCTCCCCCAGCCCGCACAACACGGCCCCGGTTACGAAGAGCCAGAAAGTCGGCTCGGCGATGAACACCAGGAAGATAGCAAAAGCGGCTCCCCATATCTGCCGAAAGCGATAGCGCCTGTGCTGAAGATCGTGCAGGAATTCGCTCAGACTGGGATTCACGGAATGCTCCCTTTCTTCTGGTTGAGACGTCAGGAGTATCCGGCCTCGGAAGCGGCTGCCCCGGAGGCACGGGGCAATCTTCGCAGACGCGCTACGTCCCCGTCTCAAAAGATTGTAGAAATTACCACAACCGCCGGGGGGAACGCAACGGAACGGCGTTGCTGTGGCAGAGCCCCGCCGCTCAAAAAAACGCCCGAAATCCCGTACGGACGGGGGCGCGAAAAGGCGGCCGAAGTGCGATTCCATTGACATACGCGGCCGGCTCTGTACAATGAACTGTTCGCGATCCCACCGGCAATAAAACCGGCGGATATAACCGCCTGCAGCGCTAAGAAATGATCAGACTGGCGATTACTGGCAAAGGTGGAGTCGGCAAGACCACCGTTGCGGTGTTCCTGGCAAAGTACCTGGCCGAGCAAGGTCGCCAAGTTGTTCTCATTGATGCGGATCCGGACGCAAACACGGCGATGACGCTCGGCCTGGACGCGTCGGAACAGCCCGAACCTGTCTCCGAGATGAAGGAGCTTATCGCGGAGCGGACGGGGGCAGAAGGCAGCGGTGGGGAGTTCTTCTCGCTGAATCCGCAAGTGGATGACATCCCCGGGCGCTTTGCCGTTGATGCGGGGGGCATCAAGCTGCTGCGCATGGGCCGCCTGGCCAAAGGGGGCTCCGGCTGCTTCTGCCCCGAGAATGCCTTCCTGAAGAACCTCCTTGCCCACCTCTTTTTCGCCGGTCAGGCCGACGTTGTGCTGGATATGGAAGCCGGCGTCGAGCATCTCGGCCGCGGCACCGCCCAGGGCGTGGACCGTATGCTGGTGGTCGTCGAGCCCGGCCAACGCAGCATCCAGACCGCGCGCATCATCAAACGCTACGCCGCGGACGTCGGCATTGAAAACGTAGGCGTCGTGATCAACAAATTCCGCTCCGAGGACCAGCTACGTACGGTCCAGGAGCAACTGTCCGATCTGGAGGTAGTGGGACGGTTTCCGTACTCGGAGTCCGTGGCCGCCGCCGACCTGCAGGGTGTCTGCCCCTACACGGGCAGCGACGAGCAGCGGCAGGCCGTGCATCGGCTGCTGGACGCCGTGGCGCAGGACGCACCGGCGTAAGGCCCGGGCCAAGCGCGGTGTTTGACAAATAAACAATAGACGGAGGGCGAGATGGTGACTGACGAACGTCCGAGAAGCATTGACAGCGCTTCGCAGAAGATGATCGAGCACGCCGGCGCGTGCGGTTTCGAGCTCGCCTGGGACCGCTACGAGCAGGTGTTGCCGCAGTGCGACTTCGGCAAGCTGGGCATCTGCTGCCGCAACTGCGTGCTGGGGCCGTGCCGGATAGACCCCTTCGGGGAGGGCGCCCAGTGCGGCGTCTGCGGGGCGACTGCGGACACCATCGCCGCGCGGAACCTGGCCCGCCACACTGCCTCCGGCGCCGCCGCGCACTCCGACCACGGCCGCGACATCACGCACACGCTGCTGATGACCGGTCTGGGGAAGGCCGAGGGCTACAAGATAAGCAACGAGAAGAAGCTGCGCGCCCTGGCCGAGGAGTTCGGCCTGGAGCTGGACGGTAAGGATACCGACCAGGTGGCCGTCGAGGTGGCCGAGGCCGCTCTGGCCGACTTCGGACGGCAGGAAGGCATTCTGCGGCTGGTGAGCAGGGCGCCGGAGCCCCTGCAGGAGAAGTGGGAGCGCGCCGGCGTGACCCCGACGGGTATAGACGCTGACATCGTGCGCATCATGCACGCCACCCACATCGGGGTGGATAACGAACCGATCCATATCCTGAAGCAGATGATCCGCACCGCGCTTTCCGACGGCTGGGCGGGCAGCATGTACGCCACGGACTTCAGCGACGTGCTGTTCGGCGGGCCGGACCCCATTCGCTCCAGCGCCAATCTGGGCGTGCTCAAGCCCGACCACGTCAATGTTGTGGTCCACGGCCACGAGCCGGCCCTGTCGGAGATAATCGTGGCCGCCGCCCAGATGCCGGACATCCGCCGGGCCGCGGAGGAGGCCGGCGCGGCGGGCATTCAGCTCGCCGGCATCTGTTGCACGGCCAACGAGATACTGATGCGGCACGGCATTCCCGTGGCGG
>CAYVBE010000237.1:0-5775 GCA_964448935.1 uncultured candidatus Brocadiaceae bacterium
TGCAACCAGTTCCTGAGCAACACGGAGCAGAAGCGGGGCTGGTTCGGCGAGGGCGACCAGGACATGAGCCTGCTGCCGGTCGGCGAGCGCCGGCTTCAGGACGACGTGCTCTACCACATCGTGGACTACGACACGGCCCCGGTGCCGAACTGCATCGTCCTGGGCGTCTGGAAGGCGCCGAACGGCCTGGAGCGGGAGGTCAAGGGCATAGACGTGGGCAAGAAGAGCGATCTGCTGTTCTTCCTGCACACCGCCCTGGTCCACCACCCCCTCACGCCGAACAGCAGGGAGAGCGGGGACCTGCCGGAGATCATGCGCTACGTCCTTCACTACGCCGACGGCAAGAGCGTCGAGATACCGATCATTCTGGAGAAGGACATTGACCACTGGCTCAAGACCGATCCGACCTCCCTGCCGGGCGCCCAGGTGGCCGCCACCGTGAAGGTGCCGGACCTGGAAAGGCTCCGGCAGGACCAGTTGGAGTGGCGGGTCTACCAGCACAACGCGCGCCGAGACCTCGACTTGCCCGCGGTGACTGAGGAAAACATCCGGGCGGTCCTGTACGGCATGCAGGTCAAGAACCCGCGGCCCAACGTCGAGATCGAGAGCATAGACGTGGTTCCCGGCGAGAACTCCCGCAACGCCGTCCCCGCCGTCCTGGGCATCACTCTCGGCCACGTGGTGGAATAAGTCACGCGCGGTTGCCGCCGCGCGGCCTGCTTTTGCCGCAGCGCCGCACCTTCCCATACAATGGTGACCGTACGGCTGTCCCACCACGCGGTGAGGGTCCATGGACGAAGACGCACAACGGCTGCTGGAGTTCGGCAAGATCACGGAGATTCTCTCCCGCTACGCGGCCACGGCCATGGGGCGCAAGAAAGCCGCCGACCTGCGCCCCGATCCGGCTGAGCTCAACCCCCGCAGAGCACTCCAGCAGACCTCCGAGATGGCCGAGGTGCTCCGGGACACCTCCCTGCCCCTGGGCGGTGTGGAGGACGTCTCCCGGCACGCACGGCGGGCCGCGGCCGGGGGAGGCCCCCTGGAGCCGGCGGCACTGTGGCAGATCGAATCCTCCCTGGAGACCGCGCAGCGTATCGCCAACTGGCTCATCCGGCGCGGCGGCGGCTACCCCGCCCTCCGCGCGCTCGGGCAGACCATGCCCGTCTGCCCGGACCTGCGTGAGGCCATCCGCGCCGCCATTGACCCGGGCGGAAAGGTAAAGGACGACGCCAGCCCGGAACTCAAATCCATCCGGCGCCGCATCACCGGGCTGCGCAATGCCATCGAGAAGGCCCTGCGCCGGATCATCGGCGACGGCAACGTCAGCCCGCACCTGCAGTATCCCAACCCCACCATGTGCCGGGACCGCTACGTGCTGCCCGTCAACGCCTACCACAAGAACGCCGTCCCCGGTCTCGTCCACGGCTCCTCCGACAGCGGCGCCACCCTCTACGTCGAGCCCATGGAAGTGGTCGAGCAGGGGAACGAGCTGGGCGAGGCCATCGGCGAGGAGGAAGAAGAGGTCCAGCGCATCCTGTGGGAGTTGACCGGAGAGGTGGGACGCGAGTCCGAGGCCATCATCAGCACCTGCGACCACCTGGGCCGGGTGGACCTGGTGCGTGCCAAGGCCCGCATGAGCAACGCCCTGCGCATGTGTGAGCCGGAGCTGACCTCGGGCCGCGTGCTGGAGCTGCGCGGCGCGCGCCACCCCCTGCTGCTCTGGCTCACACGGCCCAAAGAGGAAGGCCTGCCGGGCGAAGCCGCTCTGGACTTCGAGTCCGTCGTGCCGCTGGACATCCGGCTGGGCGAGGACTTCGACGTGCTCATCATCACCGGCCCCAACACCGGCGGCAAGACGGTGGTGCTCAAGACGCTGGGGCTGGTCTGCCTGATGGCCCGCGCCGGTATGCACGTGCCGGCCGAGAAGGCATCCGTGCCGCTCTATCACGACATCTACGTGGACATCGGCGACGAGCAGAGCCTGGAACAGAGCCTCAGCACCTTCAGCTCCCACATGTCGCGCATCATTCGCATCATCGAGGAGGCCGACGAGCGGAGTCTGGTGCTGCTGGACGAGCTGGGCGCCGGCACCGATCCCGCCGAGGGCGCGGCGCTGGGCGAGGGCATTCTGGAGCGGCTGGTCAACCTGGGCTGCTCCGCCTGCGTGGTGACGCACCTGGGGCGGCTGAAGACCTTCGCCACCGCCCGCCCCGGCGTGGAGAACGCCTCCGTGGACTTCGATATCCGCACGCTGCGCCCCACATATCGGCTGCGCATCGGCTCCGCCGGCAGCAGCAACGCCCTGGAAATAGCCGACCGCCTGGGGCTCCAGCAGGACATCCTGTCCAAAGCCCGCAGCCTGCTGGACAACCAGTCGAAGGGCGAGTACAGCTCCATGCTCGAAGAAGTGGAACTGGCCCGCGCCGACGCCGAGGAGCGGCGCGAACGAATGCAGTACCTGGAAGATCAGGCGGAAAAGCTGAAGGAAGAATACGAGGAGGTGCTGGCGCGGCTGAAGGCGGAGGACGAAAGGCGCGGCGCCGCCATCGGCCTGCAGCTACGCGACTCCCTGGAAGACCTGCACTCCCGGGCCGACGCCCTCCACAAGGACATCCGGAACCTGCACTCCAACCTGGCCGGCCGCGCCGCCGGGCTGCGCGACGGCCTGCAAAAGTGCCTGGACGACATCGAAAAGCTCCTGGCAGGCCACGACCTGGAGAAACCGCTGGAGGAGGGGGACGAGGTTTACGTCACAAAACTCCACAAATGGGGCACCGTGGAGCGCGTGGACGAGCGCAAAGGCCGCGCCCAGGTCCGCGTGGGCGCCACCCGGATAGACATCGAGACGGACAAGCTCCAGCGCTGGGGCGAGGATGTGGAGTAGAGGCGACGACGGACGATGGACGACGGCTTTGCCGTTAGAGCCCGCCGCTCAGGCGGGCGACTCACGATTAGCCCAGAGCGACCGAAGCGAGCCCGGGGAACCAGACGCAAGAAACCTTCAGAGCCCGCGCAGCGGGCGACTCAGCACGTCGTACTGGGTCACCACCCCACGACCAACAACGCCACCAACGGAACCACGTTGAAGGCTATAAACAGTATCTTGTAAATGCCCAAAAAGGCGTAGATCACCACCGTAAAGGTATCCCGCGACATCGGAAACCACCGGCTGTGCATCCGGTAAACCCACCCGCCCGCGAACGCGAGCATCAGGAACGAGAAGATCAACAGCCCGCCGTTCAGGATCGTGCACCACATCAGGAAATCGGTCAGGACGTCAGCACTCATCACGCGCTCCCCTCTTGACCTTCCGAAACGCGGGGTTACCCGTTACTCGCTACTGGTTACTCGTTACTGGTTACTGGTTACTGGTTACTGCCGAGGGCAGACCCGTTACTTCGTCCTTCAGTCTTCGAGCTTCGAACTTCCGCCGACTTTGTCGGCGGCCATGCTTCGTCCTTCTCGTCCCACCGCCCCCGTCACGGCGATTGAGATCGGGATCATCGGATTGTGTATATCGCCGAAGCTGACAAGTATGGCGATCCACGACCCGGCGATGGACGAGAAGGCGTAGAGCCCGTACTCATCCCCCGGAAACCGGAAATGAATGAGCGAGCACCCCGCCCACAGCAGCGGGACAAGCCAGACGTAGAATGTGTTTGGCTTACTCATGCGCGGAAAAGCCCTTGTCCGTGGAGTGGACACGATGGCCATGCAAGCCTCACAGTTCGCACCTGTCATTTTGCAAGCTTCGTGCTTACCAGATACCTGTGCCGAATAAGAAAGAATAGGGCCCTGCGATGTTGCGAGGAATGTAACATAGGTCAGGCTTTGCGTGCCCTGCTGTGAGCTACCTGCCGCTTCTCTCCATATCGCTCAGATAGCCTGCAAGATTCTCCACGGAGTTCTCAACATCGCCCACAAACTTCTGCAAGTCGACCACCGCACGGTGAATCAGGTCCAGTCTACAGACCCCGCCAAATCGGGATTTCTAACTGACGTCGGGCGGTATTCTTAACTGTCGTTCAGAATCTGGCAAAGGGCACCCTATTCGTTGCCTCCGGTGTCCGAACTTTTCTCAACCCGCAGGATCATGAAAACAATGACAGATACAATTCCCACAGTTCCGCCCGACGTCCCCCATAGTGGTGTACCAGTGAGAAACTGGACGCTTGTAAAAAGGAGCAAATTGCATACTGCAAAGACACCTGTCAGCAGAAAAGCAGAGAACTTCTGCATGGGGCGCCGCAGCAGTACATAACGCACCACCAGTGCAGGAGTCAGCCCGATAGAGTAGGTGTATACGAAGTGCACGAATACTAATGATATGGCCGCCGGCCGCGAAGATGTCCCAAACAATCGCGGCCAGAACAAGGCGATACAAAGGACGCACAGCAATATCCGACCCAGACAACCGATCCATCTCTGCGTGGACCGCTTTTGTATTTCCCTTTCGTGTTCTTGTTTGCGCTCTTCCTCGATTTGCTCTTCCAGTTGGTCGCGATAGGCGCTAAGCTCTTCCGATCTTTCTGCCAACACGCCTCGAATAACGGATGCCACTGGAGCAGGAAACTCGGCAGGCGCAAATGTATTCTCTCGATGATGAAGTTCGAGTAAGCTCATATTCCGCCAGTGTTGCTCGATCTTCTTAATACCTGCGGGTTCAATCTTCTTGCGCGATGGCGTCACACTAACGGCTGCTCCACAGTGGGGACATACTCCTTCTTCCCCCCACTTTCCATTGTTGCTAGAAAACCCCTTCCCACATTTTGGACATTGTGCGTCAGGCATTTCGCTGGCCATGGTGGCTAAACTAAGCGGTCTTCAGAAAGTTGTTTCCGGTCCGCGAAAGTCCGTAGGGGGTTGAATCGCTCCTGCCGGGGCTCTGTCGTGTTTGTTGGCCTCTTTCCCCAGGGCTGCGGCGTCTCCGACGCCTCCACCCTGGCCTAACTTTGAGACGGCCCTGCGGGCCTCACAACTTAAAGCCCTCAACACCGGCGCCCCACCGTATCGTCAGCCCGCCGTATGGCGGGCGATTCAACCGTTACGCGCACTGTGCAACGCTGCGGCGGTTTTCAGCACGCTCTTTGCGGTCCATGAAGCTCCGAAAGTGCTACAAAACGGAACGCATTAACGTAAAACTGCTTAGTTCCCTGTAGCGTGTCAGGTTCCGTTGTGGCTTTTCAACGTTTGACAACCACAATCAGGCTATAGGGCTATGCACTTAGCTCGCGTAGGTGTCATATGTTTTAGCCCACTGATCCGGCCGGGCACCCTGTGTTTGCTGGTCTATCGTAAGTGTTTACCGTCGTTGCCTACGCTACCGGCATAGTGTATGCTCCCCCGGGACCCTGTCAAGGAGAATCCTGCCGTTTTCCCCCCAGATTTGCCGATGCATCCCCCGTGCGGGGTTCACTGGGCGTCTGCACCGGGCCGCGACACTCAATAGGCCCCAGCCCTTTGAAATTGACACCGGCCCTTCCGTATGCTGAGCGGTAATGAGCGAAACCGAACAAGGCTGTCCCGGATGCCGAAGGCTCCGGCGCGAGCTGCGGGCCTTGAAGGCCGAGAACCGCTCCCTCCGCCAGCGCATCGAGCGGCTGGAGGAGAGCCTGCGCCAGAGCAAGCGGCAGGCCACGCCTTTCGGCCGTCCCGGCAAAGACAAACCCCGCAAGCCGAAGGGAAGCCCGGGGCGCAAGAAGGGCAAGGGCCCCTTCAAGAGACGAGAGCCGCCGCCGGAGAGCGAGCTGAAAACCGTCCAGGTTCCGCTCGCGC
>CAYVBE010000238.1:0-5756 GCA_964448935.1 uncultured candidatus Brocadiaceae bacterium
GCAGTGCAGCGTCGGCGGGTCCCGGTGCAGCTCGCGGGCGATGGTCTGCTCGCGCTTGTCGGCAAGGTCCTGCGGCGGGAAGCCCGCATCGTGTGCCGCCCTTCCGACCGGCTCGGGTAGAGGGCGGTACTCGTCATAGATGACGGTCTCGTCATCCACGCTCTCGAAGGTATTAACATCCAGCGTGTGACCGCGGCCGGCCAGTGTCAGGCCGTTGGTGGTGCGGCCCCGGCGGCCGGTGAAGGTGCAGTTCTCGATGACGTAGTTCTCGCAGGACCGGTTGTTCGCCCAGAGGCCCACCTGGACGTCCCTGAAGGCACAATCCCGCAGTGTGAGTTTCGGGCAGGGGATGCCGCCCCGCTCGCCGGCCAGGATGGCCACCTCGGTGTTGGTGAAGGTAATGCCCTGGATGACGACCGGGCCGCTGCCTGTCAGGTCCATCAGGATGTTATTGTCGGCGCCGTCCAGCACGACCTCCCCGTCGCCCGCCGCCCGGATCGTGAGGGCTGCGGGCAGGTCGCCGCCGGCCCAGCGCAGATGCCGCGAGACGGCCGCGGGGAAGTAGGTGCCAAAGTAGAGCAGGCCGTGTTTGTCCCGGTAGGAATACCGGTCTGCTTTCAGCGTGCCGGCGTGGATGACGATGGTCGAGCCCGGTTCGATCTGGTCGGGCGTGCGCCATGAGCTGTCACTGCCCCGGAGCGCGCCCTCGAGCGTCGAGAATGCCTTCTCACCCGTCTTCTGGCCTTCGAAGCCGGGCGGATAGACGTGGCGGACCTCGGCGGTGGCCACCGCAACGCCCATCGTCAGGGTGAAAAGCAGAACATACCTCAGCGATGCCCGGCCGATCATAGCTGACTCCTGAACAAACCCACGCCCATGCTGGTGGCGAATAGGATGTCGGCCTGCGGGTCCCAGGCGAAGTTGGGCATCAGGCCCGCGAAGTTCGCATCGCGCACGACCTTCGGCAGGTCGGCTCGCGGCACAATCAGGCCCCAGTTCCGGCCGCCGTCGGCGCTCTCGTGAACGCCTTCCTCACTGACCGCAACCATGTGCTCCTGCGTCTTGCCGAAGAAGGGACCAAAGAGGATGTCGTTCGGTGTATCCTTCATCAGCTCCCACGTCTTGCCCCCGTCGAGCGAGACGGCCAGTCCCTCGACCGTGGGCCAGAAGAGCGTCTCGCCGAACCGCTGCGGCGCCACCTTCTGGTGCAGCTCGCACTCGAGGACCAGTTCCCACGATGCACCGTCGTCGGCGCTGCGGTAGATGCCGGGCCTATCGCCGGGCATGTGGGCCTTCTTGCCCTCGAAGGCGCCCACCAGCAGCGCGCCGTCCGCGCCGAAGCCGATGCCGAAGTATCCGCCGAAGCCCTCCAGGCGACGCCACGTCTCGCCGGCGTCCTCGCTGAACCAGTAGTTCCCCGAGTGGTGCTCCTTGGCGAAGAAGCAGGTCGGTTTCTCCTGCGACCAGTCCACGGCGCCGAGCGTCCAGCCGTCGTGCTTCTTCACCTGCGGGGGCTTGGGTTTCGCAAAGGTGTCCCACTTCCGGCCGCCGTCGAGCGTGATCCAGCCCACGGGCGAGTCAATCGGGAAGACGGCCAGCCGTTCGCCCCTCCAATCGGCATCCATGGCGATGGAGTTGTAGTGCCGCCCGCGCTTCTGCTTCTCGACCGGTTCGGTCCACGTATCGCCGTGGTCGCGGCTGATGTGGACGGTTTTCCCGTTGCTGATGAACAGATCCCCCGTGGTGCGCAGCGCCCGGATGGCGTTAAAGCCGCGCCGGTCGAGCGCCGTCCATCCGCTGTCATCCATTTCGCCGGCCGTGGCGAGACCGGCGAAGGCGACACAGATCAAACCAGCAACACAGCACAACATAGTGAATCTCAAGAGCTCCTCCTCTCGATGTCTCGTGACGGCGCGTCACCCGACGCAGTGGGATTCGATGTATTCCCAGTCCGGTTCCATTCCCATGCCGGGCGTATCGGGCACCAGCGCGCAGCCGTCCTCGAACTCGACCGTGGGTGAGGTGGCGTAGTGCTCGAACCAGGGAATGGTCTCCTCTTCGGTGGCGCCGATCAGCTGCAGGTGGCTGTAGTGGCCGGTGTGCAGGTCCAGCGGCATGCCCTCCCGGCGGCACGCCTCGATGACCGCCCGGCTCGAACTGACGCCGCCGTACCAGAAATCAATCCGGTTGATGTCGCAGGCGCCCGCCTCCAGCCACCTGATCCGGGAGGCGTGGTCGCCCTCGTTCGTCTCGGGCACGCAGAGCGGGATGTCGAGTTCCTCGCGGAGCCGCACATACTGCGGGATGTAGTCGTCCGTGTCCCACAGCGGCGACTCGTACCACTCGTATCCCAGTTCACCGAGCACCCGGCCGACGCGTACGGCCTCTTCGTAGTCGTAGGTGTGATAGTTGTCCCACATCAGACCGAAGTCCGGGTCGTCGCCGATCGCCTCCCGCACGGCGCGCGCGATGGCGGTGTCGGTCTCCACGTCCCCGCCGGCCTTGCCGGGGCTCCACTCATCGTTGTGAGTGGGGTGGACCTTGTAGCCGTGGAAGCCCCGATCGCGGACCTCCGCCGCCTCCGCCGCGTAAGCCGGCGGCCGGCCGCCGCCCACGTTGAAACGGCTGCTCACGTAGGCCCGCACCCGGTCGCGCCGGGTGCCCAGCAGGGCGTGGACCGGCTTCCCCTCGGCACGCCCGCGGAGGTCCCACAGGGCGATGTCCACCAGGTGGGGGACGGGCCCGCGGATGCCGCTCTCCCAGAGCAGGTCTCGGCAGGATTCCGCCGGCCAGGGCTCACAGCCGCGCAGCAGGGACGCGGCGCGGCGCCTGTCCTCCTCCAAGCCCGCCGCGCCCCAGGTCCACTGCGCCCAGCCCCGGGCGCCGTCATCGGTTGCCACGCGCACGGCGCGCCAGAGCTTCGGCTCGCCGTCGGCGTTTTCCTGGCCAGAGTCGTAATCAATCCACTCCACCTGTGCGATGCTCATGGCGCTCCCGTTTCCGGTCGGTCTTGTTGCCGCCCCGCCCCATGAAGCCGTAGAGATGGTAGGCACAGTCGGGCCCTATGAGCCGGCGGGCCGTCGGGTGCGGCAGCGACAGCCGGCCGGTCATGATGAGCCTGCGGTAGCGATACCGCTTGCGGAGCGCTTCGGCTTTGCGCGTCTTCATGAGACGTTACGGCTTGTTGTCCAGTATCTGCTCGATACGCTCCATCACGTCGTCGGTCAGCAGGTCAACCGCGTCCACGGCCTTGACGTTCTCCTCGACCTGCCGGACCTTGGTGGCGCCGGTCAGGGCGGTGCTGACGTTGGGATTCTTCAGAAGCCAGGCCAGGGCCAGATTAGCCATCGTGATGCCGAGACCCTCGGCCAATTCGGTCAGCTTCCGCGTCTTCTGCACTTTCTCGTCGGTCAGTTGCTTCTTCAGCCAGTCGGCGTCGGCCTTGCCGATGCGGCTGTCGTCCGGGATGCCCTCGTTGTATTTGCCGGTCAGGATGCCGCCGGCAAGCGGGGAGTAGACGGTTGAGCCCATGCCGTACTTCTCGAACAGCGGCACCAGGTCCCGGTCCACGCGCTCCCGGCCGAGCATGTTGTAGCCGGTCTGCTCCATGAGGGGGCCGATCATGTTGTGCTCGCGCGCGATGGCGTGCATCTCCATCAGGTCGGCGGGGTCGAACTCGCTGGTGCCCCAGTAGAATATCTTGCCCCGCTGGATAAGCTCGTTCATGGTGAAGACGGTCTCCTCCAGCGGCGTCTTCGGGTCGGGCCGGTGGCAGAAGAACAGGTCCAGGTACTCCAGGCCCATGCGCTCCAGGGCCTGGTCGCACGCTTCCACCAGGTGCTTGCGGTTCTGCCCGTGGCGGGTGGCGCCGCGGGCGGCGTTGCTGCTGACCTTGCCGGAGATGACGAGGGTGTCGCGGGGCCAGTCCACCTTGCGGAGGACGCGCCCCATGGCCTCCTCGGCCGCGCCGTCCCCGTATGCCTCCGCTCCGTCGAAGTAATTCACGCCCGCCTCGTAGGCGGCCCTCATGCACGCCTCGGTGGTCTCGTCGTCCACGGACTGACCGAAGGTCATCCACGACCCGAGCGAGATGGCGCTGACTTCCAGTCCAGAGTTGCCCAGACGGCGATAAAGCATCTTCCTGCTCCTCTCAGCGATCAGGTTGAAAATCGCGGGCGAACGCCCGCGGCTGCCCCCGTTCCACACGCAGCCTCTTTTATTATGGTAAGGTGCCGGCGCGTACTCTACAATGTCCGTGATTGCGGAGCTTTTGTCGCATATTGCGGTTTTGGCCACTTCAGCGAGCACCAAACAACCATGTCCGATACGGCGCAGGCCACCGGCGTGCGTTTCGATAGCTGCCTCAGGTTCCAGATGGAGCCGGGGTGGACTTCTCGCCCCCACCATCACGGTGGTTGCCACGAGCTGGTACTCCCCCTCAAAGGGAAACTGCGGACCTCCGTAGGCGACCGAAAGATAAGCGCAGAGCCGGGACAGGTCATGCTCTATCCCGGGGACTTGCTCCACGCGCCACGCACGCACGGGCCGGAGCCACTGGTGATGATCGTGCTGCGCTGGGCCGGCGGGGAGCACCTGGCCGACCTGGAGGAGCCGGATGTCCGGCTGGACCGGCAGGGGCGCATCCGCCGCCAGATGGAGTGGATATTGGACATCCACCCGAGCCGGCACGGCGCCGACCGGCGCACCTGCGAGGCCCTGACCCATACCGTGGTCCACGAACTGGGGCGACTGCAGAATCCCGCCCACAGCGATCTGGCGGAGAGAATCCGGCGGTTCATCCGGGAACACCTGCGGGAAGACATATCGCTGGACGATCTGGCGCGCGAGGCCCGGCTGAGCAAGTATCACTTCGCGCGCAAGTTCAAGCGGATCACCGGCCAGACGCCGATGAGCCTGGTGAACCAGATGCGCATCGAAGCGGCGCGCAGCCTGATACAGCAGACCGACCTGACCCTCGATGCGGTCGCCGCACAGGTGGGGCTGGCGGACGCAAGCCACCTGTCGCACGCCTTCCGCCGGCTGACCGGCCGGACGCCCGGCTCCCTGCGGCGCGAGGGTGCGTAACCCAACTTCCGCAGTTTGAGGCGTGAATTGCAGCCGGACGACCGCTCGGGCCGATTCAGCGGGAAAACCATACCCAGGGTAGATCGCCTTCGGCGTTCAACGGCCCGGTCCACCGGGCCTGGGCTGCCCCGCCCCTGTGGGGCGGGCTGCATACACCCTTCGGGCGAAACGCCAGCCCGCGAGGCGGCAGTCTCGCTGTCCGTTTTCCCCGCCGGGAAAAACCCCTTTTCCGCGCCGGGCAGACACGCGTTTGCCCGCCGGGGACGTACCCGTTTCCCGCGCCGGGCAAACATGCGTTTGCCCGCCGGATATGCACGTTCCAAGCCCGGTGGTGGCCCGAGTTCGGGCGCAGGCGTTCAGCGTGGTCAACCGAAAAGATTCGCAACGTACCCCTCTCGTGTCTGACCACGGTGCATTCCAAGCACGGATTCCGCCCTGCAAGGGCGGGACATAAAAGCCCGGGGCAAGCCCGAAGGGCGCCGCCCTGGGTTAGCCCGGATATTTCACGAGAGTTTTACGGGACCGCACGCAACTGTTTAAAGGAACGCATCTTACAGCAAAAAACCGGCCAGCCACAAGCAACACCCTGTGTACGCACCAGGGCGACGGTTTTGCCCTCAGGCAAGCCCGCACAAGCGAGCTACCGCAGGCGTGCCATAAGGCACGTCGAG
>CAYVBE010000239.1:0-5722 GCA_964448935.1 uncultured candidatus Brocadiaceae bacterium
CGTTTTGGCAACCCTATGGGTTGTCCTCCCATCGGCTGAGATTCAAGTTAACGACCCGCTTGCCGTGGAACGGGCGGCGTTCAAGATCACGGAGGAAATCATAGGAAACTATCAGGCCGCTGTCCAGGATGGTCTGGTCTCCGCCAGCAATCAATTCTGGACCGACCAGTTTCTGAAACATGCTCGCCTGGATACTGGCAACGGTCTGGTCCTCAGGACGTTTCTCCTCCAGGGCACAGACATTGCTGAGAACTACCGGGGGCACGAACTGTCGCGACGTTACTCGGCGAAGTACAAGCGTCAAAACGCTGACAAGTGGTTTTGGATAACGGAAATCAGTTGGCCGAACATCTACTGCCTGCAGCAGCATAAATGCGGTGAGGTCGTAATCCATGCAGCAACCGGTGAGATTCTGAGCGTCCACCTTCCGGGCCTTCTGTTCATGCGCTATGCTACAGGCCGCATGGCAGTCCATTTCTGTGAGGATGAAGACATCCCCCGCCCCCACCATAAGCCGGCGTCTGCGTGAAGCCTTTGGACCGCACCCGAGTCCGTTTGCAGCCCGAGTTGGGGCCGCCTCCTGCACGTATGGCAATGGCGACGTGAGCCACATACGGCTCCGCGAGCGTTTCGCCCGCGCTTGACCGGGGTCGTTGCACATCGCAGGATTCTACATACGGGTGCAACTCTTCCCTTCCTCCGGGATGATCACCTATGACCTGGCGGGCCTCTATCATCGGGTTCATCGGTGTGGTGCGTCTTCACCTGCTGGTGGCGGCGGAGGTTGGGGGCTTCTTCCTCGCGCCGTATCGGCCGGACGGCACACAGATAGACGACGGTGTGACGTATTCGGTGTAGTTTCGTGCGTGAGGCCTTGCTCCGCCCCCTTTCCTGCTCCGACATTGCAGATGAGCCCTGCGAGAGCCGGAGGATACTTTGGAGTGCGCGCGGCTTGCCGCCGCTTTCGGGCCGGGGCCTCGGCGCCGGCCAAGAGGGACGTCAGTCCCTCGGTCGTCGTCGGAACGCAAGCCCGACTTGCCATCCCTTTCGCACCCATCAACCACGGCGAGGCAAGCCTCGCAACGGCAAAGCGGCGGCAAGCGGCCGCCCTCCGGCGGCTGGTGAGTTCTGCATGGGGCTTCGTGGCCCCCACCGCACATCCGTCGAACGGTCTGCCCGTGACTCGCCCGCCGTCCGGCAGTACGTCGCATTTTCAGACCTTCGGACGTGGCAACGAAAGCTACATGCGAAGAATTCTCTCGCCCTCGTCTTCCCGGCAGGTGTGAAGGATGGGTGGAAACAGGTCCGGAATCGTCTTTGCACCGAGGTCTTGCCGGCATCTGCTATCTATACGCTTGAATTACCGAACGGCGACGAGTATAATCTTGCCGGAACAGCGACGGATATGCGGTGAAACGGCAAATGGACCGCCTTCCGTGCCCTTCGACACAATCATTCCCCGGCAGGTGAAATTTGGGCTGCCGGATAGTATTACCATTTACAGTAACGATTGCGCTGGAACGGAGCGCCATGTGCGGATTGTAACGATTTGACCGCGTAGACCGGGTGTTGGGGGTCTCTGACAAAACAAGGACGGCAGGCTTTCAGGCTGTAGGCTGGAGGCGATCGGTACGGCAACGGCAATACGACGGCCCCGGCGGGCTCGGGACAAGCCGCAGGCGAGGCGTCAGCGCCATATACGGCGCTGACGGCCTGCTTTGGCCGTCGGGTGCATTTGACCGGCGTGCTTTTGAATGGTAGGACTTTGCGTACGCGTGTAACTGTTCTCTGCCCCGGGGACTGCCGCCTATGACCTGGCGTGCTTTTATCATCGGGCTGCTGGGCGTGATCGGGCTTAACCTGCTGGTGCCGGTCAATGATTATGCGGTGGGGAATACCTTTCTGACGGGCAATCACTTTCCCGTCGGGGTGGTTTTCTTCATGCTGTTTCTGGTGCTGGTGGTCAACGTGCTGGTGCGGCTGGCGCGGCGGGCGTGGGCGCTGCGGCGGGGCGAGCTGATGCTGGTGTGGTGCATGATGATCGTGTCCGCCACCGTGCCGGCCAGCGGGCTGATGCGGTACCTGCTGCCGGCGGTCGCGGCGCCGCCCTATATGGCAGAGCGCGCGGACCTGTTCTGGGAGGACAGCGTCCTGCAGGAAGCGCCGGAGGGACTGCTGCTGAGCACCAACCCGCGTTCGGTGGCCGCGCGGCAGTTCTACCAGGGCACGCCGGAGGGGGAGCGCATCACCGTGCCGTGGGGGCGCTGGGCTAAGGTGTTCCTGACCTGGGGCGTGTTCCTGGGTTTCTACTACCTGGGGACGCTGTTCCTGTTCGGCATCCTGCGGAAGCAGTGGGTGGAGGTGGAGCGGCTGACCTTTCCGCTGGCGCGGGTACCGATGGAGATGGTGCGGGGCGGGGAGCGGCCGTCGCTGGTGCCGGCGCTGTTCCGCGACCGCGTGTTTTTGGTGGGCTGCGCGGTGACTGTGGCGTTCGGGCTGATTCGGGTCCTGCCGGTCCTGTTCGGCGCGGAGAACGGCTGGCTACCTAAGGCGCCGATACGGCAGGCGTTCGTCGGCACGCCCTGGGAGGTCATGGGCATGGACGACGGATTCGTCTATCCCATCGCCATCGGCTTCGCCTACCTGGTGCCCGCCGACGTCTCGCTGAGCATCTGGCTGTTCTACCTGCTGAGCCGAGTCCAGGTGATCGTGGCCCAGTCGGTGGGCTACGCCGAGGCCGGCTGGTGGTCATCGTTCTCCGTCTGGCGGCAGGCTGGGGCCTACCTGGTGTTCGCGGTTGTGGTGCTGTGGATGGCCCGGCGCCACCTGATGATGGTAGTGCGCCGCGCATTGGGGCTGATGGGCGGCGAAGCGGACGCGGAGGAGCCCGTCGGCTACCGCCTGGCGTTCTGGGGGCTGCTGGTCTGCCTGGCGGGCATGGTGGGGTGGTATGTGTACCTGGGGATGGGCTTTGTGCCGGCGGTGACGTTGCTGGCGGCGCTGCTGTGCCTGGTGCTGGTGCAGTCGCGGCTGGTGGCGCAGGGCGGGATGTTTTTCGTGCAGAAGGCGTGGTCCCTGCCGGACATGGTGCACAACCTGTCGGGCGGTCACGCGTTCTCGGCGCCGGGGGCGGTGATAGCCCAGGCGCAGTACATGGCGCTGACGAACGACACCCGCGAGATATTCGGCCCGCACGCGATGAACGCGCTGCGCATCTCCGAGGTGTTCGAGAGGCACCGGCGGTGGTTCGTGCCGGCGCTGGTGGCCGCGCTGGTGGTCGCCGTGGTGGCGGCCGGGTATTCGAGCCTGCGGTGGGTGTATTACGACGTGGGCGGGGCCAACATCCTGCAGAGGTGGAGCGTGGTGGGCGCGCCGACGGCCACCTACAACCGCGCCCACGCGATGATGCTGAATCCCACGGTCTCGGCGCGCGTGAACTGGGAGGGCTTCATCGGGGGCGGGGGCCTGATGCTGGTCTTGATGGCGATGCGCCACAACTTCTACTGGTGGCCCGTCCATTCGCTGGGGCTGCTGGTCACGCCGTCCTTCGCCATCTCGCGGCTATGGTTCAGCTTCTTGATCGGCTGGGCCATAAAGCTGGGCCTGATGAAATTCGCGGGCGGCCGGGCGCTGAGGAGCGGGAGGAGGTTCTTCCTGGCGGTCATCATCGCGGAGAGCGCGGTGATCGGGGCGCTGACGTTCATCAGCCTGTTCACCGGCGCGCGGATCGGCTATGTATTCCTGCCGGAATAGGTAACGGAAAGCTGGAGGCTTTAAGTACAGCTATCGCGTGGAGGAGAGCCCCTTCGAACGGTAGCTGCCTATGCGGCCGGCCCGGCGAAGCGGACGTGGACGCGACGGAGTGCGTCCCTCCAACAACACGGCGGCTCTGGTGCGTTTGCCTCCGTCGGAAGTTCCGTTGCGTTGCTCCCAGACACGGAACCAACAACGCGATTGCTTGCCCCGCGGGGCGCCGTTCGCAACGGCAGCAGGCCGCCCCGCCTCGTTCGCTAATCCGGCGTTATCTGTGGCAAAGTGCCGTTGGTCGTTCGTCGTTCACATAATCTGGGGCGTCGGCGCGACCTGCGGACGATATCTAACGCCGTCCGCTGAGTCGTGGTGTGTCGAGGGTTCGGGTTATGCGGAAGATGCCGGATATGCCTCGGCGTTCGGGCTCCACGAATTTGTAGTTGCCGAAGCCGGCGTAGCAGAAGATGTGCTGCACGCCGGCGTCCTCGTCCATCACGGCGGCGCCCGGGTGCATGCCGTCGTAGCCGTCGGTCATGCGGCCCAGCCTCTGCACCAGCGTCCCTTCGAATCGCCACTCGGCGGAGCCGCCCAGTAGTTCGTCCGGGTCTATGCTCCACAGGTTCAGGCTCATGCCGCGGCGGGCGTGTTCGTCCGGGGGCCCTCCGCCGTTGCGGTTTGTGACGACCGCCTCCATCCTGCCCGATACGGGGTTGAACGAGACCTCGGCGGTGTCCTGGGACCAGGGCCCATGCCACTCCCTGCCTTTCACGTCCGTGGCAGTCATGGTGGTGAGCTTCGGTTCGAAGGGCTGGCGGCCGTCCGGCGAGACGAGTTGCACGTAGTGCCAGAGCCGGGTCTCCGGATCGAAGCTCTCCCGGCCGTGGCACCGGCCGATGACGATGAGCGCGCCCCGATAGTTCGCCATGGCGGGCTCGACGCATGAGGCGAAATCCGGCAGTTCCTGCTTCCGCTCGGACCAAGTCCTTCCGCCGTCCCGCGAGTGGCGGAGCCACATCTCAGGCGGTATCCAGGGGGTACCTTCAGGGGTGGTTTCTTTCTCGTAGCGGCCGGGGTTGGCGCGGGCGACGGGGTGGCCGGGGGCGATCACGCCCCACTCGGGGTGGACGGAAAGGCGCGGGCCGTTGTTGGTCTTGGGACCGGGTAACTGCTCTTTCCCGAATGCTCCTTCGTAGTGCTGCCAGGTCCTGCCGCAGTCCCGCGTATTGAACACGCCGTACGGGGTAACCGCGGTGATTGACCCGTCCGGCAGCCTGCCGATCGTGTTGCCGAATCCCAGCCTGCAGTCCGCGACCGGCTCCTTTGCGAAATCCTGGATGTCCCCTGGCTCCGACCACGTCCTGCAACCGTCGGTGGAGAAGGTGACCGCGGCCCGAGTGGTATGCTCGTCTGCCGGAAACGAATGCCCCTCGATTGCCCAGTGGTGGGGCTTGCGGTGGAACATGACAACGACGCCCTCGTCCGTCTTCGCCGCGACGGGCCAGCCGAAGTGCCCGTTGTTCCCCTTCAGCAGATCTCCTTCGGGCAGAACCACGGGTTCTATCTCCAGCACGCCCTCTTTCAGCTCCGGCTGATGGAGAATGTCGAGTTGCAGGTAGCTCTGGATGTTTTCCGGTGGGTAAACATCGGTGTCCCGAGTCATTGTCGCATTCTCCCGCGCAAAACAAGCCGGCAAAGCCGCTGTCGCGACGGCACTGCCGCTCAGTTTGAGGAAACCCCGCCTTCCTATCCGTCGTCGCCGACTTTGAGAACGCCCAGAACCCATCTCGAACCTCCAGACCGGCCCGCATGTCTGCACAACGACTGACGGTCGGACACAGTGTAGTGTGTCTTTTGGGCCGGGGCAAGCGAGGACAGGGCTACTTCATCAGCAGCAGGCTCAGGGCCATGACGGCCATGCCGGCCATCAGGCCCAGCAGGCTGTCGTGGCCCTTGCCGTAGGCGCGGCTGGTGG
>CAYVBE010000240.1:0-5722 GCA_964448935.1 uncultured candidatus Brocadiaceae bacterium
AGTGACGACGCCGGCGACGGCACCACCACCGCCACCGTGCTGGCCGAGGCCATCTTCGAAGAGGCCCTCAGGAACCTGGCCGCCGGCGCCGACGCCATGGCGCTGAAGCGCGGCATTCAGAAGGGCGTCGAGGCCGTGGTGGAATACCTGCAGGACGTCTCCCGGCCCGTCAAGGGCAAGGAGGAGATCGCCTTCGTGGGTGCCATCGCCGCCAACAACGACCCCGAGATCGGCCGGCAGATCGCCGACGCCATGGAGAAGGTCGGCAAGGACGGCGTGATCACCGTGGAGGAAGGCAGAGCGCTGGAAACCACCGTCGAGCTGGTCGAGGGAATGCAGTTCGACCGCGGCTACCTCAGCCCCCACTTCGTCACCGACCGCGACGAGATGGAGTGCGTGCTGGAGGACTGCTATATCCTGGTGAACCAGGGGAAGATCTCCACCGTCCAGGACCTGGTGCCCCTGCTGGAGAAGGTCGCCCAGGAGGGCAAGCCGCTTCTGATCCTGGCCGAGGACGTCGAGAGCGAAGCACTGGCCACTCTGGTGGTCAACCGCCTGCGCGGCGTGCTGCAATGCTGCGCCGTCAAGGCCCCCGGCTTCGGCGATCGGCGCAAGGCCATGATGCAGGACATCGCCACGCTGGTGGACGGACAGGTCATCAGCGAAGAGTTGGGACTGGAGCTGGACTCCGTCGGGCTGGCCGACCTGGGTCGGGCCAAGAAGGTGGTCATTGACGCCGACAACACCACCATCATTCAGGGCGCCGGCAGCACGGAGGACATCCAGGGCCGCATCAACCAGATCAAACACGAACTGGACACCACCACCAGCGACTACGACCGCGAGAAGCTGGAGGAGAGGCTGGCCAAGCTGGCCGGCGGTGTGGCCCAGATCAACGTGGGCGCCGCCACCGAGGTGGAGATGAAGGAAAAGCAGCACCGCGTCGAGGACGCCGTGCACGCCACACGGGCGGCCGTCGAAGAAGGCATCGTGCCCGGCGGCGGCGTGGCCCTGGCCCGAGCCTCGACAAAGCTCGACGGCGTGGAGGCCGCAGCCGACGAGGCCATCGGCGTGGACATCTTGCGCCGTGCCCTCCGCAAGCCGCTGACGCAGATCGCCGAGAACGCCGGCCAGGACGGCGCGATCGTGCTGGAAAAGGTGCTCGGTTCCAAGAAGACCAACCACGGGTTCGACGCCGCCCGCGGGGAGTACTGCGACCTGGTCAAGCGCGGCGTCGTGGACCCCACCAAAGTGGTGCGGACCGCCCTGCAGAACGGCTCCAGCGTGGCCAGCGTGCTGGTCAGCACGGACTGCATGATAGGCGACCGCCCGGAAAAGAAGAAGAAAAAGAGCCAGCCGGCCATGCCCGACTATTGAGGTAGCGGCCGACAGGCTTGAGGACGAACCGAGCCCCATCTTCCTGGCGGGAGGTGGGGCTCTTTTCTGCTCTGTGGGCTCCTGAGGGGCCGCCAGGCCCCGCGGCAATCTCGCCGTTTTGCCGGCGTGGGACGACACACCGATTGTGGACCTGGTGGACCCTGAAACGTGGCCGGCATTATTCGCTGCTGGGCTTGCCGCGGCGCTCTATGTTGGCGAAGTCCAGCCGGTCCAGCAGGCCGCCTGCCGCCTGCTCCTCCTGCACGTGCTCCTCGGCGCGTTCGCCATCCGTGGCGGCCTTCGCTTCGTGTTCCTCCTCGGCGGGTTTCTGCGCGCCGGCGGCGCGGTCGGCCATGGCGGCCTTCTGCACGCGTCTGCTCTGGGAGCCGATGGTGCTCTTCGGGGCGCGCACACTGGTGGGCGTGGTGCCAGGCACCTCCGTCGCGACCTGCCTGGGTTCCTCGCGGCGCTTCCTTCGCGGTCGTCCTCCGCTCCTCTTGCGTCGCTCGCGGCGTTCGGGACGTTCGCTTTCCTCCCGCAGGGACAGGGCAATCCGGGAACGGTCCTCGTCCACGCTCACCACGCGCACGCGGATGGTGTCGCCCACGGACAGCACGTCGTAGGGCGTCTCCACGTAGCCGTCCGATAGTTCGCTGATGTGGATCAGGCCGTCCTCGCCAACGCCCACGTCCACGAAGGCACCGAAGTCAACGATGTTGCGGACGGTGCCCTTCAGCCACTGGTCGGGCTTCAGGTCCTCGAAGGACAGCCGCCTCTGCCGTAGCAACGGCGGGGGCTTCTCCTCCCGCGGGTCGGACCACGGGTTGAGCATCTCCTCGATGATGTCCTTCAGCAGCAGGTAATGGACCTCGAACTCCTTCTCCAGTTCCGTCAACTGCACCTCGCTCCGGCGCCCCTTCAGCTTCTCCCTGCCCTCCTGCTCGGCCAGATCGTCCAAGGCTATCTCGAGATGCTCGCAGATACGGTCAGCCACAGGGTAGAAGCGCGGGTGGATTCGGCTGACGTCCAGCGGGTTGTCCGAGACCTCGATCTTGAGGAAGCCGGCCGCCTGGTCGAAACTTTCCCCGTCTATCTTCGGCACCTGGCGCAGCTGCTGCCGGCTCTTGATCGGCCCGTAGGAATCGCGGTAGCTGACCAGCTCCAGCGACTTGTCCGGGTCCAGCCCGCACACGTAGCGCAGCAGGCTGTAATGGGCGCGATTGGCATCCACGCCCACCGCGCAGACGCATTCCTCGATCACCAGCTCCAGCAGCGTTTTCAGCGCGCCCCCGTTGACGTCCTCCGGGTAGGGTTCCGGGCAGAGCTGGCGGGGGTTGATCTTCACCAGTTCGCTCAGGGGCCGCACCAGGCGTCGGCCGATGGACACGGCGCAACGCTCGTCGGCCTCCATCTCGGACAGCTCGTTGCGGGCGCCGCGGCTGGTGGCGTATGAATCGAGCCCCACCTCCGAAATGGTCGTGTAGCTCAGGTCGGGGGTCTTCTCGGCGATAATCTCGCTGATCAGCTCCTCGGTCTCTTCGCAAGCCGTTCCGTCGCCGACGGCCGCCACCTCCAGCCCGTGCTCCTCGACGAGACGGCAGATGGTCTCCACCGCCTCGCTGCGTTGCCGCTGCGGCGCGTGGGGATAAACGGTGGTGGTGGCCAGAACTCTGCCCTCCGCGTCGAGGGCGGCCAGATTACAACCCGTGCGATAGCCGGGATGGATGGCCAGCGTGGGTTTGGGCACAGGCCGGACCATCAGCATGGATTTGACGTTGCGGCGGATTATGCTCAGGGCCAGGTTCTCTGCCTGCCGGGCCAGTTCCCTGTCCAGCTCCCGCACCACGATGCTGGACAGCACGTTGTGCAGGCTGTGCCGGATGCAGGCCACCATGAACTCGACGCTGTTGAGCTTCTGCAGGTTCTCCCCGTCGCCGGTCAGCACGGATTCGCCCAGCTCGGCCATGACCTGATCGTACTGCCCGGCGCCGCCCGCCATGTAGAGTTCCGCGGCGGCCCGGTCCATCTCCTCCAGCGGCGGCTCGATGCGGTATTCCAGCGCCTTCAGGCGCTTGCCCCGCCGGATAACCAGCATGTGGTAGGGATGCAGCTTCGAGACGGAACGGCGGAAGCTGAAGTACTGTTTGAACTCCCTGACCAGCCGGCCCGGCAGGGACCGGTTCACGCTGGAGCAGACCAGCTCCCCGTGCTCCCGCAGCACCTCGCGCTGGCGGTCGCGGTGGCTCTTCTCCTCCGCCACCCAGTCGCTGACGATGTGGAACACGCCCTCCAGCACCTCGCCGATACTGTCCACCCCGCCTTCCGGGTCCAGATATGGTTCGGCCGCGGCCGACATGTCCGGGATGAACTCAGCCTGGGAGAGCACTTCCTCCGCCAGCGGCCGAAGGCCCTGGGACAGGGCCAGCCGGGAGCGGGAGCGCTTGCGCGGGCGATAGGGTACATAATAGTCTATCAGCTCGCGTATGCTGGATGCCTGCTCGATATTGTCCCGCAGCTCGTCGGTCAGGACCTCGCGTTCTTCGAGCTTATTCAGCACTTTGTGCCGGCGGGTCTCCAGCTTCCGCAGCCGCTTCTGCTCCTCGACCAGCTCGTAGAAATCATCCGCGCCGAGGTTGGCGGCCAGTTCCTTGTGGTAGCGCCGAATGTAGGGGATGCTGTAACCCTGGTCCAGCAACTCCAGGATGCGGCGGACCTGGTCAACGGTGAGGTGGTACTTCGAGGCAACGTTCTTCAAGGGCTTGTCAGGCATGACGGGGGGTCAACAGTCCTTCGAAAAGACAGGGAGAGATGGCAGACGTTGAATCTGGGAGGTTTCGACGCCCCATGAGTCAAGAATGCGATTGTAGGCCATCGCGGAACATTTGTCAAAAGGAATTCTCGAACCCCTCCGTCGGAGCGCTCCATGCGTCCCGCGGGGGGCATTCGGCGTTCCTGCTTGACCCGGCCCCGACGGGGTGTTAATCTCGCATCAGGCGCCCGCGGGCCCTTCCGGTCCCGCATCGAGCAAGGGCGGATAGCTCAGCCGGCCAGAGCGCTTGCCTTACAAGCAAGAGGTTCCGGGTTCGAATCCCGGTCCGCCCACCATTTCTTCCTTGACGTAACACCCCATCATGCAGTAATATATGTGCATCTCTTAGAAGGACACAAGAGCGCCCACTTGCTTTTTGATAGCGCGTTTTGATAGCAAGCTTTCCGTGGAGGTGCGCGATGAGCGTCGATATCTGGTGGTATGAGAAACGCCAGCAGTGGGTCGCTGACGTGCCCAGTATTGAGAATCCCGGGAAGAGGAAACGCCTGTATCTGGGCGCGGACGAGAGTCAGGCACGCCAGAAAATGCATTCCTACATGGCTCGTTACCACGCCGCAGATACCACCGAGCCCACGAACAGTGACACCCTTTCTCTGTTTGCCCTTGTCGCGCGGTTCCTTTCCTGGGCCGAGACGAACCTGAGCGAAGCGACCCAAGACATGTACCGGATTCAGCTGAAGAACTTCACCGAGCAACACGGCCGACAACACGCTGCCGAAATCACTCCTCAGCAGGTGGAAGCCGAGAAGGCAGCCATTCGGGAACGCGGGTGCAAGCCTCGGACCATCAACTTCTTCGTCCAGTCCATCAAGCGTCTGTACAACTGGGCGGTGGAACAAGGTCTTCTGGACGAAAGCCCCATCAAGAACGTGAAGCGGGTCCCGAAGGCTCCACCACAGGACAGAAGTCTTGATCAAGAGACGGTAGACCAGTTTCTCCACTACGCCAAGGAGAGCCAGCCGCTTGCTGACTTCTGCGAGGTCCTGCTGAACACGGGGATGCGTGTGGGTGAGCTCCTGAAACTGGAGTGGGGATATGTCGACTTCGAACGGCAGATTGCGCGCGTGTATGACCACAAGACAGCCAGCAGAGGGGAACAGCGACCCAGGACCATACCCTTGAATGATCGAGTGGCGGGAATCCTTCAGAGGCAGGCCGAGGTAGTAGACGTGGTCTTTACGGGCGAGAAAGGCCAGCCCTTGACCTACGACGCACTGAAATCGCGGAAGGACCGGCTGGAAAGAGAGCACGAAGACATGCCGCACGTGACTTTCCACCAGTTCCGTCACACGTGCGCCACTCGGCTGGCTCAAAGCGGTGTGCCAGAACGTGTCGCACAGGAGATTCTCGGGCATTCTTCGACGCTCATGACCCGATACTATACCACCACCTCCACCGACGAAATGCTGGATGCAGTGAACCGACTGAATGACCAGGGGCCGGGAGAAGCGGAGTGACGCCGAATTATTGCCAGACCCGCTCACCTTCCTCCCCATTACCTCACGAACTCCTGAT
>CAYVBE010000241.1:0-5585 GCA_964448935.1 uncultured candidatus Brocadiaceae bacterium
CCTCAGCCGGGGGCGGCTGAGCTACACGCTCCCAGGAAGGCGGAACACATCAATGCCTATACGGTGCGTGGGACTTTTGAATGACCCTGCAAATGCGGTTGCTCGCTGGCGTTGCATCTGGTATATTCGTGCATTGAGGAACTGGATGCGACGGACGCAGTGTGTCTTCCGTGGCCCGCCCGAGACGGTTGATCGGCACCGCCCACCATCAGCGCATTGAGGTAACGGGATTGGTTATCACAGTGGACGGACCGGCGGGCGCCGGCAAGAGCACGGTGGCGCGCAGGCTCGCCCGCGCGCTGGGGGCGCAGTACCTGGACACCGGCGCAATGTACCGCGCCCTGACCTGGAAAGCCCTGGAGAGCGGGGCGGACCTGGAGGACCCGGAGGCGCTGAGCGAGCTGGCCCGACAGACGCGCATTGACCTGGAGCCGGACGGGCGCGTGCTGTGCGACGGCACCGACGTGACCCGCGAGATACGCAGCCCGGAAGTTACCGACAACATCTTCCGCGTGGCCGACGAGCCGGGTTGCCGGAAGGTTCTGATAGAGCAGCAGCGACGTATCGCGCGGGACCGCGATATCGTGACGGAAGGACGTGACCAGGGGACGGAGGTCTTTCCCGACGCCGACCTGAAGTTCTACCTGGAAGCCTCCCTGGAAGAGCGCGCCCGACGACGCACGCGCGATATGCGGGAGGCCGGAGAAAACGTATCGTTGGAGAAGGTGAAACGCCAGATGGCCCGGCGCGACCGGCAGGACCGGTCACGGCCCATGGGCTATCTGCGCAGAACGGACGACATGATCGTGGTTGACAGCACGGACATGACGGTGGACGAAGTGGTCCGCCGCATGCGACGGGAAGTGGAACAGCACCGGGCCTCAGAGTGAAACGTGGCCGATAACCAGCTCATGCGCAGACTTTTCTATCGGTTCTGTCGGCGTGTGGCCTGGCTGGTCCTGAAGCTCCTGACCCGCGTGCGCCACCTGGGCGTTCCGGATATCGTGAAGCGCTCCGGAGGCATGGTGATTGCCGCCAATCATCAGAGCTTCCTGGACCCGCCCCTGGTGGGGACCATGTGGCCGGAGCCCATATGCTACCTGGCCCGCAGAAGCCTGTTCCAGGTGCCGGGACTCGGGCGGCTGATACGCTGGCTGAGCGCCCACCCCATCAGTCGGGGTGAGGTGGACAGCCAGGCCGTCCGAACCGTGCTGCGGCTGCTGCGGCGGGGCGAGGTCGTGCTGATGTTCCCGGAAGGAACCCGCTCGCACGACGGCTCCCTGGGCCGCATGAAGCCCGGCGCCGCGTCGCTGGCCGCGCGCTGCGGAGTGCCCGTGCTGCCGGCGTGCATCGAGGGTACTTACGAGTGCTGGCCGCGCACGAGACCGCTGCCGCGGCCGGGACGGGTGATGGTGGCGTTCGGAAACCCGGTGCCGACCGTTAACCGCGACCCCGTGGAGGTGACGCGGGAGGTGCGAGAGCAGATAATTCTTCTCCGGGCGCAGTTGAAAGAGCGCATGGAGAAACCAGCATAGAGGATTGACAGAGGTAGCAATCGGCCGCTGCCCCCGGCGGCGGCCCCATCGGATGCCGTGTGAGCAAGGTTTACTCTTTTTCGTTTCTTTAAGTTCTGGCAAGGAAAATGGTAAAACGCGACATACTCGCCGAATTCGACATTGACAGGGAAGAGGTCGAGCAGGCCGTCCAGGAGTCCCTGGCGGGGTTGGAGGGCGAAGAACTTGAAAAAACCCTGGACGAATCGGTCAAGGACTACAACCTGAACACCATCCTGGAGGGCCGCGTTGTCAGCGTGAACGACGACGAGGCCATGGTGGACGTAGGTTACAAGAGCCAGGGCGCCGTGCCCCTGTCCGAGTGGGGCTACGGGGTCGAGGTCTCCGTGGGCGAGACCGTGGACGTGCTGCTGGAGGCGGTCGAGGACGATTCCGGCCTCGTGCAGCTCTCCAAGCGCAAGGCGGACCGCATCCGCCAGTGGGAGCGTGTCGTCACCCACTGCGACGAGGGCGACGTGGTCACCGGCACCGTCATGCGCAAGATCAAGGGCGGCCTGCTGGTGGACATCGGTGTGCCGGTGTTCCTGCCGGCCAGCCAGGTGGACACCCGCCGGCCCGGCGAGATCGCGGATTATATCGGGCACCGGCTGACGGCCAAGATTCTGAAGATAGACGAGGGCCGGCGCAACATCGTGGTCTCCCGACGACAACTCATCGAGACCCAGCGGGAGTTCATGAAGGTCCGTCTGTTCGACGACCTGGGAGAGGGCCAGGTCCGCCCCGGCAAGGTCAAGAACATCGTGGACTTCGGCGCCTTCGTGGACCTGGGCGGCATTGACGGCCTGCTGCACATCACGGACATGAGCTGGGGCCGCATCAGCCATCCCAGCGAGATGCTGGCCATTGACGACCTGATCGAGGTGGTCATCCTCAACGTCAACCGCGAGGAGGAGAAGGTCGCCCTCGGTCTGAAGCAGAAGACCCCCAGCCCGTGGGAAGGCATCGGGGAGAAATACCCCGTCGGCTCGGAGGTCACCGGCGAGGTCGTCAACCTGATGAACTACGGCGCCTTCGTGAAGCTGGAAGAAGGCGTCGAGGGGCTGGTCCACATCAGCGAGATGTCCTGGACCCGCCGCATCAACCACCCCAGCGAGCTGGTCTCCATCGGCGACATGGTGGACGTGGTGGTGCTGGGCATCAACAAGGAGAAGGAAGAGATCAGCCTGGGTATGAAGCAGACGGAGCAGAACCCCTGGGAGCTGGTGGAAGAGAACTACCCTCAGGGCACCGAGGTGGTCGGCCGTGTGCGCAACCTCACCAACTACGGCGCCTTCGTCGAGATCGAGGAGGGCATAGACGGCCTGCTGCACGTCAGCGACATGTCCTGGACCCGCAAGGTCTCCCATCCTTCCGAGGTGGTTCAGAAGGGCGAGACCATCAAGTGCATGGTCCTGAACGTGGACCCGCAGAAGCGGCGCGTGGCCCTGGGCCTGAAGCAACTGCAGCCGGACCCGTGGGAGGAAGAGATTCCGGAGCGCTACCGCTCCGGCGACCTCGCCCGCGGCGTGGTCACCAAGCTCACCAGCTTCGGCGCCTTTGTGGAGCTGGAGGACGGCCTTGAGGGCCTGCTGCACATCAGCGAACTGAGCGAGAAGAAGATCCCCTCCCCCGAGGAGATCGTCGACGTGGGCGACGTGCTGGACGTCCGCGTCATCCGCGTGGACCCCGACGGGCGCAAGATCGGCCTCAGCCTCCGCACCGAAGGCCCGCTGGAGGAAGAGGAGCAGCCGCGCATCGTCATCCGCAGCGACGAGCTGGAGGACGCCGAGAACCCCGAGGAAATGGTCGAAGAGGCCATGCAGGAGGCTCCCCAGTTCGAAGAAGGCCGGGAGGCTACCACCATCAAGGAGCCCGAGGAGGCGGAAGGCGAACCGGCTGCCCCGAGCCCCGGCGGCCTGGGAATTCCCACCGACATAGTCACGCGGGAAGAGCCCGGGGAGGCCGAGGAAGCGGCTGAAGAGGCGGAAGCTCCCGCTCCGGCAGAGGCGGAGGTTCCCGAGAAGACGACCGAAGAGGCCGAGGTCCCTGCGATTGCAGAGGAGGCCGAGGTCCCGGAGGAAGTTACCGACGAGGCCGAATTCCCCGAACCGGCCGAGGAAGCCGAAGTGCCGGAAGCCGTCTCCGAAGAGGCCGAGATTCCCGAACCGGTGGAGGAGGCCGAGGTCCCGGCGGAGACCGCCGAGGAGCCCGAACTCCCCGAGCCGGTTGAAGCGGAGGCGCCCGAAACTGCCCTGGCTGAGGAAGAGGAGCCCGCGCCGGTCGAGGCGCAGGTTCCCCCCGAGGCCGAAGCGGTAGTGCCCCCGGCGGAACCGGCCGCCGAAGAGGAGGCCGAGCCCGAGGCGGAACTGCCCGAAGAGCCGGCCGCTGAGGCTCCGGAGGCCGAGGAGGAAGAAGAACAAAGCGAGTGAGGCCCCGCACGGTGAACCTTGCTCGTTCCGCCTGAACAGCGCGATCGCGGGGGCCCGCCGAGGGCCCCCGTGCGTCGTACGTCCCATTGCCCCAGTTCAAAGGAACGGTCATGGACCTGAAGAGCCACATCCGCAGCATCCCGGACTGGCCGGAGAAGGGCATCGTCTTCCGCGATATCACCACTCTGCTCAAGGACGCCGAGGCGCTGAAGGCGGCAGTGGATGCGCTGTCCCAGGAGTTCCGGGGGGAGGAGATAGACCTGGTGATGGCGGCGGAAGCGCGGGGATTCATCTTCGGGGCGGCGGTGGCCTGCGAGCTGGGCGTCGGCTTCATCCCCGTCCGCAAGCCCGGCAAGCTGCCCGCCGAGACCATCGAGCGCACTTATGAACTCGAATATGGCACCGACACACTCAGCGTCCACAAAGACGCCATCCAGCCGGGCCAGAAAGTGCTTCTGCTGGACGACCTGCTGGCCACCGGCGGCACCATGAAGGCGTGCTGCGACCTGGTGGAGGAAATGGGCGGGGAGGTCTTCGCCTGCCTGTTCCTCATCGAACTGAGCTTCCTCAGCGGCCGCGATAAACTGAAGGGCTACCGGGTTGTCTCGCTGATTGACTACGAGGCGGAATGAGCCGGTAAGGTTTGCGGCGTAAGCTCGACCGTTTCACTCGCCGCGGGGCATGATCCAGACCCGGCCGTCCTGGCGGACGATGCGCAGGGGCACTCCGAAGGTCCGCTCCAGGAGCGACCGTGTCATCATCCGGTCTCGGGGTCCCTGTGCCACCACACGGCCGTCACGCATCAGCAGCACGTGACTGACCTCCCGCACGATCTCCTGCGGGTGATGGGTCACCAGCACGTGGGGCGGGCACTCCTCGGCCGAACAGGCCTCGCCCAGCGACCGCAGCAACTGCTCCCGCGCCGCCAGGTCCAGCCCGGCGCAGGGCTCGTCCAGCAGCACCAGCTCGGCATCCGCCATCCGCGTGCGGGCCACCAGGCACGCCTGCCTCTGGCCGGTGGACATCAGGCGGAAAGGCTTGTCCCTCAGCCCCTCGACGCCCAGCCGCGACAGGATTTCCTCCGCCCGGCCGATCTCCTCGGTACTCGGCTTTCTGAACATGCCCAGCGACGCGCACCTCCCGCTCAGCACCACCTCCAGTCCCGTGGTGTCCGCCCGGTGCTCCAGCATGTGGTCGTGGAGGGCGGCGCTCACAAACGCAACCTTCTCCCGCACGCGCGGCAGCACGATCTCGCTGATATAGCCATCCACCAGGAAAACACGTCCCCCGCTGGATGGCTCGTAGCCGGTGGCGATCAGCATCATGGTCGTCTTGCCGCAGCCGTTCGGTCCCAGCACCGCCCAGTGCTCCCCTTTATGCACGGACCAGCAGACGGAGTGCAGCACCCGCGCGTCGCCCCGGCGGTAGGAGACATCCTCCAGCTTCAGCAGCGGCGTCGGCATCGGACCCTCCGGGTCACAGTGGGACGTATCGCCCTACAACTCTACTCGCCGCCCCGCCTTCGCGCAACGCCGTGCGCGACGGGGCCCAGGGTCATTCAATTATCGGGGTTCCGTTGTCCTTTCCGGATCACCGCTGCGCA
>CAYVBE010000242.1:0-5518 GCA_964448935.1 uncultured candidatus Brocadiaceae bacterium
TGTCGCCGCGCCTCGAATTGACCTTGCCAGAATGGCTCTGAACCCCGAAACTCACGTGTTATGGACCACTAGCTTTCCCCGGTCCGGCATCGGGAGGACGCCGCGCTATGAGCCAATCTGCGGGCAGCAAAATCGTGCTGGGCGTAACCGGCAGCATCGCCGCCTACAAGGCGGCTTCCGTGCTGCGGGGGCTGATGGACTGCGGGCACGCGGTGCGCGTGGTCATGACGCGATCGGCGCAGCACCTGGTGGGTCCCAGCACCTTTCGCTCCCTCTCCGGGCGACCGGTTGTTACGCGACTGTTCGTCGAGGAGCAACAGGTGGGGCTGCAGCACATCGAACTGGCCGAGTGGGTGGACGTGCTGGCCGTCGTCCCGGCAACGGCCAACTTCATCGGCAAGGCGGCCAACGGACTGGCGGACGACGCCCTGAGCTGCACCTGGATGGCCAGCGATTGCCCGGCGCTGCTGGCGCCTGCCATGAACGACCGCATGTGGGCCGGCCCGGCCGTGCAGCGCAACTGCGAGTATCTGCGCGGTCTGGACCGCGTGCATTTCGTCGAGCCCGTCGAGGGCACGCTGGCCAGTGGCAAGCAGGCCATGGGGCACCTGGCGCCCGTGGAGCGGATCATCGAGGCTATCCATGCTCTGACCCAGGCCTGACGGGAGCCCCCGTTGAGCCCCCCGACTCTCTACGACGGAGACACACCTGCGATGATCGAAGAGGAACGCCCGGACGGAGTTCGGCTGCTGGTGCTGCGCGAGGAGGGCTGCGAGGACCTGCCCCTGCCCCGATACATGAGCGCGGGAGCCAGCGGCATGGACCTGTGTGCCGCGGTGGACCCCGAAGGGCTCACGATCCCGCCGGGCCGCGTCAGGCTGGTGCCCGCCGGCATCCACATCGCGCTGCCGCCCGGATACGAGGCGCAGGTGCGGCCCCGCAGCGGCCTGGCGCTGAAGCACGGCATCACAGTGCTCAACAGCCCCGGCACCGTAGACAGCGACTACAGGGCCGAGGTGGGAATCATCCTGGCGAACCTGGGGGACGAACCGTTCACTGTCGAAAGGGGGATGCGAATCGCCCAGATGGTCATAGCTCGCGCCTGCCGGGCCGACGTGGTGGAGGTGGAGCAACTGAGTGAGACGGAGCGGCAGTTCGGCGGGTTCGGCTCCACGGGGCTGCAATAGAGAGCGTATCCCTGTTCACCCACTAAAGACCGACTGACAGCAACAGAGAGACCGG
Source organism: uncultured candidatus Brocadiaceae bacterium (assembly GCA_964448935.1). Lineage (GTDB taxonomy): Bacteria > Planctomycetota > Brocadiia > SM23-32 > SM23-32 > CAYVBE01. Next base: position 1,243 of record CAYVBE010000242.1, read on the forward strand.
CACATGGGCGACAGCCTGACCTATAAGATCATCAGAGAGCACCTGGCCGAGGGCGACCCCCGGCCGGGCGAGCCGATTGCCCTGACCATAGACCAGACCCTCACGCAGGATGCCACCGGCACTGCCGCCTATCTGCAGTTCGAGGTGATGGGCGTGGACCGCGTGCGCACGGAGCTATCCGTCAGCTACGTGGACCACAACACGCTTCAGTGCGGCCCTGCCAACGCGGACGACCATCGCTATCTGCAGTCCGTTGCGGCGCGTTACGGCATCGTGTTCAGCCGGCCCGGCAACGGCATCTGCCATCAGGTGCACCTGGAACGGTTCGGCGTTCCGGGCAAGACGCTGCTGGGCAGCGACAGTCACACGCCCACGTGCGGCGGGCTGGGGATGCTGGCCATCGGCGCCGGCGGGCAGGACGTGGCCTGCGCAATGGCGGGAATGCCGCTTGCGCTGACTGCGCCGTCCGTGGTGCGCGTGCATCTGACGGGACGCCTGCAGCCCTGGGTTACGGCGAAGGACGTGATACTGGAGCTGCTGCGGCACCTGGACGTAAAAGGCGGGGTGGAGAAGGTGTTCGAATACGGCGGCCCCGGCGTGGCAACGTTGTCCGTGCCGGAGAGAGCGACCATCACCAACATGGGCACCGAACTGGGCGCGACGACGAGCATCTTCCCCTCGGACGAGCAGACCGAGAAATGGCTGCGCGCGCAGGCGCGGGCGGAGGGCTACCGGCCGCTCGGACCCGATGCGGACGCAGATTACGCGGAGACGATCGAGGTGGACCTCTCCGAGATCGAGCCGCTGACCGCCCGCCCCCACAGCCCGGGGAACGTGGTTCCCGTAAGCGAGGACGCGGGCAAGCCCGTGCAGCAGGTCTGCATCGGAAGCTGCACCAACTCCTCCTACGCCGATCTGGCACTGACCGGCGCTCTGCTGGCGGGCAAACAGGTCCACCCGGACCTGACCCTCACCATCTCGCCGGGGTCCCGGCAGGTGCTGAAGATGATCACCGAAAGCGGCAGTCTGGCGGGCATGGTCAGCGCCGGGGCGCGCGTCCTGGAGGTGGCCTGCGGGCCGTGCATCGGCATGGGGCAGTCGCCCCCGAGCGGCGCGGTAACGCTGCGCACCTTCAACCGCAACTTCGAGGGCCGCACCGGCACGCCCGATGCGCAGTGCTACCTGTGCAGCCCGGCCACCGCCGTCGCCGCCGCACTGACCGGCCGCATAACCGACCCGCGCGAACTGGGTGAGATGCCGGAAGTCGAGATGCCGGATCAGTTCCTCGTAGATGATTCGGCCATCATATACCCGCCGGAGGACGGCTCGGACGTCGAGATCGAGCGCGGCCCCAACATCAAGCCCATCCCCCGCCGGGAACCGCCCGGAGCCGAGATCTCCGGCGAGGTGCTGCTGAAGGTGGGCGACAACATCACGACCGACCACATCATGCCGGCCGGCAGCGATATCCTGCCCTTGCGCTCCAACATCCCGGCCATCAGCGAGCACGTGTTCGCCCCGGTGGACCCCGAGTTTCCCCGGCGTGCCAGGGAGAAGGGCGGGGGCTTCGTGGTCGCGGGTGACAACTACGGCCAGGGCTCCAGCCGCGAGCACGCGGCTCTGGCCCCCATGTATCTGGGGCTGAAGGCCGTGGTCGCCCGGAGCTTCGCCCGCATCCACAAGGCGAATCTGATCAACTTCGGCATCCTGCCCCTGGTCTTCGCGGACCAGGCCGATTATGATCGGGTTCAGCAGGGCGACAGCCTGGCCATCTCGAAAGTCCGGGAAAGCCTGCCGGAGGGCAGCCTGACCGTGCGCGATGAGAGCCGCAGTTTAGAGTTCCGGGTCCGGGCCGAACTGTCCGACCGCGAGAGCCAGATACTGCTGGCCGGGGGCCGCCTGAACACGATCGGCCCCGAGGAATGAATCCGTAGGCCAAGACCTCAGTCAGCGATTGCAACCATGCCTGAAGAACCGACAAAGATGCCGACCGTTCCCCCGGAAGGGGAATTGATCGAGTACCGCGACGGCGAATTGACCGTGCCCGACTGTCCCGTGATCCCCTTCATCGAGGGTGACGGCATCGGCCCGGATATCTGGCGCGCGACGCGCCTCGTTACCGACGCCGCCGTCGAGAAGGCCTACGGCGACGACCGGCGCATCGCCTGGGTGCAGATTTACGCGGGCGACCGGGCTATCGAGCTGTTCGACGAGTGGATACCCGAGGAGACGTTCGACGCCATCCGCCGGTTCCGTGTGGCCATCAAGGGCCCCCTGACCACACCGGTGGGGCAGGGCTTCCGCAGCGCGAACGTGACCCTGCGGCAGACGCTGGAACTCTACGCCTGCGTGCGCCCCGTCTTCTGGGTGCCCGGGGTGCCCTGCCCGGTGAAGGAGCCGGAGAAGCTGGACGTGGTCGTCTTCCGCGAGAACACGGAGGACGTCTACGCCGGCATCGAATTCCGGTCCGGCACACCTGAGGCGCAGAAACTGGCCGCCTTCCTGAAGGAGGAACTCGACAGCCCCGTGCGCCCCGACTCCGGCATCGGAATCAAGCCCATCAGTCGGCACGGCACGCGGCGCCTGATGCGCATGGCCATCGAGTACGCCCTGGAGCACAGCCGCCGCAGCATCACGCTGATGCACAAGGGCAACATCATGAAATTCACAGAGGGCGCCTTCAAAGACTGGGGCTATGAGCTGGCAGCCGAGGAGTTTCCGGAACAGACCATGACAGAGCAGGAGGTCTGGGACCGTCACGACGGCCGGGTGCCCGAGGGCAGGGTGCTGGTCAAGGACCGCATCGCTGACGCCATGTTCCAGCAGGTGCTGCTGCGCCCGGACGAGTATGACATCCTGGTGACGCCGAACCTGAACGGCGACTACATCTCCGACGCCGTCGCGGCCCAGGTGGGCGGAATTGGAATCGCCCCGGGCGCCAACATCGGGGACGGCATCGCACTGTTCGAGGCCACCCACGGCACCGCGCCCAAATACACCGGCATGGACAAGGTGAACCCGAGCAGCCTGATTCTGAGCGCCCGGATGATGCTGGACTACATGGGCTGGAACGAGGCCGCGGACGGCATCCTGCGGGGTCTGAAGGGCGCCGTGGCCCGGAAAACCGTAACGTACGACCTGGAGCGCCAGATGGACGGAGCCACGCTGGTGAAGTGCTCCGAGTTCGGTCGGGCCCTCGTGGACAACATGTGAGGAGAAAAGCGAGCATGCAGACAGTCGAGATCGCCGGGCGCTCCGTCAGTCGTTTCATACTGGGCAGCAACCCCTTCAGCGGGTTCGGCCACCAGGGCAGTGAGCGCGATGCCGAGATGGTCCATTACTACACGTGCGCCAGGATCAAAGAGGTCCTTTACCAGGCGGAAGACCTGGGAATCAACACCGTGCTGGGACGGGCCGACCGGCACATTATCCGGGTGCTGCTGGAATACTGGGACGAGGACGGTCAGCTCCAGTGGTTCGCCCAGACCTGCCCGGAGTTGGGAGCCCCGGAACCGACCATCAGCCGGGCCACCGGGGCGGGGGCCGCGGCGTGCTACATCCATGGCGGCTACGCGGATCACCTGATGGTGAACGGCCGGAGCGAGGAGTTGTGCGCGCCCGTCGCGCATGCCCGGGACCGTGGCATCCCAGTGGGCCTGGCCGGGCATCTGACGGAGACCTTCCGTTGGGCCGAAGAGAATGTGGACGTGGACTTCTACATGTGCTCGTACTACAACCCGAGCTCCCGAAGGAGGGAGGCGGCTCACCGCTCGCAGAAGGGCGAGAAGTATCGCGAGGAGGACCGGCAGGCGATGATCGAGTGCATTCAGGGTCTGTCGCGCCCGGCCATCCATTACAAGGTGATGGCGGCGGGACGCAACGATCCGCAGGAGGCCCTGCAGGTGGCGGCCGAAGCGATGCGGCCGGGCGACGCGGTGTGCGTGGGGATATTCTCCAAGGAGAACCCGGACATGCTGCGGGAGGACGTGGAGATTCTGGAGCAGGCGTTGGATTCAGGGCGGTGAGCATTCTGTGCGGGCGCTGGGTGAGATTTTCGGATTTGTTTTCGCTTGACTTCAAAAATCCGGTGTGCTATCATCTCCCTTAATCCGAGGCGCGCCTACACTCCACTCGCTGTTCGCGGCGGCCTGTCAACTCATGTACGTGGCGGATTCCCGCCACCTTTCAGCAGGGGAAACGGCGCTTTTGTTTGGCACCAAGGCTGCTGTAGCTCAGTGGTAGAGCGCGTCCTTGGTAAGGACGAGGTCATGGGTTC
>CAYVBE010000243.1:0-5358 GCA_964448935.1 uncultured candidatus Brocadiaceae bacterium
GAGGTGACCGTGCAGCAGCAGATTGACGGCACCGAGGACGAGATGAAGGACACCGCGGCCAGCCAGGCGGTCTGGACCGAGATACGGTGGAAGGAGGACCCGCACCTGCCCGACGGAAGCTGGGACTACGTGAACGCCCAGCACTACATCCACAAGCACAAAGAGGACCTGACCCACATCCACCGGCTGGATGGGGTGGACATCACCGAGGAGAACCTGGGCGACCTGCCGCGCGAATACCTGGGCCGGCGGCACCGCGGGGTCTCATGCATGCACGAGGTGGAGCGGCTGCCGGAGGAATTCGTCGGCCTGCCCAACGGCCACTGCGGGTCGCACCAGTTCCTGGTGCAGGATTTCATGGAAGCCATGGACACCGGCAAGCTGCCGCCCAACCACGTCTGGCTCGGCGTGCGCTACGCCGCGCCCGGCGCGGTGGCGCACGAGTCCTGCAAGCTCGAGGGGGAACGGCTGAGCATACCCGACTTCGGAAAGCCGCCGACCGGTGCTGAGTGCATAGACCCGCTTGTCCGGCTGCGTGACTGATGGGCCGCGTTCTCCCAACTTCATGTATGGAGACAGGTTATGCTGAGTGAATACGAACATTTCACGCCGGCCGGCCCGGAAGTGGAGCGGCGGGTGGACAGGCTGCTGTCCGGTCTGACCCTTGAGCAGAAGGTCCGCTTGCTCGGCGGGACGGGCTTCACCACACAGCCCATCGAGTCCGCCGACATTCCGGCGTTCGTCATGTCCGACGGTCCCGTCGGCGTGCACCGCAAGCCGGAGTCAACCGCCTACCCTGCGACGATCTGCCTGGCGGCCGCGTGGGACCGGGACCTGGCCTACCGCTACGGCAGCGCGCTGGGGCAGGACGCACGGGCCGCGGGCGTCCACTTCGTGCTGGGGCCGGCGCTGAATATCTACCGCTCGCCGCTTTGCGGGCGTAACTTCGAGTACATGGGCGAGGATCCGTATCTGGCGGGGGAGACCGCGGCGGCCTACGTGCGCGGCGTGCAGGACCGGGGCGTCTGCGCCACGCCGAAGCATTTCGTCCTCAACTTCATGGAATACAAGCGCTATTTCGCCTCCAGCGACGTGGACGAGCGGACACTGCGGGAGGTCTACGCCGCAGCTTTCCGCCGGCCGATCCGGGACGGCGGCGCGGGCGCGGTCATGAGCGCCTACAATCTGGTCAACTCGGTGCACTGCAGCGAGCACCCGCACCTGCTGCTGGAGATACTGAAGGGCGATTGGGGCTTCCAGGGCCTGGTGATGTCGGACTGGGTCTCGACGCACAGCGGGCTCCGGGCCGCGCTGGGCGGGCTGGACCTGGAGATGCCGACCGGCGAGTACATGAACGCGGAGAACCTGATCCCTGCGGTGCGCGACGGGCGGCTGCCGGCGAGTGTGATTGACGACAAGGTGCGGCGCATCCTGCGGGTGGCCGTCTGCTTCGGCTGGCTGGACCGGCCGCAGAAGGACGAGGACATACCGGCGTACTCCGATCTGTCGAGAGAGGTTACCCTGCAGACCGCCCGGCGGGGCATGGTGCTGCTGCGCAACGAGGATGGGACCTTACCGCTCGACTTCTCGAGCATCGGAAAGATCGCCGTCATCGGACCCTCCGCCTACCCGGCGGTCACGGGCGGCGGCGGTTCGTCCTGCGTCAAGCCGGCCAGGGCTATCAGCATACTTGAGGGAATCCGGGCCGCTGCCGGGGACGTGGAGGTCCTGTTTGCCAAAGGCTGCGACCCCTGGCGGCAGGAGGAGGCGTGGGCCGATGCACCGTTCCAGACGCCCGACGGCGAGGACGGCCTGCTGGGGCATTATTACAGCAACCGCGAGTTCGAGGGCGAGCCGGGCGTGGTGCGCGCGGACAATCCCATGAACCTCCTCTGGATGCTTGACCCGCCCGCGGAGGGCATTGACAAGGAGAACCATTCCATCCGTTGGACCGGCTCGCTGCGCCCGGAGCGGGACGGCCGGCACATCTTCTACTTCTCCGCCGGCGACGGCGAATATCGCGTGCGCGTGGGCGGTGAGGTGCTCTTCGAAGCCTGGGGCGAATGGGAGAGCGGGCCGCAGCGCCGCTACACTACGCTCAGCGCCGACCGCGACTACGAGGTGTGTATCGAGTTCAGGCCGGTCCGCGCCTACAACTGGGTGCAGTTCGGCTGGGAGCACGAGGACGCCGTCTGGCCGGATCGTGAAAAGGCCCTCGAGATCGCCCGCGAGGCGGACCTGGTCATCTACTGCGGCGGGCACTCGAAGTTCAGCGAAGGAGAGAACTTCGACCGCACCTTCGGCATGCCGGAGGAGGCCGAGGAGTTGCTGCTGGAAGTGCTGGATCGGGGCACCGATACCGTGGTGGTGCTGAGCGGCGGCGGCAACATAGACATGCGCTCCTGGGCCGACCGGGTGAAGGCCATCCTGCACGCCTGGTATCCGGGGCAGGAGGGCGGCACGGCGGTGGCCGACATCCTGTTCGGCAAGGTCAATCCCTCCGGGAAGCTGCCCGTGACCTTCGAGGAGCGGCTGGAAGACCGTTCTTCCTACGATTGCTACCACGACGAGGACGGCGATGACCGTGTGGAGTTGAAGGACGGCGTCTTCGGCGGCTACCGGCACTTCGACCGGGCGGGCGTCCAGCCGCGCTTCCCCTTCGGCTTCGGCCTCAGCTACACGGAGTTCGATTACGAGAACCTGCAGCTCTCGACCGAGATTGTCGGACCGGGGGAGTCCGTGGACGTGACCTTCGACATCACCAACACCGGGGAGCGGGCGGGGGCCGAGGTGGCCCAGGTGTATGTGTCCGACCCGGAGGCGTCGGTGCCGCGGCCCGTTAAGGAGTTGAAGGGCTACGTGCGGGTTGAGCTGGAGCCCGGCGAGCGGAAATCGGTGACCGTCTCGATCGAGGCGGAGGACCTGGAGTTCTACGACATGGAAGCGGACCGATGGGTTGCGGAGCCGGGTGCATTCGAGGTGCTGATCGGCGCCTCCTGTGCCGACATCCGGCTGCGAGGCTCCTTCGATCTGGCAGATGACTGAACCGGAAGGAAGGACCAACATGGCGGACGAGCGACCGAACATTCTGCTCCTTATGACCGATCAGCAGCGCGGCGATTGCCTGGGTCTGGACGGGCATCCCGTGCTTCAGACCCCTTACCTGGATGACATGGGTGCCTCGGGCGTGCACTTCACCAATGCCTACACCGAGTGCCCCGTCTGCATCCCGGCCCGGCGCAGTTTGATGACCGGGAAGCGGCCCAGCTCGCACGGGGTGATGATGAACTACAACACCCACCTGGACGGACCGACGCTGCCCGGCGTGCTGTCGCAGGCGGGCTACCAGACGCACCTGGTGGGCAAGCTGCACCTGTGGCCGCTGCGCAAGCTCTACGGGTTCGACAGCGCGGTCTGGTCGGACGGCATCGAGCGCGCGCAGCCCGATGATTACGAGCGGTTCCTGCAGCGCTCCGGGGTCAACATCCCCCGGCCGGTCCACTCGCACGGGATGAACATCAACGGCTATCCGGTGCGCCCGTGGCACCTGGACGAGCACCTGCACTTCAGCAACTGGTGCGCGCACGGGGCGCTGGACTTCCTGGAGCGCCGCGACCCCACGGTGCCGTTCTTCCTGAAGGTCAGCTTTCTCCACCCCCACGAGCCGTGCACGCCGCCGAAGCATTACTATGACCGCTACATGAGCATGGACCTGCCGGAGCCCTGCGTCGGCGACTGGGCGCGGGTCTACGACGAGCCGCAGCGCGGCACGCCCATCGCACCGTGGCGGCTGAACCTTACGCCGCGCTTGATGAAGCAGTACCGCGCCGGCTACTACGGCTCCATAGACCACATTGACAGCCAGATCGGGCGCATCCTGAACGCACTTCCCGGCAACACCATCGTCGTGTTCCTGTCCGACCACGGCGACATGCTGGGCGACCATCAGTGGCTGCGCAAGCGGAGCGGCTACGAGGGCTCGGCGCGCGTGCCGATGCTGATGAACTTCCCACGCTCGATGGGGCTGCAGCAGGGGCGCGCGCTGGAAGAGCCGGTGCAGTTGATGGACGTCATGCCCACGCTGTTGGAGGCGGCCGGGGCCGAGATACCGGAGGCCGTCGAGGGCCGCAGCGTGCTGAGCCTGCTGCGCGGCGAGACGGACTGGCGCGAATACGTCCACGGCGAGTGCGCCGAGGTGCCTACGCTGGACAGCGGCACGCAGTACCTCACCGACGGCCGCCGCAAATACATCTGGTATCCCGGGCGCGGCGAGGAGCAGTTTTTCGACCTGGAGAACGACCTGCACGAGATGGTGGACCTGGCCGGCGATCCCGCGTGGGAGGACGAGATATCGCTCTGGCGAGAGCGGCTGGTCCGGGAGCTGGAAGGCAGGCCGGAGGGCTTCGTTCGGGACGGGAAGCTGGCGAAGCTGGAGGGCACCACGCCCAGGTTCATGCCCGGTTACAAGAAGCCGGAGTAGGAGGGCCGAATGCCTTCACGCCCCAACATAGTCCTCTTCAACGTCGAGCACTTCCGAGCCGATGTGCTGGCGCATCTGGGCAACCCGGCCTCCGCGACGCCCAACCTCGACCGCATCGCGGAGACAGACGGCGTTTCCTTCCGCCACGCCTTCTGCCAGAACCCCGTCTGCACGCCGAGCCGCTGCTCGTTCATGACGGGCTGGTATCCGCACGTGCATGGTCACCGCACCATGCACCACATGCTCCACGCGCACGAGCCGGTCCTGCTGCGGACGCTCAAGGACGCGGGCTACTACGTCTGGTGGGCCGGCCGGAATGATCTCATCCCGGGCGACGCGAGCAAAGAGCCCTACTGCCACCGCTATCATAGCGGCGAGGAGTACGGGCCGCCGGACGGGGGACCACGCGAGGCGAAGCCGGCCTTTCTGGGCAGCCTGGCGAAAGAGATGCGCGGCGAGCCGGGCAGCGACACCTACTATTCCATGCTCGTCGGCGAGCTGGAGGCCGGCCCGGACGGCCGGTACTTCGACTGGGACCGGGCCAACCTGATGGCCACGATTGACCTGGTGCGGGACCCGCCGGACGACCGGCCGCTCTGTCTGTATATCGGCATGTCCCGCGCGGCGCCGCCGTTCGGAATCGAGGAGCCGTGGTACTCCCTGATTGACCGCGACGAGCTGCCGCCGCGCACCCCGGCGCCGGAGAGCCGGGAGGGCAAGCCGGCCATGATGCGCGGCATCCGGGAGCGGCGGAACATGCAGTCCTGGAGCGAGGAGCGGTGGAACGAGATGCGCGCCGTCTATTACGGCATGTGCGCGCGGCTGGACCACCAGTTCGGCCTGCTCATGGACGCGCTCAGGGAGGCGGACATCTACGA
>CAYVBE010000244.1:0-5328 GCA_964448935.1 uncultured candidatus Brocadiaceae bacterium
AGCGCCCCGTAGGGCTCTGGGCAGTGTCTCAGTCCCAGTGTGACCGGTCGCGCTCTCACGCCGGCTACCCATAGGCCTTGGTGAGCCGTTACCTCACCAACAAGCTAATAGGACGCGGGCACCTCTCCCGGCGGACGCAGGACGAATCCTGCGACCTTTCAACGCAACGGCTATCTGCTTACGAGTAAGAAGATGCCATCGCATCAGTATCCGGTATTAGCGGCACTTTCGCCTAAGGGCCGCATCATTTAAGCGGCCGCCGTTATACCGATCCCGGAGGTAGCTGACCCACGCGTTACTCACCCTTTCGCCGCTCTACTCTTCCGCCGAAGCGGAATTTCGCGCTCGACTTGCATGTATAAGGCACGCTGCAAGCGTTCGTTCTGAGCCAGTATCATACCCTTCAAAAAGAGCATGATCTGAACTTCACCTGCCGTGTCGTAAGCTCACACAGGCAGGCTAGCCTGGCCTCAAAACCATTGCGGTATTACCGCGTTCAGAACAGGGTCTCACATGCGGACGTTGTCACCCGTCCGCCTCCTATCTGTCAAAGAGCGTTCCGTCTCTACTAGTACTATGCTAACCGGACCCTCGCGATTTGTCAACACCCGACTCGGATTTTCTTCAGCCACTATGGCGGCCAGAGAAAAACCAACCGGGGTCGCACGGCCCACGGCCAGAACCCCCCAAACTGCATCGGGATTCCGCCCTGGACCCATCGGGAGGGGTCTGCCTCTCCAAGCGCAGACACACATGATAACGAGACGCCCCCGGCCTGTCAAATCCCCGACCGGCTTTTCTGGCCGAATCCCCCGGAACCCGCCCTCGCCCTCGCGCGAAAAGCGCCACACCCCCGGCGGCGGGCCGCCCCCGTCAGACCCCGTTTTCCCGCGCCTTTTGCGCCCCAAGAGCGCAACTGGCATCCTTTTTGCTTAAATAAATCTGTGATCGGCGGCCACCCACGGTCGGCGCTGAAAATGGGGTGAAGCAGAAGACGCTTTGAACATCCGGGCTCACCGTGCCACTAACAAGACGGAACGGGGATTTCGTCGGGGGGCACAATCGAATCGCCGATTGGCACCGCGATTGCACAGTCAGAACAGCAGGAGGTAACACAACGATGAATGCAACGAAACAACAGAAAATCCGAGAAGAACTCACCGAGATGCAGCACAGGTTGCTGCAGGAACTCCGGCAACGGCTCGGCAACATAGGCAACGTATCCTCGCACACGCCTGCGGAACTGTTGGACCTGATCTCCGACAGCGAGGCCGACTACATGTCCGCCATCTCCGCCGAGGCAGGCTCTGAGACCGTCAGGGAGATACACGAGGCCCTGGAGAAGCTCTCGGAAGGCACATACGGGGTCTGCGACGACTGCGGCGAGGACATCAGCGAGCGGCGGCTGAAGGCACGCCCATTTGCCACCCTCTGCATCCGCTGCAAGGAGGAGGAGGAGCGCCGCCGCTACGGCCAGCAGCAGGCCGTCGGATACGCCCGCGGAGCGGCCCCGGGCGCCTCGCTGGGCGAAGAGGAAGACACCGGCTACGAGGGTCAGTTCGACCAGGTGATGAGAGAACTCGAAGACGTAGAGCTCAGTGAAATGTTCTGAAACCTAAAGGCCTTCAGGACATTCTCCCACAAGGGAATGCGCTCCCGCGCATTCCCTTTTTTTGCGTACCTTCCACCTGCCAGAATGGCGCGCGTGGGACGGGGCTGCGGCCGTCCGTGGGTCTCAGCGACCGTCGTTCCCCCCTCAGCGCCCCGTGCGCGGCCCTGCTGCGCCTGCGGCACCCGTGCCGGGCCGTCCTGCCATCATGGCACCGCCCGGGGCGCATAAGAAAAGGCCCATGCTCGATGCACGGGCCTTTTTTGGGCTGTGGTGACCCCACGGGGAGTCGAACCCCGGTTGCCGGATCGAAAGTCCGGTGTCCTAGGCCACTGGACGATGGGGCCACAGGGAAGAATAAGCTATTATGACGCCCCGCCCGGACGGAGTCAAATGCCCCGGCTTCCGCGCCCGAAAGCGTGACTCAGGTGGTCACACTGTATCGTAATCAGCCACTGTCCGGGGCGCCTTCCAGCGTTCCGTGCACCACTACTTCCAGCATTTTCTCGCTGCCGTCCTGCAGCCGTCCGGTGCGCCGCTTCACGGCGACGCGCACCTGGCGCTCCGAGGAGCCGAACTCCACCGCCCGCGCCCGCACCAGATCCACCACGTGCTCCCGTGCGGCGGCCACGGCGGGCCTCAGGTCTCCGTATTCCTTCCGCAGGTCGGCAGCGTGCAGCACGTAGCTGCCCGTCTCCGTGGGTCGTATGCGGGCCGTGGTTCTGGCAACGACCTTGCTCAGGGCGGCGCCCACGGCGTTGGCCACCTCGGCGTCGTCCGGTATAACGGGCTCGGCGCCCAGCAGCCGGCAGGCGCCCGGCAGAAAGGCCCTCACGGGGGCCCCGATGCCCACCACGGGCCGTTTCTGCTGCCACGCGATGCGGAAGTGCCGCCCGTCCGTTCCGTCCACGGCCATCTCCAGCAGCCCGTGCGCCCGGTCGAACAGGTCCGCGGGGCAGTCCGACCGGCCGTCGGCCAGCTCGGCCCGCATCAGGGCCAGCGCCAGCAGGCGCTCGGTCTCGCGGCGCACGCGCAGGGCCGTTTCCCGCTCCGGAAGGCGCAGGAACCGGCCCAGCGCCCGCATACCCAGCCGCGCGGCCTCGACGTCGTACGTGCCGAACTCCCCCAGCACGTGCAGGGCGTCGGTCGGGGTGGGCCCGGCGCGGCGTATGGCGCCGATTCTCTCCAGCCGCCGGAGGGGCAGCAGTGCCGGGTCCTGGCAGCCGCAGGCATCGCTCAGGGCGGTGCGCGTGCGGGGCCCCCGGGCCAGCACTTCGATTATGTCTCCCTCTCGGCCCCCGGCGGCGGCGTCCTCGGCTCCTTCCACCAGGGTCAGGAACTCGGGCATATGCAGGTCGTCGGCAGGCACTGCTTCAGCCATCCGCTTCAGTTCCTCGCGCAGGGCGGGATAGTCGTGCGCCAGCCGGCAGAGGGGCAGCACGCGGTCCGGACCGATCCGCAGCCCGCCCCGTTCATCGGGTCTCACCGCGCTGTCGCCGCCCAGGCCGGTGGTCTGGATGTCCGCCGCTTCCACGCTGGTGCGCCAGTCGCCCACGGAGGCGCCCTCTTCCCGCACGGCGACAATCCCATCCTCCAGCCCCACGGTGTCCGTAGTCGTGCCGCCCACGTCCACCACCATGGCGTCTCGCAGGCCGGTCAGCACCAGTCCGCCCACCGCGCTGGCCGCCGGCCCGCTCAGCACGGTCTCCACGGCGCGGCGCCGGGCGGCCTCCGCACGGATGAGCGTCCCGTCGCCGCGCACCACGAACAGCGGGGCCCGCAGGCCGGCGTCGGCAAGCACCTGTCCGGTCGCTTCCAGCAGGTGGTCTATCGCGGGTATCAGCCGGGCGTTCAGAACCGCCGTATGCGCCCGCGTGACGAAATTGAGCTTGCCGGTCAACTCGTGTCCGCAGACCACGGGCAGGTCGAATTCCTCCCGGAGCACGTCCCGCACAGCCGTCTCGTGGGCCGGGTTGCGGACCGCCGCGTAGCCGCTCACGGCGAACGCCTCCGCGCCCTCCCGCACCAGTTCCCGCGCCGCGCGCCGGACTTCCCTCTCGTCAACGGGCTCCTCTTCCACGCCCTCGATGCCCATCCGGGCGCCCAGGCACCGGCGCCGGGGCGTGCGGATCCGCGTGACCAGCCCCGGGTCATACGGCATCAGCAGCAGGCCCACGGGCCGCCCCCGTCCCTCCACGATGGCGTTGGTTGCCAGCGTGGTGGACAGGCAGACGTACTCGACCCGCGGCCAGAGCGACGAATCTAACCCGCCCAACGCCTCGGAAACGCCGCGCGCCAGGTCGCCGTGCGTCGTCTGAGCCTTGGCCTTGCTCTGGACCTTCCGTCGGCCCAGGTCGTAGAGCACCGCGTCGGTGTAGGTCCCGCCCGCGTCAATACCCAGGGCCACGCCGCTGTGCAGCTGCTGCTCGTGCCCGGGGTCCCCGTAGGTGAAAGTGCCCTCTTCGACCAGCGGCGCGGCGGCCCGCGGAGCGGCCCGGCCCTCCCCCCCGGGGGCGGTGGCCAGCACGCGACGGTCGTTGGTGGCCACCACCGTCTCTCCCGGCGCCGCCACCAGGTATCGCGCCTCGTCCCAGTTGCCGTCCACCAGGTCCTGCAGCAGGCGCAGGCTGCCCTGCAGCTTTTCATACTCCCACCCCGCCGCGCGGGCCACGGTCTCGGTCAGTTCCTCGTGCTCCGGGGTGGCTAACCCGTGGTCTATCAGCGCCGCCCGCCGGTAGTTGCGCCGCCAGCTTTCCAGGAATTCGATGATGAAGTGGGCGTTCTCCTCCCCGTACTGCTCGGCGAAATCGTCGTAGTGCGGGTGCGTGCGGGGCTCGAACTCGCGCGCCGCACCCAGACGCATCCTGTCCGGGTGGGCCTTTTTGTCGTACCAGCCGGTGGTGAAGTAGAAGGTTCCGGGGCTGCGGGAGAACTGTTCCCGATAGGCCTGCGCGCTGCCCAGGAATATGGAGATGCAGTCGTGCACGCGCGGCAGCACCAGCGGCACGTCGCGCGCGGTCAGGCCCGTCGTGCCGCCCCCGCAGAGACCGTAGGCAAAGCACACGGCGTCGTAACCCCTTCTTGAGGAGTCGTCTATGGCCTCCTGAGCGCGGAGCCGCAGCCTGTCCGGCGCCGCGTGCAGCCCGGCGTCCAGCAGGCGGACGTCCACCTCGTTCTGGCTGCGGCGACGGACTTCTTCCAGTTCGCGCTCAAAAACACCGCACGCAATGACCTGCAACTTCAAGGATTCGCTCATGGGAGACTGCGGAGGATTACAGGGAGCATTCAGACAAACAGCCCGAGACGGCACAAGACTCCATAATATCCCGGCCTATGACCCGTGGCAACCGGACGCCGCAGGGTCATTCACCCGATCACGGCTGCGCAGTGTTGGTTTCGGCCCGGAGGATGCGAAGGTGGCCAAGAGGCGCTTCGTATGCTGCACAGGCGCTCTCGTTCGTGGCCGCCGGACGGCCGCTCTGGCCGATTCTTCCGTATTTCCACGCCATCACGAGGCGGCAGGGGCTACGTCCACCACCCTGAGCTTGCCAGGACCCTCGAAGCCCCGACAGGCACCCCATTCAAGGGAGCCCTGGTTTTCTTGCCTCACCTTCCAGTGGTTCATAACACTTGATTTTACGGGTTCAGCCGGAGCGCCGGTGGACCAGATGCAAGGCGCGGTGAGCGAAGAGCAACGCAGCAGATGGCGTGCCGCCGCC
>CAYVBE010000245.1:0-5242 GCA_964448935.1 uncultured candidatus Brocadiaceae bacterium
AGGCCGCCGAAGTGCTCCATCAGGCGCCGCGCCTTCTTCCGACCGATGCCCTGCACCTCGGTCAGGGGCGACTTGAGCGCACCCTTGCGGCGCAGTTTGCGGTGGTAGCTGATGGCGAACCGGTGGGCCTCATCCCGCACGCGAACGATCAGGCGGAGGCCGTAGCTGTCCTTCGGCACCACCACGGGCTCCGATTCGCCCGGAAGGAACACACGCTCGGCCTTCGTCTGGCGCCCCGCGCGGCTGCGGGCCTTGGCCAGTGCGGCCACGTCCGGCGCCTCCACGTCCAGTTCCCCCAGCACCTCCAGCGCCACTCCGAGCTGCCCCTTGCCGCCGTCCACCAGCACCAGCTCCGGCGGCTCGCCCTCTTCGGCCACCAGCCGGCTGTAACGGCGGCCCAGCACCTGCCGCATCATGGCGAAGTCGTCCTGCCCCTCGATGTCGCGTATCTTGTAGCGGCGGTAGGAGGACTTGTCCGGCTCGCCCCTGCGGAACACGACCATGCTGCCCACCGCCTCGCCGCCCTGGAGGGTGGAGATGTCGAAGCACTCGATGTTGCGCGGAAGCTCGCTGAGGTCCAGCACACCCTGCAGCGATTCCATCTCCAGCTTCCGCTTCTCCTCGGCGGAGGTGGCGGCGCGCTCGGCCTGCCGGGCGTTCCGGCCGGCCATCTCCACCAGTCGCCTCTTGGAGCCCCGCTTCGGGTGGATGACGCACACACGGCGGCCCTTCTTCTCGCTCAGCCAGGACTCCAGCACTTCGGCGTCCTCGGTCTCGACCGGCACCAGCACCTCCGCCGGCACAAAGCGGTTGGCACGGTAGAACTGGTTGAGGAAAGAGCGGAAGATCGCCTCCTGGCTGTCCAGATCCGCCGGGAAACGGTAGGATGTCACGTCGCGCACGTTGCCGTCGCGCACGAACAGCACGGCGATGGAGACGTAGTGGTCCAGCGTGCAGATGCCGAACACGTCGCGGTCCACCTCGCCGGCGCTCTCGGCTACGTGCTGGGTCTCCAGCGTCTCACGCACGGCCTGGATGCGGTCGCGGATGCGGGCGGCGCGCTCGAACTCCAGGTTCTCCGCCGCCTCCTCCATGTCCTCGCGCAGGGCATCGAGCAGGTCGTCCGCGTTCCCGCGCAGAAACATCACCACCTGGTCCACCAGCTCCTGATACTCCTCCTCGGAGACCTCGGAGCAGCACGGCGCGGCGCACTTGCCCATCTCGCCGTAGATGCAGGGCCGCTCGCGCTGCCGGCACTCCCGTATGCTGCACCGCCGCAGGGGGAAGACGTCCCGCAGCACGCGCAGCGTCTTGCGCGCCGCACGTGCGCTGGCGTAGGGGCCGAAATACATCGCCTCGGGGTCCTCCAGCCGGCGGGTGACGATCGGCCGCGGCCAGGGCTCGGAAGGGTCCAGCTTGATGCTGACGAAGCTCTTGTCGTCGCGGAAGTTGACGTTGTAGCGCGGGCGAAACTGCTTGATGAAATTGCTCTCCAGCAGCAGCGCCTCCTTCTCCGAAGAGGTAACCACCACGTCCACGTCGGCCACCTGGCCGATGCGCTTGCTGATCAGCCGCCAGTCGTCCCCGCTCTCCAGGAAGTAGCTGCGCACCCGTGCCCGCAGGTCCTTCGCCTTCCCCACGTAGATGACCTCGCTGCGGTCATCCTTCATCAGGTACACACCGGGCCTGCGCGGGAACTGCTCGATCTTCTGCCGCAGGTCTTCCGGCGGTCCCTTGGCCATCGCAAATCCTTTTTGCACGCAGAATTGCCCGGATCGTCGCTACTTCCATGATAGCCGCCTCGGCGCGCGAAACAACGTCAGGGGGCGGCGGCGCAGTCCTCGGCAAAGCCTACCCGGTTCGCCCTCACGTAGGCGTCCAGGGACGCATGCTCCACCCGCCACTCGGCTCCCAGGCGCATCCCCCTGAGCTCGCCCTTCTTGATCAGCCGGCGGATGGACTTGCTGTCGCAACTCAGCGTCCGGGCCACGGTGCGCACGCGCAGCCACCGGGCCTCAGGACAGCCGCAGACGTCACAGTTCATGCAACTTCTCCCTTCCAGATCATCTTGTTTCCGTATGGGATACGGCAACCGGCCGCCTGCGCGACCGCCTGCTCGCCAGGCGCCGCTGCACCTCTTTCTTGAACCAGTCCGCCAGACGGTCGGGCACCTCCTGAAAGCCACAGCAGATGGGACAGACTTCCAGCCGCCGGCGGTCCAGCCAGCCCGTCGCGCGGCAGGCGGGGCACGCCACCTCGACCACACCCAGCACCTCGGCGAACGTCTCCAGCATCAGCTTGCCGCGCAGCGACCGCAGATCGCCCGGAATCGAGCCCGCCAGGTCGCGCACGAGACTCCGCCGATCCATCAGCCCCTCCTTTCCGCGCCTTCGACCGCGCAGTGAAAGCTCTCGGCACTATCCACCACCTCCATGCCGCAGCCCGCCAGCCGCTCGCGCGTCAGTTGACCCTCCCGGAGCGCCCGGTTCAGGGCACGCCGGTCCGGGCTGCGCCGGACGCGCACGAAGCGCTCCAGGCCCGCCCGCTCCAGCCGCCGCGATGCCTGCGCGCCGTCAACATCGGGACGCAGCCGCACCGAGGCGGGCGACCGCCGAAAACCCACCTTGCCCAGCGGCGTCTCCAGGCTCTTGCGGCCGTCGGGGAATATCTCCTGCCGGTGCCGCCGGCAGTATGCCTCCAGTTCCTCGCGCATCCTGGCCAGCCGGTTGCGTCGGGTGTCCAGCCGGCGCTCGTAACGCGCCTCCAGTTCCTGCCTCTCACGTGCCAGTTCCGCCTCCAGGGCGTCCAGCCGCGCCCGAACGTGCGCCATCCTGCGCAACCGCCTGCGCACCACCGTGGCGGGCCACGCGCCCGGTCGCGCCGCATCCTGCGAAGTCTTCACAGACATAGCCTCTCCTTTCCCGCTGTGTTTTCCCTTGACCTTCGGCCTGCGTTCACTATACTATCCATCGGACGCGTCCCGCATTGTAGTCGTTTCGGGCATAGAATGCAAGCAATATATCGGATATCAATAATCTTGCTTGCTATTCGGTTCGAGACGCGCTATAATACCTGTTACGAGAGATGGGGAGATGTCCATGAACAGCGATAGCGCAACCACCGTGGGAGAACGGCTGCGCGCCGCGCGACGGGAACTCGGCCTTAACCAGTCCGAGTTCGCCGAGGGCGTCGGGGTCACCCAGAGCACCGTGGCGGCCTACGAAACCGACCGCCGCGAGCCCCCCCTGCCCGTGCTGCTGGCGCTGGAGCACCGCTTCCGAATCAACCACAAATGGGTGCTGGAGGGGTCGGGCGAGCGCTTCACCGGCGTGCGCCCGGCCAGACCGGTCATCGTGACCGATCAGAAGGAGCTGAAGGGCATCCGCCGGCTGGAGGGGGAGGACCAGTATTACGCCGTCCCCTACCTGCGCGACGCGGCCGCCGCCGGCGCCGGGCTGGTCATGGAGGAGCAGGTCGAGGGCTACTGCATCATACACCGCCGCGTGGCGCCGCGCCCGGAGACCATCCGCTGCGTCCGCATCTCCGGCGACAGCATGGCGCCCACCCTCACCGACGGCAGCATCGTGGCCGTGGACATCACGCCCATCCCCATGCGCGCCCTGGAGAACCGCATCGTCTGCAGCCGCACCGGGGAGGGCACGGTGGTCATCAAGCGCCTCCGCATCCGCCGTCCCTACGCCCTGCTGTTCAGCGACAACGAGGACCAGAAGCGCCACCCGCCCCTCATCGTGGACCTCCGAGAGGTCGAAGACCCCATAATAGGCCAGGTAATCTGGGCCTGGGTTGATTTAAGGTGACCCATCGTCCGCGTCCGTCCGTGTGCCGTCCCCCGGCCCGTAGGACGCCCCCCGCCGCAGCGCCTCCTCCCCGAAGCGGTCCTTCACGGCATCCTCGGCCCTCGCCAGCCGCTCATGGATATCCTCCAGGTCGCCGAACAACGATGCCTGGCGCGCCGCGCGCTCCCGCCCGATCAGCCCGCTCACGGACACCCCGATCAGCCGCAGCTTCCGCCCGCGCACCGGAGCGCCGTTCAGGTTCTCCACCGCCGCCTCGTATATCTCGCTTGCCTCGACCACCGGGTGCCGCAACGTCTGCCGGCGCGTGTAGGTGGTAAAGTCCTCCGTGCGCACCTTGGTGGTCACCGTGCGGCCGGCGAAGCCCGCCTTCCGCACGCGCCGCGCCGTCTTCTCGCACAGCTTCATCAGTGTCGTCAGTATCCGCTCCCGGTCGTCGGTGTCCGTGCCGAAGGTGTGCTCGTGCCCGATGGACTTCGCCGGCTCACCGCCCGCCACCGGGCTGGCGTCGCGCCCGTGCGCCTTGTTCCACAGCCCCCGCCCGTGCTCGCCGAAGCGCGCTTCGAGCTGCTCCGGCGGTATATCGGCCAGGTCGCCCACCGTCTTCACACCCAGCGCCGCCAGCGCCTGCCGCGTCTTCGGGCCCACGCCGGGCAGGCACTTGACCGACAGCGGCCGCAGGAACTCCTCCACCCCGTCCGGCTCCACGATCGTCAGCCCGCGCGGCTTGTCCCGGTCGGACGCGATCTTGGCCACCAGCTTGTTCGGCGCCACCCCCAGTGAGCCCGTCAGACCGCCTGTCCTTGCCCTTATACGCTCCTGCAGCCGTTCGGCCAGCCGCACCTTTCCGCCGAACAGCCGCAGCGACCCGGTCACGTCCAGGAACGCCTCGTCAATGCTCACCGGCTGCACGTCGGGCGTAAACTCGCGGAATATCTGCCGCACGCGCCTCGACTCGCGGGAGTATTTCTCCATCGCCACCGGCAGGAACGCCGCGTGCGGGCAGCGGCGGTAGGCGCGGCTAATGGGCTGGGCGCTGTGGATGCCGTATTTGCGCGCCTCGTAGGAGCACGTGGACACCACCCCCCTGCCCTCGCCGTCCTGCGGGTCCGCGCCCACCACCACCGGGCGCCCGAGCAGCTCCGGCCGGTCCCGCTGCTCGATGGACGCGAAGAACGCGTCCATGTCCACGTGAATGATCACCCTCTCGCCGCCCATAGGCAGCCTCCGCAGTCGCGCCCTTGCGAAGCCACTTCGCTGCCTTCTTGTACCCGCCACCCGCCGGACTGTCAAACAAGCCCGGCCGGGGGAAGGACGAAGTCCACCCGCCTCCGGCAGCAACGCCCGCCGCCGCTGCCGTTGCCGTACCTAAAGCCTATCGCCTAAAGTCCAAAGCCTGCCGTTGCCGTACCTCCCCCCCTCCGGCC
>CAYVBE010000246.1:0-5165 GCA_964448935.1 uncultured candidatus Brocadiaceae bacterium
TCAAGAACGCCCTGGCCACCCTCCTGGAAAACGCCCGCACGGTCGGCGAGGAGGATTAAGGTGCCCATAAAGCCGGGTTAGTCAGGTCGTCTGCCTTACGGCGTTAGCCCAACTTGTTCTACCGCGGACGCTTTGTGCTTGCTCTGTCGCTGGTCCTCCCGCGAGGTATGGATATGTCCCGTTACCCGGTCCTGATCAACACCCTTCTCACTCCGAACGTATTCCATAACACCTGACCACAGCTTCGTGCCGGTCGGCGGGTAGTTCGTCTCGATCACGATATAGCGGGCAAACTTCCGGGTTACGTCCACCGCCTCGTATTCCGCCTCCAGCGTCCCCAGGAAGACGGCGGCCATGACCCACGGGAGAATCCGTCCCGCCCGGACCAGTCTCAGCACCAGCGCACCGCTGAGTATCCACATCGCATGATCCCTGGTTCGACCGGGGGTATGGAGCCCAGCACCGGCACGCGGCCCTGCAGCAGGAACCCCGCTCCCGCGAGAGGCGGCCCATCCGTCGGGTGGCAGGAGCTTTCACTTGCTCTTCGCACACGGTAAGCTTGTTCTTCTGCGACGAAGGGCGAAGTTCTGGCGGAGACCGAGGGACACGATGCACGTCAGCGAAGAAACACTGGAGGCGCTGCGCGAGCCGGAGCTGGTCGAGGTCCGGGAGGAGCACTTCGAGCGTCTGGAGCGGCTCTTTAGCGGCGAGATTCGGGGGCGGCCGCTCTTCTTGAGCGGCATCACGGCCATGAGAACGGCGTCCCCGCCCGGCTGGGAGGAGTGGCTACCGGAACTCCTGGACCACCTTGCCCGGCAGGCCGGGAGCGCCGCTGACCGCCGCGTTTTCCGGCCGCTCCTGCTGTGCTGGGACCCGCACGGGGTTCACTTCGTGGACGAGTTGTTCGGGGCCTCCGTGATGGAACTCGAGACCGGGTGGCAGGCGGTGCCGCTGGAGTCGGAAGTCGGCACGCTGGAGGCGCCCGACCTGGAGGAGTGCGCCACATGGTGCGAGATTCGCGGGTTCACGCGGTGCTTCCTGGAACTCGAGTTGGACGCCGTGACCCTGGCCCTGCCGACGGTCTCCAGCCCGCTGAACATCGCCGTCAATCTCTACGGCGACCGCATCCTGCAGGCGATGCTGCTCGACCCGGACGCGGCCCGTCACGACCTGCGGGTGATCGCCGTGGTGCTGTGCGCCATTCACCGGTGGTATCTGGACAACGTGCCGCCGGAGCGCATGCAGTGCATCGCGGCGGCCGGCCGGACGCAGCCCCGGGGACACGGCCAGGTTTGCGGCTGCTCGACGCATCTGCTGTCCGGGCCGCTTTACGAGGAGTTCATCGCCGACCTGGACTCGCGGGTGCTGGACGTCTACCCGCAGGGCGGGCTCATCCACCTGTGCGGCAGTCACGCGCAGCACACCGCCGTCTGGCGCGGCATGGCATCCGTGCGGGCGGTGCAGACGAACGACCGCGCAACGGAGGACGTGGGCGCTTTCTACCGGGGGCTGCGCGAGGACCAGATACTCTACGCCCACCCCTGCGAAGAAATGGGGGCGGACGAAATCCTGGGTGCCACACAGGGCGGCGATCGCACAGTGATCTGCACCGAGCCGGAGGCCGTGGCGCATCTGCTGTAGGCGCCTGCCTTTGACACGCGGGGCGGATTGCCGAAGAATACCCGCGTACCCGAATCCACGGAGGAATCCCATGCGCTACGGCCACTTCGACGACGACCGCCGCGAGTATGTCATCACCACGCCCGAGACGCCCTACCCATGGATCAACTACCTGGGCTCGGAGCGGCTGTTCGGCATCATCTCGCAGACCGGCGGCGGGTATTGCTTCTACCGCGACGCGCGGCTGCGCCGCCTGACCCGCTACCGCTACAACAACGTGCCGCTGGACGCCGGAGGGCGGTATTTCTACATCCGCGACGCCGACGACGTATGGACGCCCGGCCGGCTGCCGATGAAGAGGGGGCTGGACTTCTACGAGTGCCGCCACGGACCCGGCTATACGTCCATCGCCGGAGAGCGGGGCGCCGCGCGGGCGGAGGTGCTGGCTTTCGTGCCGCCGGGGCTGGACTGCGAGGTCCACCGGCTCGCGCTGGCGAACCGTTCCGACCGCGCCAGAGAGCTGGACATTTTTTCCTGCG
This sequence comes from uncultured candidatus Brocadiaceae bacterium, assembly GCA_964448935.1. Taxonomy (GTDB): domain Bacteria; phylum Planctomycetota; class Brocadiia; order SM23-32; family SM23-32; genus CAYVBE01. The sequence continues at coordinate 2,160 of CAYVBE010000246.1, forward strand.
TCGAGTTCTGCTTCTGGAACGCGCTGGACGATATGACCAACTTCCAGCGCAACTTCAGCATCGGCGAGGTCGAGGTGGACGGGCGCGCCATTTACCACAAAAGCGAATACCGCGAGCGGCGCAACCACTATGGGTTCTACTCGGTCAACGCCCCGATCGAGGGTTTCGATACGGACCGCGAGGCGTTCGTGGGGCTCTACAACGGCTACCACGACCCGGAGGTGCCGCTGAGCGGGCGGTCGCGCGACTCCGTCGCCAGCGGATGGTCGCCCATCGCCTCCCACCACGTGCGCGTGTCCCTGCAGCCCGGCGAGGAGCGTTCGCTCATCTTCATGCTGGGCTACGTCGAGGGTCCCGAGGGCGGCCAGTGGGAGTCGCCGGGCGTTATCAACAAGGCACCTGCCCGGGAGATGATGAGGCAGATTGAGAGCGACGCCGACGTCGAAGCGGCGATGGACGAGCTGGCGGAGTACTGGGACGGCCTCCTGGGCGCCTGCCGGCTGGAGGGCGCCGACGAGCGCCTCCGTCGGATGGTTAACATCTGGAACCCCCGGCAGGTGATGGTCACCTTCCACCTCTCGCGCAGCGCGTCCTACTTCGAGTCCGGCATCGGCCGCGGCATCGGGTTCCGGGACTCCAACCAGGACATCCTGGGGTTCGTCCACATGGTGCCGGAGGACGCCCGGCGGCGCATCCTGGACCTGGCGGCCACACAGTTCGAGGACGGCTCCTCCTACCACCAGTTCCAGCCCCTGACCGGCGAGGGCAATGCGGAGATCGGCGGCGGCTTCAACGACGACCCGCTCTGGCTCATCCTCTCGACCGCCGCCTACGTCAAGGAGACCGGCGACGCGTCTATCCTGGACGAGGACGTGCCCTTCGACAACGATCCGTCGAACCGCGCGCCGCTCTTCGAGCACCTGCGGTGCAGCTTCCGGCACGTGGTGGAGAGCCGCGGCCCGCACGGCCTGCCGCTGATCGGCCGGGCCGACTGGAACGACTGCCTGAACCTGAACTGCTTCTCGCAGAACCCCGACGAGTCGTTCCAAACCTGCGAGAACCGCGACGGGCGGACGGCCGAGTCGGTGCTGATCGCCGGCATGTTCTGCTTCATCGGACCGGAGTTCGCGGAACTCTGCCGGCGGCGCGGCCTGGACGAGGAAGCGGAGGCCGCCGGAAGTGAGATCAATGCCATGCGCAAGACCGTGCTGGAGCACGGCTGGGACGGCGAGTGGTTCCTGCGCGCCTACGACGACGCGGGCGAACCGGTCGGCAGCCGCGAGTGCGACGAGGGGCGGATATTCATCGAACCGCAGGGCTTCTGCGTGATGGCCGGCATCGGCCTGGAGGACGGCCGGGCCCGACGGGCGCTCGATTCCGTCCGCGAGCGGCTGGAGACGCCTTGTGGCATTGAGCTGCACGGCCCGCCCTACACCGAATACCACCCGGAGCTGGGGGAGATATCCAGCTACCCGCCCGGCTACAAGGAGAACGGGGCGGTCTTCTGCCACAATAACCCGTGGGTCATCATCGCGGAGACGGTGCTGGGGCGTGGCGACCGCGCGTTCGACCTCTACACCCGCTTCGCGCCCGCCTGGGTGGAGGAGCGCAGCGACGTGCACCGGCTGGAGCCCTACGTCTATGCCCAGATGATCGCCGGCCGCGCCGCGCCGCGCTGCGGAGAGGCCAAAAACTCGTGGCTCACCGGCACCGCCGCGTGGGCCTACGTCGCACTCATGCAACACATCCTGGGCATCCGCGCGGACTACGACGGCCTGTGCGTGGAGCCCTGCATCCCGTCGGACTGGGACGGCTTCACCGTGCGCCGCCGCTTTCGGGGAGCCGAATACCGGATCAAAGTCCGCAATCCGAGCGGCGTCTGCAGGGGGCTGAAACACGTCGAAGTGGACGGAGAGCCGATCGAGGGCAATTTGCTGCCCCCCTTCAGCGACGGGAAGCACGAAGTAACCGTCACGATGGGGCAGGGCCGCTGATAACTGCTGTACCCACGAACTAACCGTCGTTGCGGCAGGGAGAAACTGTAAGGAGGCAACAATGGAGTTAACGCCCCGGGATGCCGGACTGTTCTACCGTTTGATGTGGCCGCTGCAGCAGTATGTGAACGCGAGACACCGGATTCATCCCGATGTCCGGACTGTCGGCGAGTACAGTGAATTGGGCATGTTTGAGAAAGAACCCGTCCGCGATGCGCTGTACGACGACATAGATGCCATAGACGCGTTCATCCGCAAAAACCCGGAGGGCCTCTCCGAAGAACACCTGGCGGTAGTCGCGGGCTGGAAGAACTTTATCGGAGGCAACTTTACCATCGAGCGTCTTCTCAAGAGGTACGCCGTTTTCATCCAGGGCGAGGCCGTGTATGGAGTGCTTGGGCTGCTTGAGCCCGTTGACGAGGTGCTTGCTCCCCTGGAGCCACCGGTGTATGTGGAAGCCGTGTTGTTGCCGTTCCAAGGACAGATCGTATATGACGGGCTGATCCGCAAGTACAACATCTCGTTCGGAGCCGGCGCGAGGCGAATGTTCAAAGAAACCTACATGACTGCCAAGCAGAACAGGCGGATCATCACCACACTTGATCCCCAAAAGCGGCAAGAGCAGGCGGAAAGCCGGAAGGAGGCCGTCAGGGATTACACCGACGAGCTGGAGGAACTGGCCGAGGTGGCCCGGAAACTCCGAGGGGGCAGGACTCAGCCAGCCATCTACACCCCCGCGTTTAAACTTGTCCGGGAGAGCATAGAATTCGCACAAGCCGCGGTGGATGACCCGAAAGACGTGGACTCCCTGATCGAGGCGTTCAACAAGCTGGCTTCGACACTCGACAGGGCAGGGTTGGTAATTGACCGCACGGAAACCTGAGAGAGGGGTTGAGCCTTGAGAAATGGAGACGAACGGGGCACTGCAGCTCTGAACCCTGGGGCAGATTGCAGGACTGCCAGGGTCATTCAAAAGTCCCACGCACCGTATAGCCATTGATGTGTTCCGCCT
>CAYVBE010000247.1:0-5131 GCA_964448935.1 uncultured candidatus Brocadiaceae bacterium
GCGGCAGCAACTCGCTGATACCCGTCCTGATGGGCCGGATGCCGGGTTGCCGCACCGCCCTGCTGGAGGGCAACGCCATCCCCGGCAGGGCCGTGCGGGTGCTGGCATCGCTGGCGGACCGGGTTTTCGTGCAGTGGCCCGAGTCGGCGCGCGGGCTGAGGGCGCGACGCGTCTCGGTGAGCGGTCTGCCGGTCCGGCGGGGGCTTTTCGCGGGGGACCGCGCCGCCGCGCGGCGGCGGCTGGGGCTCTCGCCGCAGAAGACCACCATCCTGGTCATGGGCGGTTCGCAGGGCGCCCTGGCGCTCAACCGCGCCGTGCAGGCGGCGATGCCCGCCCTGCCCGCCACGGCGCAGGTGCTGCACCTGACGGGCGTGGACCACCTGCCGGAGGCGCTGCGCAGCGTCGCCAACCGGCTGTCCACCTACCGACCGATCGGCTACCTGGAATCCATGGCCGACGCCTACGCCGCCGCCGACCTGGTGGTGGCACGGGCGGGCGCCTCGACGCTGGCGGAGCTGACGGCACTCGGCCTGCCCGCCGTCCTGGTGCCCTATCCGCACGCGACGGACGGGCATCAGCGCGCCAATGCACGCGTCCTGGAGCGGGCGGGCGCGGCCCGCGTGATGCTGCAGAACGAGATAGAACCCCGGCGCGTGGCGCAGACGCTGTGGGCGCTGGCCGCGGACGACGTGCGACTGGCGCGGATGTCCCGCGCGGCGCGCGCCCTCGGGGCGCCGGACTCAGCCCGCAGCGTGGCCCTGGCGCTGGCCCGCATGGCAGGGCACGAACCGGAGACGCCAAAAACGACAGTGCAGGATAAGAAAAACAAAAGACGCATGTCACAGGCCGCCTGACAGGGGAGGAAAAAGATGGGCAAGGCACTAGGCGCGGACGGGTTGGATTTGTCGGATGAACGCTGGCACTTCGTCGGCATTCTGGGCACCGGTATGAGGTCCATGGCCACCTACGCGGCCGAATGCGGGGCACGCATAACGGGGTCGGATATACAGAACTCGCCGGTGCGCCAGGATCTGCTGGAACGCGGCATTGCCGTGACTCTGGGGCAGGAGGGACGCGCCCTGGACCCGGACGTGGACCTTGTGATCATCAGCCAGGCCGTTGACGAGAGCAACCCCGAGGTGCGGCGCGCGCGCAAGCTGGGGATCGAGGTCCTGCGCTACCCCGAGATGCTGGGCAAGCTGATGGAGTTCCAGAAAGGCATCGCCGTCTCCGGCACCCACGGCAAGAGCACCACCTCCGCCATCCTGGCCTACGTCATGCGCCAGGCCGGCGTGGACCCGTCCTACCTCATCGGCGCCGACATCCCGCAGCTCGGCGGCGGCTCGCACTACGGCCGGGGCGAATACCTGGTGGCCGAAGCCTGCGAATACAAGCGCTCCTTTTTGTGCCTCACCCCTGAGATGGCCGTCATCACGAACATAGACGCCGACCACCTGGACTACTACTACGACCTGTGGGACATCCAGCAGGCGTTCGCCAACTTTGCCGAGTCCGTGGGGCCGGGTGGAAAGGTCATCGCCAACGCCGACGACGAGAACACCCGCGCGGTGGTTGATGAACTGGACGCGGAGGTGATCACCTACGGCATCGAGGAGAAGGATGCTCTCTACCGCGCCGAACGCCTGTGGCGCGCGAAGGTGCACAGCAACTTCGACCTGGTTTACGACGGCAAGAAGGTGGACCGCTTCAGCACGCAGCTCTACGGCACGCACAACATCGCCAACTGCCTGGCCGCCATCGCCGCGTGCCACCAGGCCGGGGTGGACTTCCAGCAGATCAAGGAGGGCATCGAGTCCTTCGAGGGCACGGCCCGGCGGCTCCAACTGGTGGGCAAGCCCTGGGACGTGGCGGTCATCAGCGACTACGCCCATCACCCCAAGGAAATCCGGGCCACCATCGCCGCCGCCCACCAGCGCTTCCCCAACGAGCGCCTGTTCGTGGTCTTCCAGCCGCACCAGTATTCCCGCACGAAGCAGATGCTGGAGACCATGGCCGAGGCGTTCCGCGAGACCTGGGTCACCTACGTCTGCGACATCTACGCCGCCCGCGACTCCTACGAGGACCGGCGCTCGGTCAGCGCGCAGGACCTGGTGCGCCAGATGAACCACGTCGGGCTGCTGGCCCACTACGTGCCGGAGTTCGAGGACATCAAGCAGATCATCACCGGCGACGTAATCCCCGATGACGTCGTGCTGGTAATGGGCGCCGGCAACATCTGGCAGGTCGCCCGCGACATCGTCCCCATGATCGAACACAAAGGACGCCGGCAGATCGCCGCGTAAAGTGCACATGGCCGACACCGTACAGCTCAGCCGGTTCACCAGTTTCCGCATGGGCGGCTCGCCCCGGCGCTACTACCGGCCCGCCGACACCGAGGAGCTGCACGCCGCCCTGCGGCAGTGCCGGCGCGACGGCCTGCAGTGGCGCATACTGGGCGGCGGGTCCAATCTTCTCGTGGACGACGGCGACCTCCCCTGCGCGGTCATCCACGTGGTGGAGCCCGCCTTTGACGACATCGAGCGCACCGGCCAGACTGTCCTGTGGACCGGGGCGGGCACACGCACGGCACGGCTGCTGGCCTTCTGCCGCAAGGGCGGGCTGGGCGGACTGGAATTCCTGGCCGGCCTGCCCGGCACGGTGGGCGGCGCCGTGGCCGGCAACGCCGGGGCCTGGGGTCGTGCAATGTCGGACCGCCTTAGCCGCCTCTGGCTGATGACCCCCGACGGCCGGTCTCTGGTGCGTCGGGCGGAGGAGGAGCATCTCGCATACCGCAACGCCCGGCTGGAGAACGCCGTGGTGCTGGGCGCGGAACTCAACCTGGAGAAACGCGAGCCGGAGCTGGTCGCGCGCCGCATGGCGGAGAACGTCCGTCGCCGTGCGCAGCGCCACCCGCTCGGCATGTCGAGCGCGGGTTGTGTCTTCAAGAACCCGCCGGGCCGTTCGGCGGGAAAGCTATTGGACGACTGCGGCCTGAAGGGACGCAGAATCGGCGGCGCGGAGGTCTCCCACGTGCACGCCAACTTTATCGTCAATCGGGGCCACGCCACCAGCACGGACATCCTCCAGCTTATCCAGCAGATGCAGGAGGCGGTGCTGGCACGCTACGGAGTGAAACTGGAGCTTGAGATCAAACACTGGTCCGCCGATACACGGGCGGCGTAAGGAGGGAACCGTGGGATTGAAGCGCAGAGTGGACGTGTTAATGGGCGGGGTGGGCGGAGAGCGCACGATCTCCCTGAAGACGGGACGGGCCGTGGCATCCGGACTGCGGGAGGCGGGTCACGAGGTGGCCGCCGTGGACCTGCAGGCGCGGGCGCTGCCGGACTTCGGCCCCACGCCACCGGACGCGGTCTTCGTCGCGCTCCACGGCGAGTTCGGGGAGGACGGCTCCATCCAGCAGATGCTGGAGGACGAGGGCATCCCCTACACCGGCAGCGGGCCGCGCGCCAGCCGCCTGGGAATGGACAAACTGGCCAGCAAGCGGCTGTTCACCCGCCACGCCATCCCTACGGCCGATTACTTCTCCGTCAGGGACTGCGACCCCCTCGATCGCGTGCAGGAAGTGGCGGACCAGTTCGGGTACCCCATGGTCTGTAAGCCGGTCACCTCGGGGTCCAGCCTGGGGGTGACCATCGCGCGGGGGCCTGCCGACCTGCCCGAGGCACTGGAGGAAGCCCACGCCCACGGCGACACGGTGCTGGTGGAGCGTTACGTGCCGGGGCGTGAGTTCACGGTGGGCGTGCTGGAGGGCCAGGCCCTGCCCGTGGTCGAGATGGTGGTGCCCGGCCAGTTCTTCGACTACAAGGCAAAATACGAGGACCGGGAGACCCGATACATCACGCCCGTCAGCCTGCTGCCCACCATCTACCGCCGGCTCACCGAAGCAGCCGTCCGAGCATACAACGCCCTGGGGTGCCGCCACATGGCGCGCGTGGACTGCATCTACGGCTACGACGCGACCATCAACGTGCTGGAGGTCAATACCATACCCGGCTTCACTCCCAGGAGCCTGCTACCCATGGCCGCCGCGCGGGCGGGCATCGGATTCTCCCAACTCTGCGATCGCCTTGTCTGTGCGGCAATACGCGACGCGGCCGCCGGGCGGCGACGACGACTCAGCGCCTGACCCTCACCCGACATGGCCAAAAAGTCGAGCAAAAAAAAGAAGAAGGGCAGCGGGCTCAGCCAGGCCCAGAAGAAAGTCCTCCGCGTGGCGCTCTACCTGGTGGCCGGTCTGGCGGGCCTTGGGGCCATGGGCGGCGGCGCGGTGCTGACGTGGCGCAGCGTCAAGGCCAGCCCCGCCTTCCGGGTGAACCTGCACAGCTTCAAACTGAACGGCTGCCCGGAGTGGGTGAACGCCAACTCGATGAGCGCCTCCCTGGCCCGGGAGTTGAGCGCCCTGCCCTCCGACGCATCCCTGTTCCACCGCGACCTGGCCTATGCCGTCCTGCGCGAACTCAGGGCCAGCCCCTGGCTGCTGGACGTGCGGGAGGTCTCCCGCGTCATGCCCAACCGGCTGCGCATAAGGGCCCTCTACCGTAAACCGGCCGGGATGGTGCTCTACGACGGCACACACTATCTGGTGGACGCCGAGGGCTGGTATCTGCCCGATGACCTGTTCCGGCGGCCGTCGGACTGGCAGGGCCACTACGTTCCTTCCATCGTGGACCGCCACGCGGAGGGTCCCCCGCCCTGGAGGCAGCCATGGAACGGGCCCCGCTTCGCGGTCGGCGCGCGGCTTACCGATCTGCTGCGCCGGGAGGGCCTGTTGCGCCGCCTGAACGTGGATGTCATTGACGTCACCGGCGTCGGTCGGGCGGCCGTCGAGCCGGACATCCTGCTCCTCACACCGGACGGCGTCAGCATCAAATGGGGGGCCTCGACGCTGTACGACGAAGTCCCCGGCGTGACAACCCCGCCCTCCGCCATCAGCGACGCCCAGAAGCTGGCCATGCTCAACAGCAAGCTGCGTGAGCACCCCGCCCTGACCGGCATCGAGTACCTTGATCTGCGCTTCCACGGCGCCATCTACTTCCGGCAAAGGGAGTAGCCCAAGGTCAGGGTCATTCAAAAGTCCCACGCACCGTATAGCCATTGATGTGTTCCGCCT
>CAYVBE010000248.1:0-5067 GCA_964448935.1 uncultured candidatus Brocadiaceae bacterium
CTTCCGCCCGTCCGTCGGGGGCGGCAGGCGGTTACCGGGCATCCCCCTCCTCAGTCGCCACGCAGTTCCGCCCCCGAGCTTTGGCGCGGTACAGCGCGCGGTCAGCGGCTCGCAGCAGGTCGTCGCCGCTGCGGTGCTCCGGCCCCAAATCAGCCACCCCGAAGGTGGCGGTCATCACGAATCGCTCCTGGTTGCGGCCCTGGAAGACCATCTTCTCCAGCCCCGCGCGGAACCGCTCCACGCAGTGCAGCGCCTCCTCCACGGCCGTGTGCGGCAGCAGGAACCAGAACTCATCCCCCCCGTAGCGCCCCGCCATGTCGTCCGCGCGGGACTTCTCCCGCACCATCTCGCCGAACCGCGCCAGCACGTCGTCCCCCACGCCGTGCCCGTACGTATCGTTGACGGCCTTGAACCCGTCCAGATCGCAGAGGGAAAGGCTGAGCGGATACTCGTAGCGCCGCGCGGAGCTGACGAAGTGGCTCAATCGGGACATCAGGAAACGGCGGTTGTAGAGGCCGGTCAGCGCGTCGTGCGTCGCCTCGTAGACCAGGCGTTCCTCCACCTGTTTCTGCTGGGTCACGTCGGAGATCAGCAGCAGCACGGCGGCCAGCCCGCCCTGTCCGTTGACGATCGGCACGGCGTGGACCAGGGCCGTGAACCGGCGCTCCTCGGCGGTCACCATGTCCACCTCGCCCGCCCAATCGCTGCCCTCCAGCGCGGTCTCCACCACCTTGCCCGCAACGCCGCCCTGCTCGAACAGAGACTCCATGCCTTTCCGCGCGATATCCTCGCGCGTGCGGCCGAACAGGTCCCGGAAGGCGCGGTTGGCATAGGTGGCCTTCCCGTTCACGTCCAGCACCAGCACCGCATCCAGCGCTCCGTCCATGGCGGCGCCGATCCGCAGCAGCTCGTGCCGGGCCCACCAGCCCTGGCTGACGTCCCGCACAGCCGCCCAGACCTTCTGCTCGCCAGACAGTGTCAGGCCGAAGGCGGTAACCTCGGCGGGGAAAAGCGTGCCGTCTTTCTTGCGCTGCCGTCCCCGGATCACCCGCTGGTTCTGCTCCCGGCTCACCTGGCGCAGAACCCGCTCGCAGGGGGAAGGCTCGGCCGCAAGATCCGCAAAGCGCAGCCCCCTGAGTTCCTCCGGCCCGTAACCATAGAGTTCAAGCGCGGCCCCGTTCAGGTTCTCCACGCGGAACTCCTCGGCCTCCAGCAGCAGGCAGGCCCCGGGCTGGGCGGTCAGTATCTGCTCCCACGGCTCTCCGCGCCGGGCTGCGCCCCCATCCGCCTCGACCGCCGCCTCCAGGTCCTGCAAGCGTCGGCGCAGCGTGCCCACCTCCTCCAGGAGTTCTTCCTTGCTCTTTTCGGTCCCGCCCACTCTATGTGGCTCCTCTGAGGCATCGGGCAGTTCTGAAGGAGTCAGGCGGCCGCACTCTCCTGCGCCCGCCGCCGGCGCTTCAACGCCTTCATGCCCTCGAACACGCCCAGGTAAATGCCGGCCGACGCCAGAACGCACAGCCAGTCCACCACGCTCGGCCCCTCAAAACTCAGGAAATCGCTGATGTAGGGCGCGTAGACACCGATCAGGACCAGGACGATCGAGGCTAGTATCGAGTTCACCAGTATCTTGTTCGTCCAGAAATTGCGGTTGAATATCGTAGTGAAATCATAACGCCGCGACAGGATATTCACAAACTGACAGAACGCGATGGTCAGGTAGCACAGCGTCGTGGCCCGCGCGTAAGGGAGCGTGCCCTGCGCCTCCCCCAGGCGCAGCCAGCCCCCCATGCCCGCCAGATGCCGCAGTTGGAACCCCAGGTAATTGGCCACCGCCAGCGCGCCGATCAGGGCGCCCAGGAAGATCACCTCTCCCCCCGTGGCCCAGCGCAGGATGTGCTCCCTGCGGCTGCGCGGCGGCCGGCTCATCAGCTCCTCGCTGGGCGGATCGAAGCACAGGAACGTCAGCGGCATGATCTCCGCCAGCAGGTCAATCGCCAGTATCTGGATGGCCAGGATGGGGATGGCCAGGTTGCCCAGGGCCACGCCCAGCAGGCCCAGCAGCACCGCCACCAGCTCCGCCGTGTTGGTGGTCAGGCTGGCCAGCACCACCTTGCGGATATTGTTGTAGATGGTGCGGCCCTCCTCCACGGCGTTGACCAGCGTGGGAAAGCTGTCGTCCAGCAGCACTACCTCGCTGGCCTCCTTGGCCACGTCCGTGCCGGTGCGCCCCATGGCCACACCGATGTGGGCGCGCTTAAGGGCCGGGGCGTCGTTCACGCCGTCGCCGGTCACCGCCACCACCTCGCCCAGTTCCTCCAGCAGCCGCACGATGCGCAGCTTGTCTCCGGGCTCCACGCGGCTGAAGATCAGACTGTCGTGGTGCTCCATGGTGTCTATCAGCTCGGAATCGCTTATCTGCCGCATCTCCTGCCCGGTGATCACGGGTGAGGGCTTGCCGGACTCCGACAGGCCGATCTCCATCCCCACCGCCTGCGCCGTCACGGCGTGGTCGCCGGTCATGATGAAGGTGCGTATGTGCGCCCGATGCGCGCTCTCGACGGCTTCCCGCACGCCCTCCTTCGGCGGGTCAATCATCCCCACCAACCCCAGGAAGACGACGTCCTTCTCCACCTCCTCCAGCACGTAGTCGCGGCCGTCCTGCTCCAGCGGCCGGTAGGCGATCGCCAGCACGCGCATGGCCTTCTCGGAGAACTCCTCGTTGACCGCCCGCGCCGCCTCCTTGTCCTCCTCGGTGATCGGCACCGCCTCGCCGTCGCGGTAGATGTACTTGCTGATGGACAGCACGCTGTCGGTCGCGCCTTTCATGGCAAGCTGCTCGCGCTCGCCGAACTGGCGCACGCTGCTCATCCGCTTGCGCTCGGCGTCGAAGGGAAACTCGTGCAGCTCCGGGTTCTCCTGGTCCTCGTTCGGCGCGCGGGTGCCCAGCTTCGTGGACATCGTGACCAGCGCCGCCTCGGTGGGGTCGCCCACGGGGTACCAGCTCTGGTGCTCCTCGTCAGGGGGGTGAATCTCGGCGTTGGACGCCATGGTGGCGGCGTCCATCATTACCTCGATCTCCTCGATCTCCTCCTCGCTCAGCGGCTCGCCGGCCTCGCCCAGGATCTCGCCCTCCGGCTCGTAGCCGATGCCGGTCATCTCGTGGTGGCGGCCGTTGAACCACACGGCCTGCACCGTCATTTCGTTCTTCGTCAGCGTGCCGGTCTTGTCCGTGCAGATCACGTTGGTGGAGCCCAGCGTCTCCACCGATGGCAGGTTCTTGACCACCGCGTTCTTCTGCGCCAGCCGTCGGCTGGCGGTGGACAGGGCCACGGTCACCTGGGCCGGCAGCGCCTGGGGCACGCAGGCCACCGCCACGCCCAGCGCGTAGGTCATGCTGAGTAGCCAGCCCAGATCCTGCCACAGCGCGACGACGAACAGCAGCGCGCTGATCACGATCACCACGCTGGTCAGCCGCCAGGCCATCACCTCCAGCTCTTCCTGCAGGGGCGATTTTGTCTCGCCCGTCTCCTCCGTCATGGTGGCAATCTTGCCCAGCTCGGTGTCCATGCCGGTGCGCGCCACCACGCCCACGGCCGTCCCGCTGGCCACCGTGGTGCCCACGTAGACCATGTTGTCCCGGTCGGCCAGCACGCACTCCTCCCGGACGGCGTTGGTCTGCTTGTCCTGCGGCATGGACTCGCCGGTGAGGGAGAAATCGTTGGTGCGCAGGTTGAACGACTCGATCAGCCGCATGTCGGCCGGCACCTTGTCGCCCTCCTCGATAGCGACCACGTCGCCCGGCACCAGCTTCTCCTGGCTGACCTCAGTCATCTCGCCCGCCCGCATCACGCGCGCCGGCGACCTGATCAGCGCGCGCAGACGCTCCAGGATCCGCCCGGCCTTATACTCCTGCACGAACCCGATGACCGCGTTGATGGCCACGATGATGAACATGGCCGCGCCGGTTCGGACGTTGCTGGGCGAGTCCTCCACGAACCCGATGCCGAAGCTGATGATCCCGGCGACGATCAGCACCACCACCAGCACGTCCTTGAACTGGCTGAGCAGGATCAGCCACTTCGGCACGGTCACGTCGGTGTGCAGCTCGTTGGGCCCGTGGCTTGCCAGGCGCTCCTCGGCCTTCTCGGTGGTCAGTCCGTCCTCGGAGGTTTCCAGGGCGTCGAACACCTCGCGGACCGTCATCCGGTAGTATTCCTTATCGGGCATCTGCCGCTCCGTTGGTTTCTGGCTGAGTGCTCAGCGCCGCCCCCGACGCCGCATTATCATTGTAGGGTTTTCTCACGCAGTTTCCAGCCGCCGGTCGTCCTTTCAAACACCGGTTTGTTTCGTCAGAGACCCCCCGCAGGCGGTCTACGCGGTCAAATCGTTGCAATTCGCACAGCGCCCTCCGCACAGCGCGCGCGCAACGCAGGCAACGCCGAGATTGCCACGGGGCCTTGCGACCCCTCGCAATGACGCACGGAACGCTCCCCGCGCGGCGGCGTCGTGCCACGCCTAACTATACTCGTTAATAGCCTACGTGTCAAGGCCCGGATGATTCTCCCGGAAGCCAACCCCCCGCGCACCGCCCCCTCGGTCATTGCAAGCCCGCGCCGTTCCCCCCAATTGTCATTGCGAGCCCGTGCCGGTCACGGGCGCGGCAATCTCGCCGTTCACGTCCGAAAGCCAACCGTGCACGCACGGAAACGACGAGATTGCTTCGTCGCTATCGCTCCTCGCAATGACGCACGCAGGTCCCACGTCCGGCGGAACGCGGGCGGCATGCCACGGTAAACAGGTACTGCGGCGCCGGCCTTCGGCCCTGACGGCCCAACGGCGTGAGCTCACGCGATGCCCAGTCAGGACGCCGGCTGCGGCTCGCTCTAATCGGCTGAGCGGTCTTTAGAAAGTCGTTTCCGGTCCACAAAGGTCCAGAAGTGCTGCGAACCGGAACGGACTAACGTAAAACCGCTTAGTGGTCCATTCCCCGTGTCTTTAGGGGTATATTTTTGATTAGGGCTATGCACTTTACTCTTGTGCATACTGCATGTAGTATGGCCCCTCCAT
>CAYVBE010000249.1:0-5043 GCA_964448935.1 uncultured candidatus Brocadiaceae bacterium
CGGAGAAGTCCACGTGCGCCATGACGGCTCCGTTCTCGTGAAGGTCGTCTATCCCGGATATTTCACGAGAGTTTTCCGTCCAGCGGACGTTTTTGCCCTCATGCGGCGCCCTCCGCGCTCGCCTGTCCTCGACGTGCCTTATGGCACGCCTGCGGTAGCTCGCTTGTGCGGGCTTGCCTGAGAGCAAAACCGTCGCCCTGGTGCGTACACAGGGTGTTGCTTGTGGCTGGCCGGTTTTTTTGCTGTAAGATGCGTTCCTTTAGACAGTTGCGTGCGGTCCCGAAAAACTCTCGTGAAATATCCGGGCTATGCGGAAGCCCACCCGGCGGCCGTCCTCCCGCATTTCGCGCGTGATGAAGCCATGCATCTCGATGTCGCCCATCATTTGCAGGGCACGCTCGATGACGGTGGTCTTGCCCACGCCGGGCCGTCCGGTCAGGAAAACGTTAGCAGGCTTTTCCATGATGGCACCTCGACGTGCAGTTCCGCGAGTAACCTGTGGCTTAAAGACCAGGATCTCCCCGTAAGTCAGTCTACATCGGGAAGCCAGGCACTTTAAGCAGATATTGACCGCGCAGCCATTGCAAGTCCATGTGGGGGGCGGTACAATATCATTGGTGGATAACAAGGTTTAATCCAGAAAGGTTGATGGCATGAAAGACGCTCTGCTCATGATCTCGGTGGCGGTTGTTCTAATTGCGGCGGGCTGCGCCAGCGGCTCGGGATATGTGGACCAGACCTACGATTTCGGGAAAGTGCAGAAGGTGGCGGTGGTGTCCGTGTCGGGGCAGCTCAAAGGGGCGGGCGCGCGACAGCAGATCGCCTCATGGACCGAGATGGAGCTTCTTAAGAACGGGTATGGCCCCATCGAGCGCCAGCAGATCAACGAAGTTCTGGAGGAGCAGGAGTTTCAGCGCAGCGAGATCACGACGCCCGATCAAGCGGCCAGGGCCGGAGAGGTGCTCAACGTGCCAGTGGTGGTGATGATCGCGGTGCCCAGGTTCGGCGAACGCATCAGCATGACCGCCAAAATGGTAGATGTCGAGACCGGCAGCATCGTCTGGATCGGGGAAGGTGGGGGAACCACCGGGAAGACGCTCAGTACCATTGCCGGCGCAGCGGTCGGGGCCGGGGCGGGCTACTGGGCGGGCGGCGACAGCACCGGCAAGGCAGTCGGTGCGGGGGTCGGCGGCGTCCTGGGCGGCGTGGCCGGGAATGCCCTCTCGCCCCGGGAAGCCGGACAGGCCCGGAAGGTTATCCGCAAAATGTTCGAAAGCCTGCCCGCGCGTTAGGGGATTCCCGCCGGCTAAGTGGGGATTGCAGGGGGGCCGGGAATTGTGCCCCGTCGGTGTCCAAACGGCATTGACGGGGTCGGAGTTGCGCGTTTGACCACTTCCATCGAAAGCTCTATCGCCATGTCTGACACTCAGGGCGCGGGCTTCGAGCAGGATTCGCAGAAGATTCCCGCCGAAGAGCGGGAATACCGGCAGGATCGCACGCCTTTTTTGCGTCGGCGCACGGCTTTCTCAGGATTGGCCGCTGCGTGTTTCCTGCTGGCCTGTCTGGGCGGTCTTTTTTTGTCTGCTGTTTTCCACTGGCCGAACACAAACGTTCTTGTCTATTACTTCATTGTCCGCCCGGCTTTCGTCTGGTTTGGGGCGCTCGGACCTCTGCTGGCGATAGGCGTTTTCGGCGTCCGGTTTCGCTGGTTTGTACTGGGATGTTTCGTTTTCGGCCTCCTTTTTTTGTCCAGTTCTGAGGTCCTCCACGTCGCGCGGCCCTTCCCGGCGCGGGCGCGAGAGGAGTTCACCGCCGCCCACATGGGCTATGCCAGCGCTCGGAAAGAGGGAACCACGGACGAGTTGGACCGGATGCCTCTGCGGCTGCTGACGTGGAATATTGCCGGGAGCAGGTTCGGCGCTGAGGGCGCGGTGGAACGGCTGGCACGAATGGCGCCGGACATAATCTTCCTGCAGGAAGCCGGCGGGGGTGAGAAGCTGAGCCCCGCGCTCATGCGGCACGAGTTTTTCCGTGGATATCACGTTGGTTCCGGTGGGCGCAAGCTCATCAGCCGGTTCCCCCTCGAGCGCATCTCGAACGTTGCCCTTCACAAATATCGCGCTGATGTCTGGCGGCTCAATGTGGCCGGCAAGTCCGTTACGTGCGTCAACGTCCATCTTTCCCGACATGACCTCCGTACGCAACTGGTACGGGGCTTCACCTGGGCCGGACTGCAAAAGGCGGTCGCCAGAACGCGGCGCGAGCTTTCCAATCTGCGCCTGACCCTCGACCACCACGCGCTTCAGGGCACGGTCATCGTTGCAGGTGACTTCAACCTTCCTCCCCGGTATCCCGAGCTTCTTGATGCCACCAGAGGTTGGAAGGAGTGCTTCGCGAAACGAGGTTTCGGCTGGGGGGGCACTGCCCCCGCGAAGCTTCCGGCGTTGCGAGTGGACATGATCTTTGTCCCCGCCGATGCGCGGGTCTACTACGCCGGTGCCGTCCCGACGGAGCTATCCGACCATTACATGATGCTTGCCGAGGTGATGCTGCCGCTACGTGAAGCGGCCCAAGAAAGCGAGCTGCCGTCTTCTTCCCCCGGGAAGGCTGGACTCAGCCCTTGAATGCGTCAGTGTTCGGGTCGTCGGTTCTCTGTTGCCAACGGTGCAGTTCGGCCCGCAGTTCCCTCATAGTCTCAGCGTTTTCCGTGCCATCGCAGAGGTTTTCCATCTCCCACGGACCGTTCTTCAGGTCGAAAAGCTGTGTCGTTCGGTGACCGTTCACGCTGTATTCAACCAGCTTGTGCCGGCCTCTTCGTAGCGCGCGCTGGAAGTGGCGGTAGGCGTAGAACTGGCTGTTGCGTACTTTCCGTCTCTCGTCCTGCAGGACCGGCAGCAGGCTGAGGCCCTCGACGCTCTCCGGCGGGTCCAGACCCAGCAGCGCGAACAGGGTGGGGTAGATGTCCAGCAGATAGCAAGGCGCCTCGCGGCGCTCGGCGACCGGGATGCCCGGTCCCGCCATGACGAGCGGCACGCGGACACTGTGCTCGTAGAGGTTCTGCTTTCCCATCAGGCCGTGCCGGCCAACCGCCAGACCGTTGTCGCCGGCGAAGATCAGGATGGTGTTCTCCGCCCGGCCGCTCTCCCGCAGGGCGGCCAGGATGCGTCCGATCGTGGCGTCCGCGTGAGTGATCATCGCGTAATAGTCCGCAATGTGCTGCCGGATGACCTCCGGCGTGCGCGGCCAGGGCGCGAGTTGCTCGTCGCGGATGGTCATCTCCCCGTTGTCGAACGGATGCTGTGGCAGGAAGTTCTCCGGCAGCGGTATGTCGTCCGGATCATACATCTCGTGGTATCTGGGATGGGTGTCGCGGGGGTCGTGGGGCGCGGTATAGGAGACGTAGGCCAGGAAAGGCGCCGCGCCGTCGTAGCCCTTCAAGAAGCGCACCGCGGCCTCGGCGAACAGGTCGCTGCTGTGACGCCCGCTCTCCACGTAGTGACCGCGCTCGGGGTAGGCGCCTTCCGCGTCGTAGTCGTAAACAGGCACCTCGAAGTGCGGGCTCATGCCGCCGAAGAAAATCCGCCCGCCCCGCGTGAAGCACCTCTGATAGGCGGCCCGGCCGTTGTGCCACTTGCCCGTCCCGAAGGTCGTATATCCCGCCTCCCGCAGCGCTTCGGGGAACATGACGTGGCCCGAGGGTATGGTGGCGCCGCATTCCTCGATGTGGAAGAGTGTCCTGCCCGTGAGCATCATGGCGCGGCTGGGCATGCAGACCGCGCCCGAGGTGCCCCCCATGATGGCGGCCTGCGTGAACGTCGTGCCGGCCTCCACCAGCGCGTCCATGTTCGGCGTCCGAATCTGCTCGTTTCCCAGCGCACGGATGGTGTCAAACCGCTGGTCGTCGGTGAACAGAAACAAGACGTTCGGCCGCTTATCAGTGCCCATGGGGCTCCCACAAAACAACGGATTATTGGCCACAGAGATCACAGAGAACACAGAGAACGACGACAACGGCAGAAGAATTCTTCAAACGACGGTTGGCTCATGTGCATTGCCGTTTGTCGGGCCGTTGAACATAGTTTTGCCGTTGCCGTTCTCTGTGCCCTCTGTGCCCTCTGTGTCCTCTGTGGTTAGATTGTCGTTCGTGTCGTTCTCCGTGGTTTATTCCATTTCGTCGAGCTTCTGGCAGAGCATTTCTCTTGCCAGTTTGGGGTCGGCTTTTCCCTGCGTTTGGCGCATTACCTGGCCTACCAGTGGGCCTACGGCCTGTTTTTTGCCCTCCAGATAGTCCTGCACCGGGCCGGGGTTTTCTTCGATTACCTGCTCGACGACGGGCTCCAACTCGGATTCCTCGCCGATCTGCTCGGCTCCTTCCTCCTTGACCAGCGTGGCGGCGTCTTTGCCGGTCTCCATCATCTTGTCCATGATGTCGCGCGCCACGGAGGCGTTGATGGTGCCTTCGTTCAAGAGGCGTACCAGGCCGCCCAGGCGCGCGGGTGGTATTCCGAATTCGGCCAGGGAGACCTCCTGCTCCTTCACCACGCGCAGGACCTCGTTCATGATCCAGTTGGCGGCGCCCTCGGGGGCGCCGCATTCCGCCACGCACGCCTCGTAGTAGTCGGCGGCATCCTTTGAATCGGTCAGCACCGAGGCGTTGTATTCGCTGAGGCCGTATTGCTCCATGAAGCGCGTGCGGCGCCGGAGGGGCAGTTCGGGCACGCCGGCCGTCACGCGGTCCAGCACCAGGTCCGTGATCTCGACCGGCAGCAGGTCGGGCTCGGGGAAGTAGCGGTAATCCTGGGCCTCCTCCTTCGAGCGCATCCGGGCGGTGCGGCCGCGCTCTTCGTCCCACAGCCGGGTCTCCTGCTCCACCGGCCGGCCGTCGCCCAGGACGGACCGCTGCCGCTTCACCTCGTATTCCAGCGCGCCCCGGACGGCTTTCATCGAGTTAAGGTTCTTGATCTCGACGCGCGTGCCCAGTTCCGTGCTGCCGGCGGGGCGGGTGCTGATGCTGGCCTCGAAGCGCAGGGAGCCCTCCTGCAT